>JASLMY010000207.1 GCA_030746295.1 Alphaproteobacteria bacterium | reverse complement strand
AGCGCGCTCGCCCACCAGGTGCGCGGGCGCGATGCCGTGGCCGTGGCCTTCTTCGGCGACGGCGCGATGGCGGAAGGGGCGCTGCACGAGAGCTTGAACCTGGCCGCGATCTGGCGCCTGCCGCTCTTGTTCGTCTGCGAGAACAACGGCTGGGGCGAGTTCTCACCGACCTCGGAAACCGTCGCCGCCAATCTTCAGAACCTCGCCGCCGCCTTCGGCATCGCGGCGGAGCGGATTGACGGCGGCGATGTCGAGCTCGTCGCCAAGACCGCGGCCAAGATCCGAAAAGACATGTTGAAGCACGGTGGCCCACGGGTTCTGGAATGTGTGGTGCAACGCTTCGGCGGCCATTTCGAGGGCGACCCGCAGAAATACCGCGACGAAGCCGAGCTCGCCGACCTCGACCGTCACGACCCGATCCGCCGCTGCCTCGAACGGCTGGCCGCCCTCGGTCTCGACGAGGCCGAGGGCGAAGGCGTCGAGGCCGACGTCGCGGACCGGATCGAGGCCGCCGTCACCAGTGCCCGGCAGGGTCGCGCCCCGGGGCCCGACGGCATGCGCGACCTGGTCTATAGGCAGGCGACGTGAGGGGCCGGCGACATGGCTGAGATGCGCTTCGGGCAGGCCATCGGTGCTGCCATTCGCGATGCCATGGCGGCGGACGAGACGGTGGTGCTCTTCGGCGAGGACATCGCCGCACCCGGCGGGCCCTTCGGCGTCACCCGCGGCCTCAAGGACCAGTTCGGCGAGGTCAGGGTGCGCGATACCCCGATTTCGGAGAACGTGATCGGAGGTGCTGCGGTCGGCGCGGCGCTGTCGGGCCTCAAGCCCATCGTCGAGATCATGTTCATGGACTTCACGACGCTGGCCATGGACGCCCTCGTCAACCAAGCGGCAAAGGCACACTTCATGTTCGGTGGCCAGGCGCCGGTGCCGATGGTGCTGCGCACCCAGCATGGCGGCGGCCTCAACGCCGGGCCACAGCACTCGCAGTGCCTCGAGGCCTGGTTCGCCCACATCCCCGGCTTGAAGGTGGTCTGCCCGCACAACCCCGCCGATGCCTATGCCTTGCTGAGGGCCGCGATCCTGGACCCGAACCCGGTGGTCTTCGTCGAGAACAAGACCCTTTATGCCATGAAGGGCGAAGTGCCG
This sequence comes from Alphaproteobacteria bacterium, assembly GCA_030746295.1. The sequence continues at coordinate 7,864 of JASLMY010000207.1, read as the reverse complement.
GACGACCCTGGCCCGGGTCGGCTCGGCGTTGCCCAGACGCTGCGCTCCGGCGGCGATGCGACCATCGTCACCTACGGCGCTGCGGCGCATACCAGCCTCGCCGCCGCCGAGACCCTGGCCGGCGAAGGCATCGAGGTCGAGGTCATCGACCTCTGTACGTTGCAGCCCTGGGACGAGGCGGCGGTGCTGGCCTCGCTCGCCCGCACCCATCGCCTGGTGGTGGCGCACGAGGCGGTCGAGGCCTTCGGCGTTGGCGCCGAGGTCGCGGCCCGGATGGCCGACGTCGGCTTCGAGGAACTGGATGGCCCGATCGCCCGAGTCGGTGCCCCCTTCATGCCGGTGCCCTTCGCCAAGAGCCTCGAGAAGGCCTATCTGCCAAAGCCTGAGGACGTTGCCGGCGCGGTCAGGCGGGTCATGGAATGAAATGAACGCGACGGAGGAGACGATGAGATGACAGACGGTGTCATTCTGAGCGAGGTCGATGGCAACATCGCCACGCTGACCATCAACCGGCCCGAGACCTTGAATGCCCTCGACGTGCCGACGATCCTGGAACTGGAAAGCGCATTCGCCGAGGTCGAGGCGCGCGAGGACGTGCACGCCATCATCATCACCGGCGCCGGCGACCGCGCCTTCGTCGCCGGCGGCGATATCGCCGACTTGAACTCGCGCCAGGGTCTGCCTCACTACAACGAGTTCGGCGAGGTCGTGCACCGTGTCTTCCGCGGAATCGAGGTCTCGGACACGCCGACCATCGCGGCGGTCAACGGCTTCGCGCTCGGCGGCGGCACCGAGCTGGTGCTCTCGCTCGACATCCGCATCTTGGCCGACACGGCCCGCCTCGGCCTGCCGGAGATCACGCTTGGCCTCTTTCCGGGCGCCGGCGGCACCCAGCGCTTGATCCGCCAGGTGCCGCTCTGCCGTGCCAAGGAGATCATGTTCACCGGCGACCACATCAGCGCCGAGGAAGCGGTCGCCATCGGCCTTGCCAACAAGGTCGTGCCGAAGGCCGAGCTGATGGCCGAGGCCCGCGCCATGGCCGAGAAGGTGGCGACCAAGTCGCCGCTGATCCTGAAGCTCCTGAAGCGGACGCTCAGCGCCGGTGGTGACATGCCGCTCTCGTCGGCGATCCAGCACGAGCAGGCGATGATTGGCCTGGTGCTGGATTCCGAGGACGCGCACGAAGGCTGCACCGCGTTCCTGGAGAAGCGGGCGGCGGACTTCAAGGGTCGTTGACCGTGGCCGAGGCCGCCCCCTTCCTGATGCCGAAACTTGGTCTGACCATGACCGAGGGCTCGGTGGTGGAATGGCGGGTGGCGCCGGGCCAGGCCTTCAGTGCCGGCGAAACCGTGATCGTGGTCGAGACCGAGAAGATCGCCAACGAGATCGCCGCACCCGCCGACGGCCGCATCGAGAGCATCCTGGTGGCCGAGGGCGAGACCGTGCCGGTCGGCACGCCGATCGCCGAGTGCGTCTTCGAGGGCAAGGCGGCGACAGTCGCGACTGTCGTCGATGCGCCGGCCCCGACACCGGCTCCGACGAAAGCCAAGGGTGGACGCATCCGGGCGACGCCCTTGGCCAAGCGGCTCGCCCGTGAGCGCGGCATCGACCTCGCCACGATCGCTGGCAGTGGCCCCGGCGGCCGGATCAAGGCGGCCGACGTGGAAGCGGCATCGACAGCGCCGGCTCCGGCAGAGGCTGCGGCGGCACCGATAGGGACCGAGCGTCTGGCGCCGAGCCCGCATCAACGCACCGTGGCCCGCCGGCTCGGTGCGGTGAAGGAGGGCGTGCCGCACTTCTACCTCGCCACCGAGGCCGAGGCGAGCGAGCTGCAGCGTCTGGAGGCGCAGCTAGGTGCGATCGAGGGCCAGCCCCGGGTCGGCCTGACGCACCTGATCGTCGCTGCCGTCGCCCGCGCGATCGCCGACCAGCCGGCGGTCAACCGGGTCTGGCAGGACGACGAGATTTTGCAGTTCCAGACGATCGACGTCGGCCTCGCGGTCGATACCGAGGCGGGCCTGATGGTACCGGTGCTGCGCGATCTGGCGACCGCCGACCTCCATGGCCTGGCGGGCCAGGCGGCGGCGCTGGTGGCAAGGGCGCGGGAGGGCCGGTTGACGGCGGCCGACGTCGGCGGCGGCGCCGTCACGGTCTCGAACGCCGGCATGCACGACGTTACCTACATGACATCGATCATCACGCCGGGCCAATCGTCGATCCTGGGCGTCGGCAGCGTGCGCGAGGTCTTCCGCCCCGACGCGCGGGCACGGCCCAAGCTCGCCCGGGAGATGGGCCTGGTGCTGTCGGCCGATCACCGCATCCTCGACGGCGTCAGCGGCCTCGCCTTCCTGAACCGGATCAAGGCCTACATCGAGAACCCGCTCAACCTGCTGCTGCCGGCGGCAAGCTGAGCGACAGACAAGGAATGACGAGATGGACTTCCAGCTGACGGAAGAGCAACGGCTGATGGTCGAGACGGCGCGCCGCGTCGGCGACTCCTTCGGCCTCGACTACTGGCGCGAGATCGACGCCGAGAAAGCCTTCCCGACGGCCTTTTGGCAGGCGATTTGCGAGGCCGGCCTCTGCGGCGTCGCGTTGCCCGAGGAACACGGCGGCGCCGGTCTCGGCATGCTGGAGATGGCGCTCATCGTCGAGGCCATGTCGGCCACCGGCGGCGGCGCCACCGTGGGTCAACTCTTCATGATCAACCCGATCTTCGGCGGCGTCTCGATCTCGAAGTTCGGCTCGCAAGCGATGAAGCGCGACCTGTTGCCCAAGATCATCTCCGGCGAGATCAACTGCTGCATGGCGCTGACCGAGCCGGACGCCGGCTCGAACACCCTGGAGCTGCGCTCGTTCGCCAAGGCGGACGGTGACGGCTGGCGTCTCAACGGCCGCAAGATCTGGATTACGGCGGTGCCCGATGCGACCAAGATGCTGGTCGTCGCCCGGACCAAGTCGGTCGAGGAATCAACGCGTCGCACCGATGGCATCACCATGTTCCTGGTCGACGTCGAGCGCGAGGGGCTGGAGCACCAGACCATCGACAAGGCCGGCACCAACACGCTCGCCGCCTCGACGATATTCTTCGATGACGTGAAGATCGCACCGGAGGAACTGGTCGGCACACTGCATGGCGGCTGGCGCGAGCTGTTGGAAGTCCTCAATACAGAGCGGATCGTCACCACCGCGGGACTGATCGGTACCATCGAGCTGGCGCTCAAGCTCGCGGTCGATTACGCCAACGAGCGCAAGGTCTTCGCGGACCGGCCGATCTCCAGTCATCAGGGGCTGCAGTTCCCCCTCGCCTTGGCCCATGCCGAGGCCCAGTGCGCCCGGATCATGAACTACAAGGCCGCCAGCTTGCACGACGCCGGCCTGCCCTACGGCAGCGAATCGAACCAGGCCAAGCTGGTCGCGGCGCAGGTCGGCGAGCGGGCGACGCAACGGGCAATGCAGACCATGGGCGGCATGGGCTACGCCAAGGAGAGCCACGTGGAGCGGCTGTGGCGCGATGCCCGGCTCTTCCGCTTCGCGCCAGTCTCGGAGGAGATGATCCTGAACTACATCGCCGTGCACGAGCTCGGCATGCAGCGTGGATATTGAGACGGCGGGAATAGGAGGCGGTCATGTTGCGATTGAGCGATCTGGCGGCGGTCGGCCGCGCGGTGCGCCAGGACGACGCGGCGGAGCTGGGCCGGCCGACACAGGAGCTGGTGGCCGACGCGGTCGACGCCGGCGACAAGGAGGCCGCCAAGGCGCTGGCCCGCTACATGGTGCCCGAAGGCAAGGGGCTGCACGACCTCTTCTGCGACTGGATCTGGAACCTGCTCGACTTTATCGCCCGGCGCCACGGCGAGGAGGAGATGCACCAGGCGCTCCGCGCCAGCCAGGGCGGCTGGATGCTGCGGCGCACTTGGCGCGGCTTCCTCGCCATGACGGTGGAGGCGCGGGTCCACATGACGGCCGAGATCATGCGGGCGCACCACGGCGGCCCGAAACAGGACGGCGAGTTGGAGGTGATCGAGGACGGCGAGAAGTTCACGATTCTAATGGACCCCTGCGGCAGCGGCGGACGGATGCGCCGTGGCGACCCGGTCGACGGCACGCCTTCACGCCTCGGGCCGCCCTACGACTTCGGTGTCACGGAAGAAGCCCACGACTGGTGCTTCGGCCAGGCGGGCGTCCCCTACTACTGCGTCCACTGCGCCATCAACGAGAAGCTGCCGATGGAATGGGGCGGCCACCCGTTGTGGGTCACCGACTACGACCCCGACCCGGAGAAGCCCTGCGCCTGGCTCTTCTACAAGCGCGCCAAGGACATCCCCGAGCCCTACTACACCCGCGCGGGGCACCAAAAGCCCAAGCCGGGGGAGGGGTCGTACTAGGGGCTGGGCTGGAAGGCCCGCGGCAACTCAGTCCGGTCGAACACGCGCGCGCACGGCGGACACCGCGCCTGGCTGCGCCTTCAGGTACTGCGTTTCCAGTTCCTTCTTCAGCACCTTGCCGTTCGCATTCCGCGGCAACTTGTCGACCGTCATAATCCCGGCCGGGCTCTTCGCGCCCAGCCAAGAGCGGCAATGGCCGAGCAGCTCGTCGCTCGAGACCTCGGCATTCGTCACCACGGCGGCAACGGGGAGATCGCCGCGCCTTCGGTGCTTGACCGGGAAGGCGGCCACCTCGACGACAGCGGGGTGCCGCAGCAGCGCGTTCTCGATCTCTGCCGGGTAGATGTTGATCCCGTCCCGGATCATCATGTCGTCGGCGCGGCCGTAGTGGATGAGCGCGCCGTCCGGCGTGAATTCTCCGAGGTCGCCGGGATAGAGCCAGCCGTCGCGGAACGCCGCCGCGGATTCGCCTGAACTGTCGAGATATCCGTCGATCATGCCGCCCGACCTGAGCCGAATGCGACCGACCTCGCCGGGCGGCAACGGCCGGTCCGCGTCATCGATCACTTCGATCTCGACGTCGGGCAGCGGATAGCCGACGACGCCGGGGATCTCGCGCATCAATGACGTATCCGCGAGGGTAATGACGCCGTTCTCGGAGGAGCCGTAGCTGACGAAGAAGTTGGGCGTCAGCCGCTCTTGGATCTCCCGGCGAAGCGTTTCGGGGATCACCGCCGTGCCCAATCGAAAGACGTCGAGGTCCGGTAGCAGCAGCTCGCCTTGGCGCGCCATACGGATCATGGATTGCGCGTGGATGGGTGCGCCGAATATGTGGTTGATGCGGTGTTCCTTGATGAACGCGATCAAATCGGCCACGACCGTACGGCCGTCGACGAGCGCCATGCATCCGCCGACCACGAGAGCCGACAGCGCGTAGACCTTGGCGCCGGGAAAACTCATTGCCGGCATGGGCAAGAGGCGCATCTTCGGCACGCCCGGCAGCCCGTGGTTCCAGTATCGGAGTCGCTTTTGCAGCAGGCCTTGTGTCACGAGACCCACCTTTGGAACCCCGCCGGTGCCCGAAGTCGTGGTCAGAAGGCACGGCAGGGCAGCGTCGCACACGGCCGGGAAGTCGACCGATGGGAGCTTGCCGATATCGTCGATCCCGCCGGGTGGCGGCGCGACGATACGCCCTTCTGTGGGTCCTGCGTCGGAGCTGTCGGCGACCATCGCGACGATCCCGAGATGGCGCGTCAGGTCGTGTTGAACCTCGACCGGGACATCTTCCGCGAAAGCGATGTGCCCGACACCGAGGCGAAACAAGGCCAAGGCGGCCAGCATATGCTGTGGCTTGTTCGCCAATCGGACGGCGACGATCGTGCCCGGCTCGAGGCCGGCTTTCCGGAACGAATCTGCCGACCAAGCGACCGCGCGGTCGAGCTCGGCGTAGCTGAGCGCGCCCTCGGGCGTCAGGATCGCCGGGGCCTCAGGCGTCGCGCGCGCCCACGCCGTCACCGAATTGGCTATGTTGAGCGGGATTTCCATTTCAGGCATGGCGTCTAGCGAACCTCCAGCGGCCCGGCCGAGCAACGCTTCGCCGACCACGGGCCTCCCGAACCGATGGGTTGAGGATGACCGCCGGTTCCGGCCGCCAGCGTAGTCGTTGCGGCAAGCCGCCGCAATTTCGCCGATTGCCGCACCAAGCGGAGCGGCCGCGCGCCCGGCGGGCTGGACGAGACGACGCGGAAGGCCCTATTTTTGCGGTTGCGCCACGGCGGCGACAGCAAGCCGCGCTCTCCAGGGGAAGGGGTGAACTCGTGAAATACAACCGCATATCCGCCGATTGCCATATCGATCTCTGCTGGATGCCGCCCGACATCTTCACCTCCGAGGCGACGCCGGCGATGAAGGCGCGCATGCCCTACGTCACCGACGGCCCCGACGGCCCCTACTGGACCAGCAAGAACGGCATCTCCTTCGGGCTCAAGAACGGGGTCGGGCCGGCGGGGCAGAAGTATATCCCCGGCCAGCATGCCCGCGCCGACCTGATGGCGGCGACCAACCTCTATGAGGACGGCAAGCAGGACATCCGCCGTGTCTCCGACCCGCACTTGCGGATCAAGGATATGGACCGCGATGGCGTCGACGCCGAGGTCATCTACGGCATCCTGGGGGCGGCCACCAAGCTCGCCGACCACGAGGCGGCGAACGAGATGTTCCGGATCTATAACGACTGGTTGGCCGACTTCTGTACGCACTATCCCGAGCGGCAGATCGGCCTCGCCTGCCTGCCTTACGGCGACATCGAGGCGGCGGTGGCCGAGGTCCACCGGGTCGCCAAGCTGGGCCTGCGCGGCATCGAGCTTTCGTGCTCGTGGGACATGGAGCCGATGTACCACCCCTGCTGGGAACCGCTGTGGCAGGCCATCGCCGAGGTCGACCTGCCGCTCCATTTCCACACCTTCCCGGCGATCGCGACCGAGACTCTGCAGGACTTGGACGGCCGCACCCGGCGCTCGGCCTTCTTCACCGTCGTCTCCGGCTTTCAGATGAACCTGGTCAACATCATCGCCGCGATCATCGCCAGTGCTGCGCTGGAGCGTTATCCGAACCTGCGCATCGCGCTCGGCGAGAGCGGCATCGGCTGGCTCGCCTATGCGCTCGACCGCATGGACTTCGAGTGGGAGGACCGCTTCCACGACCTGGGCCTGACGATGAAGCCGAGCGATTACTGGCGCCGCCAATGCAAGGCGACCTTCCAGTTCGACCGGATCGGCGCCAAGCTCGTGGACGACATCGGCGTCGAGAGCCTGATGTGGGGCTCGGACTATCCGCACGGCGATGGCGTCTGGCCGGATTCGGACAAGTACATCGAGGAGCAATTCGCTGGCCTGCCGGCCGACGTGGTGCACAAGATCACCTGCGAGAACGCCGCCAAGTTCTACCGCCTGGCGAACTGAGGCGGCGGGCACTGGAACCGACTCTGGCGACGTCATCGCGAGGAGGCGAAGCCGACGAAGCGATCCAGTATCACGGTTTCCACCCTGGATCGCGTCGCTGCGCTCGCGATGACGGCTGCGGGATCCGTCGAGCTTGAGCCGGCCTCGGGCGGCGTGGCCGGCGGGCTATCCGGACAGTGGTAACGCCGCGGCTATGGCTCAATCCAGATACCGGAACGTCGTCAGCGCCGCGCCGGAACGGGTCTTGGTGGCCAGCTCGTCGGGGTTCTCGAGCGGCAGGCGGGCGGAGGCGATGTTGGCGACCATGAAGATGCCGTGCTCGCTCTTTGGGTTCGGGATGCCGACGAGGCGGGCGTACATGACGCCGTGCTTGGGGTCGACGTAACGGCCGTAGACCTCGACGGCGACGTAGGGCCCAACCTTGATCTTGCGGACACCGTCGCGCTTGGGGCTCTTGTAGGGTTTCACCACCATGGCGAAACCTTGCTTGCCGAGCAGGTTGGCGACCATCTTGAG
>JASLMY010000206.1 GCA_030746295.1 Alphaproteobacteria bacterium | reverse complement strand
CGGCACGCCGGTCCTGGAAGTAACGGACCTGAAGAAGCACTTCCCCATCACCAAAGGCCTTCTCAGCCGCACAGTGGGCCATGTCTTTGCCGTCGATGGGGTCAGCTTCACGATCGGCGAGGGCGAGACGCTCGGCCTGGTGGGCGAGAGCGGCTGCGGCAAGTCGACCGTGGGCCGCACCGTCTTGCGCCTCATCGAGCCGACGGCCGGCAGCATCGTCGTCGAGGGCACGGACATCACCGGCCTCGGCAAGGCCGAGATGCGGCCCTATCGGCGCGAGATGCAGATCATCTTTCAGGACCCGTTCTCCTCGCTCAACCCGCGCATGTCGGCCGGCGCCATCGTCGGTGAATCCCTCGGCATCCACAAAATCGCCGAGGGCCGGGAGCGGGAGCGGATGGTGGCCGATCTGTTCGAGCGGGTCGGCTTGCGCAAGGCGCAGACCGAGAGCTATCCGCACGAGTTCTCCGGCGGCCAGCGCCAGCGCATCGGCATCGCCCGGGCCCTGGCCCTCAATCCGAGGCTGATCATCGGCGACGAGCCGGTCTCCGCCCTCGATGTCTCGATCCAGGCCCAGGTGATCAACCTGCTGATGGACCTGCAGCGCGACTACAAGCTCTCCTATCTCTTCATCGCCCATGACCTGGCCGTGGTCGAGCACATCAGCCACCGCATCGCGGTGATGTATCTGGGCCGCATCGTCGAGTACGCGGACAAGAAAACGCTCTTCACCGATCCTCAGCACCCTTATACCGAGGCCCTGCTGGCCGCGGTGCCGATCCCCAACCCCTCGATCAAGCGCAAGCGCCGCACCCTGCAGGGCGACGTGCCGAGCCCGATCAACCCGCCGCCTGGCTGCCACTTCCACACCCGCTGTCCCTATGCCGAGCCCCGCTGCCAGGAGGAATCGCCGGCGCTGAAGGAAGTCGCGCCCGGCCATACCGTCGCCTGTCATCTGCGCTAGCAGCATTCCAAGGGAGATCGAACGTGCGTTACGGCTTCTACCTACCGACCCGGGGCCAGACCGCCCGGCCCGACGACCTCGCCGCCCTGGTCGGCCGGGCAGAGGAGCTGGGCTTCGCCTCGGTGATGATCGCAGACCACATCGTCTTTCCGGCCGAGATCGCGTCCAAGTATCCCTACACCGTCACCGGCGCCTTTCCGGGCCAGGGCGATGCCTTGGAGCAACTGACGCTGATGAGCTTCATCGCCGCCAAGACCGAGCGCCTGCGGCTCGTCAGCAGCGTCATGGTGCTGCCGCACCGCAACCCGGTCTTCACCGCCAAGGTGCTGGCCACCATCGACGTCCTCTCCAAGGGCCGGGTCACGGTCGGCGTCGGCGTCGGCTGGATGAGGGAGGAGTTCGAGGCGTTGCAGACGGCGCCGTTCGAGCGCCGGGGTGCGGTCAGCGACGAGTATATCGAGATCTTCAAGAAGCTCTGGACCCAGGACCCGGCCGAGCACGAGGGCGAGTTCTATCGCTTCAAGGCGGTCCATTCCGAGCCCAAGCCGGTGCAGAAGCCGCACCCGCCGATCTGGATCGGCGGCCACAGCCGGCCCGCGTTGCGCCGTGTCGCCCGCCACGGCGACGGCTGGCACCCGGTCGGCGCCATCGCTGCGGTGCCGTTGACGCCGGCCGAGCTCGCCGCCTCGCTCGACGAGTTGAAGCGCCTCACCGAGGCCGAGGGTCGCGACTTCGAGGCGCTGACGATTTCGTTCAAGGCGCCGGTCTATGATCGCGGTGCCGCCCCCGCCGGCACAGATCGTCGGCCCTTCACGGGCCCGGCCGGGCAGATCGCCGAGGACGTCGCGACTTATGAATCTCTCGGCGTCTCGGAGTTGATCTTCGATTTCCGCTCCGACAGCCTGGCGGAGAGCTTGGAGCGGATGGAGAAGTTCGCCGCCGACGTCATCGCCCCGGGCTGAGTCTCAGGCGCCGCCCTTCTCGGATCCGCCGTAGAGCTTGTAGAGGATGCCGGGTTCGTCCTTGGCATGGCCGCGGGCGACCATCAGGCGGTAGAGCTGTGCTGCCGCCGCCGTCATCGGCATCGGCGCGGCCACCCGGCCGCCGATCTCGAGCGCCGTCTCCACGTCCTTCAGGATGGTGTCGTTGTGGCCGAGCGGCGCGTCAATCTCGCGCAGCATGCGCGGGCCTAGGATCTGAAAGGGCAACGAATCCGCGAAGCCGCCCTTCAACGCCTCCATCAGCCGGCTGGCGTCGATGCCGGCATTCGTGGCGAAGCGCAGCGCCTCGGCAATGGTGACGAAGGCGGCGCCGGCGATCATCTGGTTGCAGAGCTTGGTCGTCTGGCCGGCCCCGACCGGGCCCATCAGGGTGGCGCGGGCGGATGTATGGCGAAGGATGGGCGCGACGTGCGCGAAGTCGCTTTCCGCACCGCCGGCCATGATCGCCAGCGTGCCCTCCTCGGCCCCCTTGGTGCCGCCCGAGATCGGCGCGTCGATCCAGCGCATGCCGTTTTGGGCCTCCAGCCGGGCCGCCAGTGCCACCGTCGTGTCGGGGTGGATCGAGGAGTGGTCGACGAAGATCTTCCCCGTGCCCCACGCTTCACCGACGCCGCCGTTGCCGAAGAGCACCGCCTCGACGGCGTCCGCGTCGGTGACGCAGGCGAAGACGATCTCGCTCGCCGCCGCCACCGCCGCCGGCGAGGCCGCCGCCACCGCTCCTTTCTCGACCGCCGCTTGGGTCTTCTCTGCCGAGCGGTTCCAGACCGTCACGGGATAGCCGGCGGCCAGGAGCCGCGCCGTCATGGGTTGGCCCATCAAGCCCATGCCGATATAGCCCAGTCCGGGGCTCTCGTCGTTCATGCGCGCGCCTTTCCTTTGCATACCGCCGTTCCCGGCCGATTGCTTTGGTATAACATGGCGCCGCAACGGAGGAGACCGTCCATGGGCGTCGATGCGGCCCGCCTGGAGGCCTGAGTAGATGGACGACGTTCGTGGCGCCTTCGAGGCGGCCTTCACCTTGCTGGTGGCGTTCGACGACCGCCTGGTGGAGATCGTCGCGCTCTCGCTCCGGGTCAGCCTCTCGGCCGTCTTGATCGCCGCCCTTCTCGGCCTGCCGCTTGGCGCCGTCTTGGCGCTGCAGCGTTTCCCCGGCCGCCGGCTGGTGATCGTCGGCCTGAACGTACTCATGGGGCTACCGCCGGTGGTCGTTGGCCTCGTGGTCTATCTCTTGCTCTCGCGCGCCGGCCCCCTCGGCGTCTTCGGCCTTCTCTTCACGCCGACGGCGATGATCGCGGCGCAAGTCGTTCTGGTGCTGCCGATCGTCGCCTCGCTGACCCGCCAGGTCGTCGAATCGCTCTGGGAGGAATACCGCGAGACCTTCCGCTCGCTCGCCGTGCCGCCGGCGCTGGCGCTCCGGGCCCTCCTCTGGGATGCCCGTTTCGCCCTGGTGACGGCACTGCTGGCCGGCTTCGGCCGGGCCATCGCCGAGGTCGGCGCAGTGATGATCGTCGGCGGCAACATCGACCACGTGACCCGGGTGATGACGACGGCGATCGCGCTCGAGGTCTCCAAGGGCGATCTGGCGCTGGCGCTCGGGCTCGGTATCGTCCTGATCCTGCTGTCGCTCGCCGTCAACATCGCCGCCTACGGCCTCAAGGAAGTGACCGAAGCGCGGAGTGCCGCATGAGCGGCGAGACCAACCTGCTGCCGTTGGAGCTGCGCGGCGTCGGCCTCGCCCGCGGCGGCAAGCGGGTCTTGAAGGACATCGACTGCCGCTTCGAGGCCGAGCCCCGGCGGAGCCTGATCATCGGTCCCAACGGTGCCGGCAAGAGCTTGCTTTTACGGCTCTGCCACGGCCTTGTGGCGCCCGACGAGGGCGAGGTCCGCTGGCACGGCGCCGGCGGCGGAGCGAAGCGTCTGGCGCGGGGCCAAGCGATGGTCTTCCAGCGCCCGGTACTGCTGCGCCGCTCGGCCCGGGCCAACCTCGCCTTCGCGCTGAAGGCCCGCGGCGTCGCCGGCGCCGATGCCCATGCCCGCATCGACGCGGCGCTGCGCCAGACCGGCCTCGCCCGCCTCGCCGATGCCCCGGCCCGGGCGCTGTCGTTCGGCGAGCAGCAGCGCCTGGCGCTGGCCCGGGCGCTGGCGCTCCGCCCGCGGGTCCTGTTCCTGGACGAGCCGACCGCGAATCTCGACCCCGCCGCGGCGCATCTCGTGGAGGATCTGGTGCGCCAGGCGGCGGCAGATGGCGTGCGCATCGTCATGACCACGCACGACCTCAACCAGGCCCGCCGCCTCGCCGACGAGGTCATCTTCCTGCACCGCGGCCGCATCAAGGAGCGGGCTCCGGCCGCCGCCTTCTTCGCCGGGCCCGAGAACGACCTGGCCCGCGCCTTCCTCGCCGGCGAGCTCTTGTGGTGGCAGCGCCGCTCGATCTACGACGGCATCGAGGACGATTGAGCGGCTTTCATGACCGCCCTACCGCAGCCGACCGGCCGCTTCCCGGCCCTGATCCTGTTGCCGTTCCTGGTCTACGTCACCCTCGACTACACCTTCCGGGTCAACAACGCGATGATCGTGCCGGCGCTGGTGGCCGAGTTCCGACTGGGGCCGGCGGAGCTCGGCTTCGTCACCAGCGCCTTCTTCGTTACCTTCGCGGCAACGCAACTGCCGATGGGGCTGGCGCTCGACCGATTCGGCCCCCGGCCGGTGGTGGCGGCCTTGCTGGCGGTCGCGGTCCTGGGCGGTGTCGTCTACGTGACGGCGGGCGGCGTTGCCGGCCTGGCGCTCGGCCGCGCCCTCATCGGCATCGGCATGGCGGCGAGCCTGATGGGCGGCGTCAAGGCCGGTAGTCTCTGGTTCCCGCCGCACCGGCTGCCGCAGATCACCGCTCTCCACGTTGCCCTTACCGGCCTCGGCGGGATGGCGGCGACCGGGCCCATGGCGGCGGTGCTGGCGCTGGTTGACTGGCGCCAGGTGCTCATCGGACTGATGGCGATCTCCTTGCTGGTCATCGTACTGGTTCTCCTCCTGGTGCCCTCTGCGCCGCGCCCGACCGGACCGGCGCCGGGCCTCGGCCAACAGCTTGGAGAGCTCCGCCGAATCCTGACGAGCCTCCGCTTCTGGCGCTACGCCCCGGTCGCCATGACCGGGATCGGTGCCTCGATCTCCTACCAGACCCTCTGGGCGCCCTTGTGGCTGCGCGACGTCGTCGGTTTCTCTGCCGTCGCCCAGGCCTGGACCCTCTTCGCCATGTTCGCCGCCGTCGCCGTCGGCAATCTGGGCTTCGGCTGGCTTTTCCAGCGGATGGGGCAGCAGGGCCGCTCGGTGGTGCCCTTGGTCATGGCCGGGTTCGCGCTCTCGATCCTGCTGCAGGCCTTCCTCGGACTGAGCGGCGGCACCGTCATGCCGGCGTCCGTCTGGGTCTTGATTTCGGCGCTCTACGCCTGCCCGATCGCGATCTACACGGTCGCCGCGCACGAGTTCCCGCCGGCGCTGTCGGGACGGGTCGCGAGCGGCGTCAACGCCCTCGTCTTCGTCACGGCATTCGGGACCCAATGGGCCACGGGCCTGATCATCGAGGCCTTTCCGGTGACGGCGGACGGCGGCTATGCGGTCCGGGGGCACATGGCAGGCCTCTGGACCGTGATCGCCCTGCAGGTCGCGGCACTCGCCTGGTACGGACTCTCGGGCGGGCTGCGCCGGCGCTTCAGCGAACCTCGATGATGAACGGCGTCTCGGTCTTGGCTTCGAGGTCGAACTGCGAGCGATTGGTGTCGTTCAGGTGGCGGCCGTAGGTGTGCAATGAGACCGATACCGCGTCGCCGTCGTTGTGGACCGAGTGGATGCCGCCGCTACGCATGCAGATCAGCTCGCCCGGCCCCGCCGTCATCTCAGCTTTGACCGCTAGTTCCGCGTGGCCGGACGTCGCCCGATCGTCGAGCCGTTTGTAGCGGACGTTGCGCTCGACCCCTTCGACGCCGGCGACCACGGCCCAGGTGCCGTGGTCGTGCGGCACCACGCCTCGGCCCGGCGCCCAGGAGGTGGCGAAGACGGCGAGGCCGTGGTCAGGCTCCTCGTGCAAAAGGAAACTGCCGTAGCCGACCGCCGGGTCGGTTTCGTAGTGCCGCGGCTCCAGCCAGCCCTTGTCCAGCGCCAGGCGCTGGGCCAGCGGCCCCAGGCGCTCGAAGATCTCGCCCTCGTCGCCGCTCTCGGCGGCAATGCGCTTCAGGTCCTGGACGTACTGCTCCAAGGTATAGCTATCCGACATCCATCTCTCCCTCTCTTCGCGCGCCGCCGCTGCCGGCGACGAGACTACACCGGCGACACCGCGATCAGCCAGCCATCCGGTCGAGGCGCTTCGAGAGCCAGAGGCCGGCCCAGTTGCCGAGGCCGGCGGCGACGATCCAGGCCCAGCCGTGCAGGCTGGTGGAGGCGACGCCGGAGAAGAAGGCGCCGATGTTGCAGCCATAGGCGAGGCGGGCGCCGTAGCCCAGCATCAGGCCGCCGAGGAGGGCGCTGACGAGCGCCGGCCAGGGCATCCGCAAGCTCGGCCGGAAGCGGCCGGCGAGGCCGGCGGCGGCGAGGGCGCCCAAGACGATGGCGAGGTTCATCACCGAGACCGTGTCGGCCAGGAGCGGCCCCTTCAGCGCCCGCTCCTGAAAGCCGCCGACCCAGAAGGGCGCCGTCGCTGGGTCCCAGCCGAGCAGCACCGCTGCTTTCGCCCCCCATAGCGTGAAGCCCCAGGTGATCGACCAGGGATGGCCGGCGACCAGTAGCGAGGCGAAGTTGAGCAGGGCCAGCAAGGCGGCGGCCAGCAACAGCGGCCAGGGTCCGTGCAAGAGCGCCCGGGCGGAAAAGCTGCCGTCCCACCAGAGCGGCCGCAGGTTGCGGCCGCCGAGGGCACGCAGGCCAACGATGATCACGGCCAAGACCGCGAGCTGCAGCCCGACCGCGGCCCAGGCGCCGATCTCGTCGGCCAGCGAGACGGCTCCGATTCCGGGCAAACCTTGCCACCAGCCGAGATCCAGGCTGGCCCAGAAGCAGCCGGCGGCGAAGGCGGCCAGCACCAGGACCATGCGCACGCTGCCGCCGCCGACGGTGAAGAGCGTGCCCGAGGCACAGCCGCCGGCGAGCTGCATGCCGATGCCGAAGAGGAAGGCGCCGAAGGCCATGCCGATGTTGACCGGGGCGACGGCGCCGACGACGCCCTGGCCGAAGACCTCGCCCTGGGCCAGCACCGGCGCGAACAAGAGCATCGCCAGCGCCAGCATGACCGCCTGCGCGGTGATGCCGGAGATATCCTTCTCCTCCAGCGCCCGGCGGTAGGCGCCGGTGAAGCCGAAGGCGGCATGGTAGAGCGTCACGCCCATGGCGAGGCCGATCAGGAAGAGCGTCGCCTTCGCCGCACCGAACTCGAGGATGAGGTAAAACAACACGGCGGCCACGCCCAGGGCCGCGAGCAGGACCGGGGTTTGCAGCGTCGGCTTCGGCAGGGCGGTGGTACTCATGACGGCGCCCTTCTTGGCTCGCCGGCGCTGCGTCCCGCAAGGGCTTTCACGCAGATGTGACGCAAAGTCGGCTCAGGCCTCCGCGGCGTCGTGGTGCAGGGCGAGCCAGACGGTCGGCCCGTCGGCGGCGGTCCAGTCGACACGGTGGCGCAGATGGGCCGGGATGTGGAGCCAGTCGCCGGGTCCCAGCGTCCGTGTCTCGGCCTCGCCCTCGACCCGTATACCGGCGCTGCCCCGCAGCAGCACGACCCATTCGCAATCATTCTGATCGTACCATTCGCCCTCGGGCGTCGCCTGGCCGGTGGAGACGATCCGTTCGAGGCGCCAGGCGACCCCACGGGCGAGAACGTGGAAGTCCTCCGCGTCGCTTCCGGAGGGTATCGCCGCGAACAGGTTGCCGGATTCCATCGTCGCTCCCCGCTGCCGGATAGGGCCGCAGGCTAGCATGCCTCGGCTGGGGCGGCGCTTGTCTTCCGGCGGCCCTGCCGCGACAATCCCCTGAAGGGAGGATGCCCATGGCGCCGAAGACGCTGTTCGAGAAGATCTGGGACCGCCACGTCGTCGTCGCCCGTGACGACGGCCAGACGCTCTTATATATCGACCGCCACCTCTGCCACGATGGCTCTTTCCACGGCTTCTCCTACCTGCGCGAGCAAGGCCGCAGCGTCCGCCGGCCGGCGCAGACCTTCGCCACGCCCGACCACTACACGCCGACGGACAGCCCCTCCGTCGAGGCGATTGCCGATCCGACGGCGAGGCAGATCGTTACTGCGATCGACAAGAATTGCGCTGACTTCGGCGTCACCCTCTTTCCCTGGGGCGACAGGCGCCAGGGCATCGCCCACGTCGTCGGGCCCGAGCAGGGGATCACGCTGCCGGGCCTGGTGATGGTCTGCGGCGATTCCCATACCTCGACGCACGGCGCGCTCGGCTGCGTCTCCTTCGGCATCGGCGCCTCCGAGGTGGCGCATGTGCTGGCGACCCAGACGCTCTGGCAGAAGAAGCCCGAGACCATGCGGATTACGGTCGATGGCAAGCTCGGGCCTGGGGTCACTGCCAAGGACGTGATCATCGCCATCATCCGCCAGATCGGTGCCGCCGGCGGCGTCGGCCACGCCATCGAGTATGCCGGCGAGGCGATCGAAGGGCTCTCCATCGAGGGCCGACTGACGCTCTGCAACATGAGCATCGAGGCCGGCGCGCGCTGCGGCATGGTCGCACCCGACGACAAGACCTTCGACTACATCGAAGGCCGCCCCTTCGCGCCGAAGGGGGAAAAGTGGGAGCGGGCGCTGGCCTACTGGCGCTCGCTGCCGTCGGACGCGGAAGCCCGCTTCGATGCCGAGGTCTCGGTCGACGGCAGCGCCATCGCGCCGATGGTGACTTGGGGCAACAGCCCGCAGGACGCGGTACAAATCACGGATCGCGTGCCCGACCCGGCCGAGGAGAGCGATGCCGAGCGTCGCGACGCGATGACGGCGGCCCTCGACTACATGGATTTGACGCCGGGCACGCGGATCGACGAAGTCACGGTGGATCGGGTCTTCATCGGCTCCTGCACCAA
>JASLMY010000205.1 GCA_030746295.1 Alphaproteobacteria bacterium | reverse complement strand
ATACTCTGGCCGTTATTCGAGGTCGTTGTTCGAAGCTGTCGGCGGGTAAATTCGTTTATATTGGTCACCGGCCTCGCCGCCGACAGCCGCGTTGATTTGAGATCACCGAGGCTCGATGGGGAGGGAAGCGAGAATGTCCGAAGAAGCGATCTTGAAGGAGCTTTCGGCAGACAACGTCAAGGCCCACGTCGCGCACATTATCTCTGAAATTCCCTCTCGCCTCGCCGGCTCCGAGAACGGTCGGCGGATGGCGGAATACAGCCGCGATTCGTTGCGCGAAGTGGGCGTCGAAGCGGCGCTGCACGAGCTTCCGGGACTGGTCAGCTATCCCCACGAAGCGGAACTCAGGATCCTGGCCCCGGTCGAGATGGCGATCCAGGCCAACACGCTCGGCCACAGCCTCGAGACCCTGGCCGACGGCATCAGCGGCGACCTCGTCTACGTCGCCTCGGGCGGCTTCGCCGATTACGAGGGCAAGGACGTGGTCGGTAAGATCACGCTCTCGGAGCTCTCCTACTCACCGGCGCGTCACGAGAAGCAGCGCATCGCCGGCCTCAAGGGTTCGACCGGCGCGGTCATGATGAACTGGGGCCACGCCGAAAACGAGGCGGTGCCGTTCGGCTCGGTCAAGCCGGTCTGGGGCAACCCGACCCGGAAGAACTACGCCAGCGAGATGGTGACCATCCCTTGCATCGGCATCGCCCGCACCGCCGGCCTCAAGCTCAAGGAGATGTGCGAGAGCGGTCAGCCGGTCCGGGTCTGGTTCCGCACCCATGTCGAGAACGGTTGGCGGCCGGTGCAGATCACCGTCGGCGAGGTGCCCTCGGCGATGAGCGAGGATTTCGTCGTCGTCGGCGGTCACCAGGATTCCTGGTACGGCGAGGCCTCGACCGACAACGCCGCCGGCAACGCCTGTTTCATCGAGCTGGCGCGGGTCTTCAACATGCATCGCGAAGAGCTGCGCCGCGGCCTCGTCTTCGGCTTCTGGACCGGGCACGAGACCGGCACCATGATCGGCTCGTCCTGGTTCGTCGATCGCAACTGGGACCGCCTGCGCAAGCATATGTGCGCTTATTTCCAGATCGACCAGCCGGCGCTCACCGGCACCACCCGCTGGGGAACTTCCTCCAATGCCGAGCTCAAGCGCTTCCACCAGACGATCGAGGCGCGGCTGCTGCCGAACCGGCAACACTACTGGCGCCGCGCCACCAAGAACGGCGACGCCTCTTTCTTCGGCCTCGGCGTGCCGATGCTGCACGGCGAGGGCTCGTTCACCGAGGAAGAGCTGAAGGAGACGGCGCTCGCCAATCTCGGCTGGTGGCATCACTCGCTCGAATGCACCATGGACAAGCTCGACTGGAATTGGATGGCCGATCACCTGCAGGTTTACGGCGCCTATCTCTGGGAGCTCTGCACCGCGCCGGTACTGCCGTTCGAGTTCATGAGCGTCGCCGAGCAGTTCGTCGACCGGCTGGAGGAGCTGGCCGCGCCCGGCAAGGCGGTCGGTCTCGACGGCGTCGTCGATCGGGCCCGGAGCTTGGGCGAGACCGCGGCCCGCTTCGACGAGATCGCCGAGAGCTGGCGCGAGCGCTATCGATCGGGCCAGGCCGGCGACGACGGCAAGGCGGACGTCCTGAACGAGTGCATGAAGCGGGTCAGCCGACTGCTGGTGCCGATCCAAAGCACGGCGATCGGTACTTACGGTCACGACCCCTACGGCTTGACGCGGCAGACGACCATGATCCCGGCGCTTTACGACCTGCCCGAGCTCGGCCGCATGGCCGAGGACAACGCGGACTCCTGGATGCTGCAGACAGAGCTGGTGCGCGAGCGCAACCGGGTCGGCGACGCCCTCGCCGATGCCAACTGGCTGCTCGAGGAGACGCTGGCCAAGCTGGCCTGACGGCAGCGGGCACGGGAACGGGAGCCGACCATGAAGGTGCTCTACCAGTTGACCAGTCCGATGGAGAAGACGCTCGGCGTCGAGGAGATGGAGCGCCGGCTTTCGGTGCTGAAGAGCTACGCCGGCGCCGATACAGAGGTCTCGATCCGGTCGATCCCGCACGGGCCGGGCTCGATCGAATCCTCCTACGATGCGGCGATCGTGGTGCCAGATTTGCTGCATGCGGTGCGCGAGGCGGAGCGGGACGACTTCTCGGCCACGATCGTTGGTTGCTTCAGCGATCCCGGCCTGGAGCCGATGCGCGAAGTGGTCGAAATGCCGGTGGTCGGCCCCGGCGCCAGCGCCATGCACCTGGCAGCCCAGCTCGGCAGCCGATTCTCGATCATCTCGCCATCCGACGGCGGCGGCGGTCGGGTCAGAGCGCGATTGCGCGCCATGGGGCTGGCCGACAAATTCGCCTCGGTCCGCGGCATTTCCATGTCGGTGCTCGATCTGGCCCAGCAGCGCGAAGCGACGCTCGACCGGATCGCCGGCGTCGGCCGCAACATCGCCGAGGAGGACGGCGCCGACGTGCTGGTGCTCGGCTGCATGAGCATGGCGTTCCTCGAGATCACCGACGACCTGCAGGAGCGCACCGGCATGCCGGTGGTAAATCCCGTCTGCGCCGCCCTCAAGACGGCGGAGATGATGGTCGACATGCGGCTCAGCCACAGCAAGGCCGCATATCCCGTGCCACCCGAGAAGGAGGTCTACTGAACGGCAACGCGACGACGACGAACCATAAATGGATCAATATGAGTGGGAGGAAGCGATGCGAAGACTAGTGAAGCTATTGGCCACGGTGACGGTCGGTCTCGGGCTCGGCGCCTGGGCGGCCTCCGGTGCCAACGCAAAGACCATGGTCTGGGCCGACGGCCTGCCCAAGAACCTCGATCCGCACGCCGTCTACGACGTGCCGATGCAGATCTTCATGCTCAACGTCTATGACGGCCTCTACCGTTATCAGGGCAATCCGCCCAAGCTGGAGCCGTGGCTGGCCAAGAGCCATTCCGTCTCCGACGACGGCCTGACCTGGGACTTCAAGCTGCGCCAAGGCGTCAAGTTCCACGACGGCAGCGAGGTCACCGCCGAGGACGTGGTCTACTCGGTACGCCGCATGCTGGCGCTCGGCAAGGCGCCGTCGGGTGCCTTCCGGCCGGTGCTCAAGGGTGACAACGTCACCGCGCCGGACAAATACACGGCGCGCTTCGTGCTCGATCGGGCTTACGCTCCGTTCCTTTCGGCGATTCCGATCATCACCGTGGTCAACTCCCGGGTCATCGAGCCGAACGTCAAGGGCGACGACAAGGGCGCGGCCTGGCTGTCCTCGAACTCGGCCGGCTCGGGCGCCTATTTTGTCGATCCGGCGAGCTATCGACCGCGGGAGGCGGTCGACCTGAAGCGCTTCAAGGGTCACTTCAAGGGCTGGGGACACAACGCCGATCCGGTCGAAACCGTCAAGATCCGGATCGTGACCGAGACCTCGACCCGAATCCTGGCGCTGCTCAAGGGCGATATCCACGCCACCGACAGCTATCTGCCGACCGACCAGGTCGAGCGCGTGACCAAGGCCAAGGGGGTCAGCGTCGCCCGCGACGAGTCGATGCGGCTCTTTCTCATCCGCATGAACAACAAGCGGCCGCCCTTCGACAACCTCCACGCCCGGAGGTGTTTCTCGTACGCCTTCAACTACAAGGGTTTCATCCACGACATCTTGAAGGACTTCGCCGAACGCAACCCGGCGCCGATCCCGAAGAACCTGTGGGGCTTCCCGGCCGGGATCAAGGGCTACGACTTCGATCTCGACAAGGCCAAGGCCGAGTGCGACAAGGCGAAGGCCCAGGGCGCGCCGATCGACCGCGAGATCGAGATCCACATCCAGACGGCGCTGGATCAGACGACGCAGGCGGCGCAGCTGCTGCAGAGCGATTTGCGGCGGATCGGTGTCAAGCTCAAGTTCGTCGCCAATACCTGGCCGAACTTGACGTCGTCGACGGCCAAGGTCGAGACCACGCCCGACATGTGGATCCACTGGGTCTCCACCTACTTCGTCGATCCGGAGAACTGGATCGGGCAGATGTACGACAGTCAGTTCCACGGCACCTGGAAGGCGTCCGCCTGGTACCAGAACGACAAGGTCGACACCTTGCTGCGCAAGGCTCGGGCGACGACCAGCCGCGACGCGCGGTCGAAGCTATACTCCGAGGCTGCGAGGACAGTGGTCGACGACGCCGCCGACATCTGGATCTATAATACGGTTCAGCTGCGTGGGGTCTCCGACAAGATGAAGGGATACAGCTTCAGCCCGGTCGGCGGTGGCGGTGAGTTCCGCCACATCTCGATGCAGGACTGACCGGTCCCGGCCGCCGCCGTCTGCCCTGGACCAGGGGTGGACGGCGGCGGCGCCCATCGGACTGGCCCGAGGCGGGTACCTTCTCGTATCCTGAAGCCCGTTGCCGAGGCGGGGAAAATCGTCTGGACGGCGGCTCAGAGGCCGCTGTCCCTATTTCCTGACGGCGTTGTCGGCAGGCCTGGCAGGCGGCCCGGTGGTCGAGCCGGGCTCTGCTGCTGGGCGCGCGAGCGGGAAGCGAGGCGGGCCTGTGTCCGTAGCGGAGTGCAGCACATGAAGACGGCGTCATGCTGAGGTTTCTGGTTCGCCGCATCCTGCTGGTCGTGCCGGTGCTGTTCGGGCTGTTGGTGCTGACCTTCGTGCTGATCCGCGTGGTACCGAACGACCCTTCGGCAGCGCTCGCGGGCGAGAACGCGACGGTCGAGCAGATCGAGCGAATTCGCAAGGAGTACGGCTTCGATCAGCCGTTGACGACTCAGTTTTTCATCTATCTGCGCCAGGTGGTGCAGGCCGACCTCGGGACTTCCGTCTATACCAACCGGCCGGTCACCTATGACCTGTTTCGCCGCCTGCCGGCGACCATCGAGCTGACCTTCTCGGCCTTGCTGTTCGCCACCTTGGTCGGGATCCCGCTCGGTGTCCTAGCGGCGGTCTGGCACAATTCACCCGTCGATCACCTGATGCGGGTCTTCACGGTGGCCGGGCTGGCGATGGCGACTTTCTGGCTCGCCATCATGTTGCAGCTCCTGTTCTCGATGGAGCTGGACGTGATGCCGCTGCGCGGCCGCTTGGGGGTGGCGACCGACACACCGCCCGAGCTGACCGGATTGTTCCTGGTCGACAGCCTCTTGGCCGGCCGCCTCGACATTTTCGTCGATGCGCTCTGGCACCTGACCATGCCGTCGATCACCCTGGCTCTCGGCGCCATGGCGACGATCACCCGATTCACCCGATCCGGCATGCTGGAGACGCTGCAATCGGACTTCGTGATCTACGAGACCGCGGTCGGCTATCCCCGCTTCGTGCTGATCGCGGTCTACGTCCTGCGCAACTCGGTGGTCGCGGCGGTAACCCAGATCGGTCTGTTGTTCGGCGCCTTGATCGGCGGCGCGGTCGTCGTCGAGGCGATCTTCGATTGGCCGGGAATCGGCAGCTACGCCGTCGAAGCAATTCTGGACTCCGACTACAAGGCGATCCTTGCGGTGACGCTGCTGATCGGCGTCGTCTACGCCGTCGTCAATATTATCGTCGACGTGGTCCACGCTTGGATCGACCCGCGCGTCGGAGAGCAACTCTGATGTTGCTGATCCGCAAGTTCGCGAAGGACGTGCCGGCCGTCATCGGCTTCTTCATCGTTCTCTTTGCCGTTTTCGTGGCCCTGTTCGCGACCGAGCTCGCGCCTTACCCTCTCGACGCTTACGAAGCGCACCTCGTGCAGCGCTTGAAGCCACCGAGCTGGGAGCTTCCTTTCGGCACCGACAATCTCGGCCGCGACGTTTTCTCGCGGGTGATCCTCGGGACCCGGAACGCGCTCGTCATCGCCTGCATGGTGGTGGCGCTGGCGATGGGCATCGGCGTGCCGCTCGGGCTGATCGCGGGCTACTTCGGCGGCTGGCTGTCGGAAGGGATCATGCGGGTGACGGACGTCTTTCTGGCGGTGCCTCAGCTGATCCTGGCGCTGTCCTTGGCGCAGCTGTTGTCGCCCAGCCTGGAGAGCGCCATGTTGGCGTTGACGCTAACCTACTGGCCGTTCTTCACCCGCATCGTCTACGCCGAGACGCGGCGCCTCAAGGCCTCGCTGTTCGTCGACGCGCTCGAGTGCCTTGGCGCCGGTAGCGCCCGCATCCTGATCGCCCACATCCTGCCGAACACGGCCTCGCCGATCATCGTCCGCGCGACCATCGGCATGGGCTTCACCATCCTCACCGCCGCCGTGCTCGGCTTTCTCGGCGTCGGCGCGACGCCGCCCGAACCCGACTGGGGGCTGTCGATCGCCGAGAGCCGCCAGTACCTGCCGGAAGCCTGGTGGTACTCCACCTTTCCGGGCCTGGCGATCTTCTTCGCCGTGCTCGGCTTCAACCTACTGGGTGACGGCTTGCGTGACATCGTCGACCCGCGGCTGAGGCGCTCCAGATGACCGCGACACCCGGCAACCACGAGGCGCCGATCCTCGACGTGCGCGGTTTGCGGATCTCGATCGCCAGCGACGAGGGTCCGGCACAGGTGCTCGACAACGTCGATCTGACGATCGGTCCCGGTCGCATCGTCGGCGTCGTCGGCGAGTCGGGCTGTGGCAAGTCGACGGTGATCCGCGCCGTCCTCGCCGTGCTGCCGCGCGGCGCCGTGGTCGAGCACGGCAGCATCCTGTTCGATGGCGAGAACCTGCTCGAGCTCGGCCCGCGCGAGATGACCCGGCGGATCCGTGGCAAGGAGATCAGCTTCATCCCGCAAGACCCCTATCTGGCGCTCAACCCCGTCTTTCGCATCGGCACCCAGCTTTTGGAGATCATGCGCTGGCACGCGCCGCGCGGCGCCGAGGGTGAGTCTTCGCGCTATGATCGCGCGGTCCGACGACGCCATCGCGAGCAACTGATCGAGCTGCTGCGCATCGTCCAGGTGCCGGATCCCGATCGCGCCTTGGAGCGTTATCCGCACCAGTTCAGTGGCGGCCAGCGTCAGCGCCTACTGATCGCCGGGGCCCTCGCCTGCCGGCCGCGGCTGGTGATCGCCGACGAGCCGACGACGGCGCTCGATGTCACGACCCAGCTTGAAATTCTGAAGCTATTGCGCCGCCTCTCCAACGAGCTCGACGTTTCGATGCTGTTCGTCACGCATGATTTCGGTGTCGTCGCGCAGCTCTGTGACGAGGTCAACGTGATCTATGCCGGTCAGTCGGTCGAGACGGGCGCCACCGCGGACATCCTGGAGACACCGCGCCATCCCTACACCCAGGCGCTGATCGGCTGTCACCCGGATCGCTCGGAGGATCTGGCCGGCATTCCGGGTGCCGTGCCCTCGCCCCTGGCACCACCTTCGGGTTGCCGCTTCCATCCGCGTTGCGCCTCGGCCACGGCGATCTGTCGCGAGCGTCGACCGGAGCGGGTCTGGCTGGGCGACGGGCGTTCCGTCGACTGCGTGCTCTATCACGAGACGGTGGGGGCGGCGTCCGGTGACTGAGGACAGCGCCATCCTGGAGCTCGAAAACATCGTCACCGTGTTCGGTGGCCGACGGCCTTTCCTGCGCCGGCCCGAGCCGTCGGTGCGGGCGGTCGACGGGGTCAGCCTCGAGCTCAGGGCCGGGGAGATTCTCGGGCTGGTCGGCGAGTCGGGCTGCGGCAAATCGACCTTGGGGCGTACCATCCTCGGCATCCAGAGAGAGGCGGCGGGCGAGATCCGGCTCGACGGACGCCTCGTCAGCGGGCTTGCGCCCCGTCAAGCGCGCGCCGCCCGCGGCGACATCCAATACGTCCACCAGGACCCCGGCGCGGCGCTCGATCCCTGGTGGAGCATCGGCCGCAGCTTGGCCGAAGGGTTGGTCATCAACGGTGTCGCCTCCAAGGCGGAGAGAACGGCCCAGATCGACCGGGTGCTCGCCGCCGTCGGACTCGACGCCAGCTTCAAGCCGCGCTATCCGCATGAACTTTCCGGCGGTCAGCTGCGTCGCGTCGGGCTGGCCCGCATTCTCAGCCTGTCTCCGCGCATCGTCGTTCTCGACGAGCCGACCTCCGGCCTGGACATGTCGGTGCAGGCGACGGTCCTGAAGCTGATTCGTGATCTCCGCGAAAGACTCGGCCTCACCTATATTTTCATCGCGCACGACCTTTCCGTGGTCGAGCGGATGTGCAGCCGGGTGATGATCATGTATCTCGGCCGCATCGTCGAACGGGCGGAGACGGCACGGCTCTTCGGGGGGCCGAAGCATCCCTACACCAAGGCGCTGTTGTCGGCGGCGCCGCGGCTGCAGCCGGGCCAGATGGCCGACGAGAGCCTGATAGAGGGAGACCCGCCAAGCGCCGCCGCCATCCCATCAGGCTGCGCCTTTCGCACCCGCTGTCCGCATGCACTGCCGGCCTGCGCCGAGCAGGTGCCGCCAACCGAGCCGGTAGAAGACGGCCATGAGGTCGCCTGCCTGCGGTGGCGGGAATTGGCGGTGGAGAGTCGGAGCGGCTGACGACGACGGCGGGCGGCTACTCCGAGGCGCCTAATCCAGATCCAAGGGAAAGACCGGCCGCCGCGCCTTTTCATAAGGCAAGGTCTTGTAATTGCGCGAGGTCAAGCCGCCGCCCTCGTCGACGACCACGACACGGGCGGCCATCGGCGCGAAGGCGGCGCGAAAGTGATGTGCCGACTTGACCGCCAGCACCGCCTTGGTCTCGGGCTCGATGCCGACATGGCGAAAATAGCCGCGGTCGAGCACCTGGTGTCGGTTGCTGTTGACGACGATGTCGATGCCACCGACCCGCAGCACCGCCGTCGGGCCCATATCGATCGCCGTGCCCTTGGCCATCGGCCCTTCCATCTGGAAGCTACCGTCGGCGATGCCCTGGACCGTGCCCGTCAGCTGGATCGGCGCTCCGTAGCGGGCCTCGATCTTGCCGCCGAGCGCCAGCGACAGGCTGGCGCCGACACCGGCCGCGTGGCAGGCAGCCGCCGCCTCGGGGTCGCAGATGGTGGCGAAGGCGGCGTCTTCGAGGCCGGCCTCGATCATCCCGCCGAGCAATCCGGTGGCGTCGCCATAGCCGCCACCACCGGGGTTGTCGGCGAAGTCGGCGATAACCACCGGGCCGTCGTCGCCGGCCGCTTCGCGCACCACCT
>JASLMY010000204.1 GCA_030746295.1 Alphaproteobacteria bacterium | reverse complement strand
TCGGGGAGGATTTCGCCTGCACCGACCAGCGGGGACTCTCGTTGCATCGCCCAGCGCCAAGGTCCACCACGCATATAGGCAGAATGGACGGCGTCGGGAGTGCTGGATCAATAGCCGAGTATATGAGCAATAGTTGGGGTGCTTATGGGAAACATAGCTAGAAGGGTGGATGCCTATGTCGGGGCTCGGATCCGTGAGCGCCGAACCGCCATGGGGCTGACCCAGGAGAACCTGGCCTCCGCGTTGGAGATCTCCTACCAACAAGTGCAGAAGTACGAGGCCGGAACGAACCGCGTGAGCGCGGGGCGGCTTTACGAAATCGCGCGCAAGCTCGACGTCGACGTATCGTACTTCTACGAGGAACTCGATCTCGAGCAGGACGTGGCGCCGCTCGACCATGGCGGCAAGAGTAGGGCGGTGATCGAATTGGTGCAGAACTTCGCGGAAATCACAGATCCCGACCTCCGCGCCTCGATAAACGGCCTCGTCAAGAGTTTGGCCAATCGCAGACGGAGATCGACTTTGGCCGAGTAAGGCTCGGAAGCAGCGGCACGGCGCCAACGGCCCCGTCGAAGCCTGCCGCCACGATTTGGTCGCGAAATGTGCGGACGACCCGATTCAGGTCGCCGCGCATTTTTCTTGTCGCCTGCCTCAGGCTATTGCGGAAATCGCTGGCGGCGGCGCGGCATAGACCGGCTCGGGCATCTCGGTCGTGAACTGCCAAGCCTCGGGATCGGCAAACAGAGCCCTGAGAAGCATGTTGTTCAAGGCATGGCCCGAGCGCTTGCCCTGGAAATGCGCCAACAGCGGCGCGCCCGCGAGATAGAGGTCGCCGATCGAATCGAGCACTTTGTGGCGCACGAACTCGTCCTCGTAGCGCAAGCCGCCCGGGTTCAGGATCTTGTTGTCGCTGCCGATGACGACGGCATTGTCGAGCGAGCCGCCCTTGACCAATCCCAACTGGCGCAGCTTGGTGACCTCGCGCTCGAAGCCGAAGGTTCGGGCACGGGAAATCTCGCGCTTGAAGACACCATCTCCCAGGTCGAAGAAGCCGTCGCTGCGGTGTACGGCAGGATTGTTGAACTCGATCTCGAAGCCGAACGAGAAGCCGCGCGAAGGTGCCAAGCTGCACCAGCTTCCCGCCGCTCCGACCTCGATCGTCTTCAACACCTTGATGCGCCGCCGCTCCGCCTCCTGCGCGACCACGCCGGCACACTCGATCAGATAGACGAACGGCTCGGAAGAGCCGTCCATGATCGGTACTTCGGGACCGTCGAGCTCGACCTCGAGGTTGTCCACCCCCATGCCGGCGAGCGCCGCCATCAGATGCTCGACCGTCGCCACCTCGACGCCGGCGTCGTTGGCGATGCTGGTGCAGAGGAGACTTTCGACGGTACGGTCGTAGCGGGCCGGAACCAGGTTGTCGCGATCGGCGACGTCTAGACGGCGGAAGCGAATGCCCGATCCAGGCGCCGCGGGCCTGAGCGTCATCTTCACCTCGAGGCCGGTGTGAAGACCGATGCCGGTGCAGTCTATGACGTTCTTCAGGGTCTGCTGGCGGCAGCCACCGACGCGCTCGGCAAGGCTGGCAATGTCACTCATGGCAGGCGCCCATATCTTGCCTCGATGCCTTGCTCCAGATCGTCCCGAAGCCTGAGAATGATTTCGAATCAATCACCTGGCAGGAATCTACTGATGCCGATGTCGGGCTACAAGTCACGAAGCGTTACACTTCGTTTCAAGCTGCGGTCGACCGGCGGATCGGCCCTCGGCCGAGCCGTCGGTCGTCCCGTCAATTCGCCTGGCGGCGCAGGAACGACGGGATCTCGAGGAGATCCCCTTCGTCTTGCGGCGGCGGGCTCAAGTTCTCCTGCTGTCCGCTGGGCGCTTCCGGTTCGGGCGCCGGCTCCGGCGTCGGCGCGGCGGGCGTTTCCGGCGCCTCGGACATCCTCGGCTCGGACCGCATCGCCGGCTCGCTGCGCTTGTCGCGCTCGTCGTCCGCCTCGGCCTCCAACGCACGGCCGACTTGGGCCATGCGCCGGAACAGGCTGAGGCCACGGCTCGGCCGGCGCGGCTCGGCCGCACCCGCATTGACTGCGTCGGCTTCCGCGATCGGATCGGGGCGGCCGAGCGGTTCCGCCTCGACCTCGGGCTCGATCGGCTTCGGTGCGACGAAGGGGGTGTCGTCGATCTGCTCGGGCACCACCGCCTTCTTCGGCATCGGTTCCGGCTCCGGCGTCAGCGGCTTTGCCTGAGGCACGCGCTCGGGCACCGCCGAGCCGAGCTGATTGAAGAGCGGCGCGCCGCCCGGTGCCGGCTCCGGCTCTGGCTGCGACGCCAGCGGCATGGCCTCGCCCGACGGCTCGGCAACGGCAGCCGCTTGTGCCAAGCTCGCCGCCGGGCCACCGCGAATCACCGGTGCCGTGGGCTCGGTCACACCGACGGCCGGCATGCTCGGCTCGGGCATCGCCGGCCGCGACGGCGGTTCGCCCGCGGCCGCGCCCGGTCCGGCCTGGTCGGCGACGGCGTAGAGCCTCGGCGGCGAGACCGGCTTGGTTTCGGTCATCGCCTCGGCATCGATGCCGGTGGCGACGACCGAGACCCGCATTCGCCCGTTCAGGCTGTCGTCGAGCGCCGAGCCGACGATGATGTTGGCCTCGGGATCGACCTCCTGGCGGATCCGGTTGGCCGCCTCGTCGACCTCGTAGAGCGTCAAATCGAGGCCGCCGGTGATGTTGATCAACAAGCCGCGGGCGCCGTTCATGGTGACGTCGTCCAACAGCGGGTTCGAGATCGCCGCCTCGGCCGCGTCGATGGCGCGCTTCTCGCCCTCGGCCTCGCCGGTGCCCATCATCGCCTTACCCATCTCGCTCATCACCGTCTTGACGTCGGCGAAGTCGAGGTTGATGAGGCCCGGCATGACCATCAGATCGGTAATTCCCCTGACGCCCGAGTTCAGCACCTGGTCGGCCATGGCGAAGGCATCGGCGAAGGTCGTCTTCTCGTTCGCAACCCGGAACAGGTTCTGGTTCGGGATGATGATCTGAGTGTCGACGAAGGCCTGCAGCTCCTCGATGCCGGCCTCGGCGGTCCGCATCCGATGCGTGCCCTCGAAGTGGAAGGGCTTGGTGACGACGCCGACGGTAAGCACGCCGTACTCGCGGCAGGCCCGGGCGATTACCGAGGCCCCGCCGGTGCCGGTACCGCCGCCCATGCCGGCGGTGATGAAGACCATGTGGGCGCCCTGCATGTGGTCCATGATCTGGTCGATCGCCTCTTCCGCGGCGGCGCGGCCGATCTCGGGCCGGGCACCGGCGCCGAGCCCTTGCGTGATCGAAACGCCGAGCTGGATCTTGCGTTCCGCTTGGCTCGAGGCCAGGGCCTGGGCATCAGTGTTGGCGACGATGAACTCGACGCCGCCGAGGCCGCTCTGGATCATGTTGTTGACCGCGTTGCCGCCGGCGCCGCCGACCCCGACGACGACAATGCGCGGCTTCAGCTCGGTCAGATGTGGCGCCGCAATATTGATACTCATGTCAACCTCCTGAATGCATTTCGATTCACTCGCCGTGTTCCGGACGTCGCCGTCCGCGCTTCGCCCCTAAACCACCCGCTCACCATCGCGGGCATCAGAAGTTCTCCTTCAGCCAGCGACCGACCCTGGAAAGTCGGCCGCCCTCGGCCCCGCCAATGCCGTCGCCGGCGCCGCGCGCCTCGTCCGGCCGTCGAATGGCGTAGCTCAAGAGACCGGCGCAAGTGGCGAACGCCGGCCCTTCGGTCGCTTCGGCCAAGCCCTGTAGTCGCAGGGGTCGGCCGATCCTGACTTGCTTGTCGAGGATTCGCGCCGCCAGCTCGCGAACCCCGGTGAGTTGGCTGGCGCCGCCGGTCAAGACCAGGCGGCGACCGGCCATGCGCGCATAGCTGCTGGCAGCAAGGCGATCGCGAACCAGCTCGAGGGTCTCCTCGATGCGCGGCTGGATGATCCCGATCAGGATCGACTTCGGCACCTGCTGTATGGCGTCGCCGCCGGTCTCGCCGACCTGCGGCACCGTGACCATCTCGCGCTCGTCGGCGGGGCCGGGAATGGCGCTGCCGTAAAGCGTCTTCATCCGCTCGGCGTGGTTGGCCGGGGTCGAGAGGCCGCGCGCGATGTCGTTGGTGACGTGGCCACCGCCGACGCCGATCGAGTCGGCGAAGACGAGAGCACCCTCGTAGAAGACGGCGATGCCGGTGGTGCCGGCGCCCATCTCCACGAGGGTGACGCCGAGGTCCATCTCGTCGCTGACCAGTGCGGAAAGACCGGACGCATAGGCGGAAAAGGCGAAGTCCTCGACCTCGAGGTGGCCGTGCTGGATCGCGGTCTTGAGATTGCGGAGCGGGCCAGGCGCTGCCGAGAGGACGTGCAGATCGATGCCGAGACGTTCGCCGTGCATGCCTCGCGGATCCTGAATACCACGGCTGCCGTCGACGACATGACCAATCGGAAGTGCATGCAGGACGTCGCCGTCCGCCTTGCCGATTTGCGCCCGCGCCTGGGCCAGAACCCGGCGGATGTCGCCATCGCCGATCTGATGCCCCTGAATAGCGACCGCGCCGGAGACGGTCCTGGAATTCAGCCGGCCGGCCGAGAGGTTGGTGTAGACTCGCTGCACGGTGTCGCCGGCCATGCGCTCGGCGGCGTCGACCGCGGCCCGGATCGAAGTCTCCACCGCCTCCATGTCGGTGACCAAGCCCGAGCGCACGCCGCGGCTGACCTGGTGGCCGATGCCGACGACGCGGGCGCCGCCGGCACCGTCGGGCCTGGCGATGAAGCAGCAGACCTTGTTGGAGCCGACGTCGAGGGCGGCGACGATGCGGTTGCGTCCGACCGCCATCAGCGCCCCCCCGCCCGAGCCCGGGTCCAAAAATTCGTGTCCTTTGCCATTCTCGTCACTTGGCTACTCTCACGTGTCCTCGCCCGGCCGTCGGCGCTTTGCCGCTGCCGGCGTCATGCGCACCACCAGGCGGTCCGGCAAGCGCATGTCGATGGCCATGATGTCGCGCTCGAAGACGCCTTGGTCGCGCGCCATGCCGGCCAGGCGGCGCCAGCTCGCCTCCGGGTCCTGCTCCGGCAGGTTGACCTCGATGCCGTTGCCGAGCTTGATGTTCCAACGCCGGCCGCCGACCCTGACCGCGGCATCCACATTGGTGAAAAGGGCCGGCTCGGTTTTCAGGAACGCGATCAGGCCGGCGGCATGACGGGCGGCATCCGGGCCGACGACGATCGGGAGGTCGCGGAACCGTTTCAGCCCGCGGGTGGTGATGGCCTCGCCCTCGGCATCGATCAACACCAGTCGCCCCTTGTGCTGCCAGAGGGCGAGCGGCCGGCGCTCCTCGATATGGACCTCGACGACGTCGGGGAAGCGCCGGAAGATGGCAGCGTCCTTGACCCAGCCGAGAGCGACCAAGCGCGCCCGCGCTGCTTCGAGATCGAGGGCCAGCATCGACTCGCCACGCCCGAGGCTGAGCGCCCGGCGAACGGCATCGGCGGCAGCGCGTTCGCGGCCGACGACGTAGATCTCGCGCACGCTCAGGCCGAGGGCGCGGATCGATTCCTGCCCGAGCGTCTCGGCCTCGGCCAGGGCGAGCCGGATGTAGCCACGGTCCTTGACCCAAAGGGCGCCGGCGACCAAGCCGCCGACGACGCCGAGGACCAGCAGGGCGAACAGCAGCTGACGGCGGCGGCGCAACAGGATCGAGGGCCGGGGCGGCCGCTTGCGGCCCTTGCCGGTACCCGGCTTGCCGCCCTTATTCCACCAGTTGGGGATCAACGTCCGCATCCGGCGTCCTCCACCATCCAGCAGACCAGGTCCCCGAAGTCGATGCCCTGATGGCTGGCGATCTCGGGCACCAGGCTCAAGGGCGTCATGCCGGGCTGGGTGTTGACCTCGAGGATGTAGAGGCCCCGGCCTGCGCCTTCGGTCTCGTCGTAGCGGAAGTCGGCACGGCTGACGCCGCGGCAACCGAGCACCTGATGCGCCTCCAGGGCCCAGCGCATGGCCTGCTCGTAGATCGGCTCGGGCACGCGCGCCGGCATGTGGTGCACCGCCTTGCCTTCGGTGTACTTGGCCTCGTAGTCGTAGAAGCCGCTCAAGGGCTCGATCTCGATGACGCCCAGCGCCCGATCCGCCATCACCGCGACCGAGAGCTCCAGCCCGGGCACGAAGCGCTCGAACATGACCTCATCGCCGTAGCGCCAGTCGATGAAGGGATCGATATTGTCGCCCGGCCGGACGACGCGGACGCCGACGGTGGAGCCCTCGGCCGGCGGCTTGACGACGAAAGGCGGCGCCATCGGCCGTTCGGCGCGGGCCTCGGCCAACGAGACGATGATGCCGTCGGCGCAGGCAACGCCGGCCTGGCGGAAGAGCTCCTTGGCCATCGGCTTCGCCATCGCCACGGCCGAGGCGCGGACGCCGGAATGGGTGTAGGGGATCTCCAGGACCTCCAACAAGCCCTGGACGCAGCCGTCTTCTCCCCAGCGGCCGTGCAGCGCGTTGAAGGCGAGATCGGGGCCGAGACGGGTCAACACGTCGGCCAAATCGTGGCCGACGTCGACCTCGCTGACCTGGTAGCCGCGCTCGCCCAGAGCCTTGGCGCAGGCCTTGCCGCTGACCAGCGAGACCTCGCGCTCGGCCGACCAGCCGCCCATCAGCATGGCAACGTGGGCGCTCATGGCTCGACCTCCTCGACCGCGGGGCCGTTATGCCGGCCAAGGCGCCGGATTTCCCATTCGAGGCTGACGCCGGTGGTCTCGAGGACCCGGCGGCGAACCTCTTCGCCCAGGGCCTCCAAGTCGGCAGAGGTGGCGCCGCCGGTGTTGATCAGGAAGTTGCAGTGCTGCTCGGAGACCATGGCGCCGCCGCGCCGCAGGCCACGGGCGCCGGCCTGGTCGATCAACTGCCAGGCCATCGCGCCTGGCGGGTTCTTGAAGGTGCTGCCGCCGGTGCGGGCGCCGACCGGCTGGCTCTCGGCGCGGCTCTCCTTGATCTCGGCCATCCGCTCCCGGATCACCTCGGGCGCCTCGGGTCGGCCACGGAGGTGGGCGGCGAGATAGATCCAATCCTCCGGCGCCGTCGAAGACCGATAGTCGAGGCCGAGGTCCGCGGCATCGACATGCTGCGGCCGACCGGCACCGTCGACCGCCTCGATATCGATCAGCACGTCCTTGATCTCACGGCCATAGGCGCCGGCGTTTATCCTGAGCGCACCTCCGATCGTCCCCGGAATACCGCGCAGGAACTCCAGGCCGCCGAGACCCGCGTCGCGCGCCGCCAGTGCGACGCTGACATCCATTGCCGCCGCACCGGCGCGAAGACCGTCGTCCTCGATCTCGATTGCCGCGAAGACGCGGCCCAGGCGAATAACGACGCCGTCGATGCCGCCATCGCGAATCAGCAGATTGGAGGCGCCGCCGATCACGGTCACCGGCACGTCGTCCGGCCGCTCGGACAGGAAATACGCCAGATCTATCGCGTCCGCCGGCTCGAACAGCACTTCCGCCGGGCCGCCGACACGAAACCAGGCAAAGCCCGCCAAGGGGGCGGCCTCGACATAGCGGCCGCGCACCTCGGGCAGTTGCCGGAGCAAGCCACCGCGTTGTCGGGCCGCCATCACGGCGCCACCTCGTGTCCGCCGGAGCCGAGGCGTGCCGCCAATTGTGCCGGCAATTCGTTGGCCCAAGCGGTGATGCTGCCGGCGCCGAGGCAGACCACGAGGTCGCCGGCCTCGACCTCGGCAGCGATGATCTCGGCGAGCTCGTCCGGGGCACGCAACGGGATAACGCGGCGATGACCATGGCCGCGCAAGCCCTCGACCAGGGCGTTCCGGTCGATGCCCTCGATCGGCGCTTCGCCAGCGGCGTGGACGTCGGCGACGATCACGACGTCGGCATCATTGAAGCAGGTGCAGAACTCCTCGAACAAGCTGGCGAGCCGGCTGTAACGGTGCGGCTGAACGACGGCGACGACCCGGCCGGCGGTGACCAGACGGGCGGTCTCCAGGACGGCGGTGATCTCGACGGGGTGATGGCCGTAGTCGTCGACGATAGTGACGCCGCCGACCTCGCCGGTCTTGGTGAAGCGGCGCTTGACCCCGGCGAAGGCGCCGAGCGCGCGGCGCAGCCGATCCTCGTTCAGGCCCATCTCGGCCGCTACGGCAACGGCGGCGAGGCTGTTCTGCAGGTTGTGGCGACCCGGCATCGGCAGGTAGAGGGCCGGGATGGTGCGGGCGCCGCCCGGCATCCGGTCGGAAAGTTCGGCCTCGAAACGAGTGCCTTCCGGTTCGGTCTCGATCTCGACGGCGCGCACGTCTGCCTGGGGGCTGAAGCCGTAGGTGACGAGGCGGCGGTCGCTGATCCGGCCCAACATCGACTGGACCTCGGGATGGTCGATGCAGAGCACCGCGAAGCCATAGAACGGAATGTTCTCGACGAAGGCGGCGAAGGCGGCGCGGATCTCGTCGAGGTCGTCGTAGAAATCCATGTGCTCGGCGTCGATGTTGGTGACCACGGCGACGGTCGCCGGCAGCTTGATGAAGCTGCCGTCGCTCTCGTCGGCCTCGACCACCATCCACTCGCCCTCGCCGAGCCGCGCGTTGGTGCCGTAGGCGTTGATGATGCCGCCGTTGATCACCGTGGGATCGAGGTCGGCACTGTCCAGCAACGCCGCGACCATCGACGTCGTCGTCGTCTTGCCGTGGGTGCCACCGACCGCGATCGACCATTTGAGGCGCATCAGCTCGGCCAGCATCTCGGCCCGACGCACGACCGGCACCAGGCGCTCGCGGGCGGCGCGGACCTCGGGGTTCTCGGCACTGACGGCGGAGGAGACGACGACGACCTGGGCCTCGCCCAGATTGGCTTCGTCGTGACCGACGGCGACCGGCAGACCAAGCCCGCGCAGGCGCTGGACGTTGGCGCCCTCGGCCTGGTCCGAGCCCTGCACGCTGTAGCCGAGGTTGTGCATTACTTCGGCGATGCCGCTCATGCCGATGCCGCCGATGCCGACGAAATGGATGGCGCCGAAATCGAAGGGGAGCGCCTTCATGCCGCCACCCTCCCCGCCGGCACGTCGCGGCCGGAAGCGCCGC
>JASLMY010000203.1 GCA_030746295.1 Alphaproteobacteria bacterium | reverse complement strand
CGACCCAGGTCGGGCTGATGGCGTTGCAGGTGACGCCGTGTGGCGCGCCTTCGAGCGCGACGCAGCGGGTCAGCCCGACGACGCCTGCCTTCGAGGCGCAGTAGGCGCCCGAGGTCGTCGCCCCGACCGAGGCGGCGGTCGAGGCGATGTTGACGATCCGGCCCCACTTGCGCTCGATCATACCCGGCAGCACGCGCTTGGTGACCCGGTACACGCCGGTCAGATTGACGTCAAGGACCCGATGCCAGAGCGCGTCGGGATGCCCGACGATGGTCTGCTCGGCGGTGATCCCGGCGGCGTTGGCCAGAATGTCGACCTTGCCGAAGGTCGCGAGGGTCGCGTCGTGGAATGTCTCCACCGAGTCGTCGGAGGTAACGTCGAGGCCGCGGGCCAGGCACTTGACGCCCAGCGCCTCGATCTCCGCCTGCACCGTCTCCAGGTCCGTCTGCCCCGGCAGATGCACGACCTCGCCCTCGGGCGCCTCGCTCTTGATGCCCGCCAACAGCGAGCCGATGGCGACGTCGGCGCCGGCTCCGGCGAAGGCCAGCGCCATGGCCCGGCCCATACCGGAGACGCCGCCTGTCACCATGGCCGCCCGGCCGGTCAGGAATTTCTCGGTCATCTAGTCGGTTCCCCTTGTAGGCGTCACTCCCGGATGAGCGGGAGTCCGGTCGATCCTGGATTTTCGCTTTCGCAGTAGATGGAGCGTCTCTCGGCAAGACATTGTCTTCGCTCAAGTCGCGGTCGATTTTCCCGCATTCGCGTCCTGGAGCGCGCGCCAGACCCGTTCCGGCGTCGCCGGCATGTCGAGGTGGGTGACACCCTCGGGCCTCAGCGCATCCAGCACCGCGTTGATCAGCGCCGGCGGCGCGCCGATGGCACCGGCCTCGCCACAGCCCTTGACACCTAGCGGATTGGTTCGGCACGGCACCTCGTTGTAGCCGAAGTCGATCCGCGGCATGGCATCGGCCCGGGGCATGGCGTAGTCGAGGAACGAGCCGGTCAAGAGTTGGCCGCTGGCCTCGTCATAGGCGCAACGCTCGAGCAGGGCTTGGCCCAGTCCCTGGGCGATGCCGCCGTGCACTTGGCCCTCGACCAGTGCCGGATTCAGGACCCGGCCGAAATCGTCGATCGCGGTGTAGCGGACCACTTCGACCATCCCGGTCTCAGGTTCGATCTCGACCTCGGCGACGTGGCAGCCGTTCGGAAAGGTGAAGGCCTCCAGCTTGTAGTAGTGGCTTTCGTCGAGGCCCGGGTCGATGTCGTCGGGCAGGCCGCCGACGTCGAAGGCCAGCGCCAGCACCTCGGACCAGCCGACGCTGCGATCCGTGCCGGCGATGGCGAAGCGACCGTCGCCGAAGTCGATGTCCGCCTCGCTCGCCTCCATGGCATGGGCTGCCAGCCGCTTGGCCTTGGCGACGACCTTGTCGGCGGCGCCATGGAGCGAGGGGCCGGCGACCTGCAGGAAGTGCGAGCCGCCGACGCCGCTCGACAGCTCCGCCACCGCCTCGGTATCGCCCTGCACCAGGCGGACCCGGTCGGCCGCCACGCTTAGGCGCTCCGCCACCATTTGGGCATAGGCGGTCTCATGTCCCTGGCCGTTGGAGATCGAGCCGGCATAGACCGTGACCCCGCCGCTCGCATCGAACTTCAGCCGGGTGGTATCGCCGTCGGCCCAACCGGTGAGCTCGATGTAGTAGGCGAGGCCGACGCCCCGCAGGCGGCCGCGAGCCTGCGCCGCCTCGCGCCGCGCGTCGAAGTCCCGCCACTCGGCCCGCGCCAAAGCCTCGTCCAGGTTGCGGGCGAAGTCGCCGCTGTCATAAGTGGTCTCGAAGGCGTTGCGGTAGGGCATGGCGGCGGCGGGAATCAAGTTGCGGCGGCGCAGCTCGGCCGGATCGACTGCCAGCTCGGCCGCGGCCTGATCGACCAGCCGCTCGATCGCGTAGGAGGCCTCGGGCCGGCCGGCGCCGCGATAGGCGTCGACCGGCACGGTGTTGGTGAAGACGCCTTGGACCCGTAGGTGCATCGCCGGGATCCGGTAGACGGCGGGCAGTGCCAGGGCATAGCACTCGGTCGGAATGCCGGTCGCGTAGAGCGACAGATAGGCGCCGAGATTGGCCGCCGTCCGACAGCGCAGGCCGAGAAAGCGGCCCTCGCCGTCGAGGGCGAGCTCGAGTTGGCTGACGTGGTCGCGGCCCTGGGTGTCAGCCTGGAAGGCTTCGCCCCGTTCCGCCAGCCAGCGGACCGGCCGGCCGACGCGCCTGGCCGCCCAGAGCGCCAGCGCCTGCTCGGGGTAAGCGAAGGCCTTCATGCCGAAGCCGCCGCCGACGTCGGGCGTCACCACGCGCAGGGCGGCGGGCGGCACGCCCAGGGTGCTGGCCAGCGCGTCCCGCAGCACGTGCGCGCCCTGATTGCCGGTGCTGAGTGTGTAGCGCTGGGTGCCGGGATCATAGCTGGCAACGGCGCCGCGCGGCTCCATTGAGGCGACGACGAGGCGGTTGTTGACGAGCTCCAGTTGGCTGACATGGGCCGCGTTGGCGAAGGCTCGGGCCGTCGCGGCCTCGTCGCCCATCTGCCAGTCGAGGCAGACGTTGTCGGCCGCTTCGGCCCAGATCCTCGGCGCCTCCGGTGCCAGGGCGGCGGCGGCCTCGGTGACGGCGTCGAGCGGCGCATAGTCGACCTCGATCGCTTCGCCCGCGTCCTTGGCTTGTGCCAGGCTGTCGGCCACTACGGCGGCGACCGCCTGGCCGACATGGCGGACCCGGTCGGTCGCCAGGACGGGGTA
The DNA here is from genome assembly GCA_030746295.1 of Alphaproteobacteria bacterium. The sequence continues at coordinate 6,347 of JASLMY010000203.1, read as the reverse complement.
GGGGGGCTCGAAGGTCCGGCGTTCGCCCGTGCTCTCGATGCCGCCCAGGCTGGGCAGGTGGCCGAGGCCATCGGCGGCGAGCTCGTCCCGTGTCAGCACTGCCGCGACGCCAGGCATGGTGCGGGCGTCGGCCGCGTCGATGTCGCCGATCTCGGCATGTGCGTGCGGCGAACGCAGGACGTAGAGATGGGTCTCGTCGGCGGCGCGGACGTCGTCGCCATAGCGGCCTTGGCCGGTCAGAAAACGCCGGTCCTCGCGTCGCCCGAACGATTGGCTGATGCCGAACTTCGCCATCCCCGTCCTTCCCTCGTGCCCCTGGGCCGGCGCCTATCAAAGCCGATCGCGGGCACCTCGTCGAGAGCCGACGTATGGCCGCCGCCAATCGGTGGCGCTATCCTGGCTGCGCCCAACGGCGGCTTGCGAAAACCAGGGGAGGGACGGTGAGAAATGGCGGGCATCAAGGTCGAGATTGCGTTCGAGATTCATCCTGACGCGCACGAGATGCTGAAGACCGTGACCGAGCGCTACAAGTTGCCCGATGCCTCGAAGGCGCTGCGCTGCTTGCTCGACTACGCCGCCACCGACGGCGACTGGGAGGAGATCTTCGGCCGCATCCGTTGCCGCCGCTGCGGCTGAGAAAAATCTCGCGCCGATGCACATTTCCTATTGCCGATTGCTCGGTTTTGAGAGAGATAGCGTTTCTGTCCCTGGCATGAGCTTGGGGTTGCGTCGCACCACGGAAGAAGGGTCGCGCCGATGTGGGGATACCATCTGGGCATCGATTGCGCCGGCTGCAACGAGAACATCTCGAACGAGACGGCGCTCAGGGCGTTTTCGGCCGATCTGGTCGACGCCCTCGGCATGCGCGCGCATGGGGCGCCGTTGACCGTGCGGTTCGGCGACGACCCGAAGGTGACGGGCTATACGCTCGTGCAGCTGATCGAGACCTCGAACATCGCCGGCCACTTCTGCGACCATTCGCGCGAGGCGTATATCGACGTCTTCTCGTGCAAGCGCTTCGACGTCGAGACCGTGCAGGCGGTGATCGACCGCCATTTCGCACCCCGGGCCTGCGCGACCTCCTACCAGGAGCGCCAGGCACCGCCGCTCGCAGACGCCGCCAACGACGGAGAGGCCCGCCGCCTTCAGTCGCGGTAGTCGGGCTCGTTCCGGTCGAGGATCCGTTTCAACGCATCGAAGTGGTGGGCGGCGCTGGACTTGCCGCCGTAGGCTGGTGAGTTCCGGAAGCACCTCACGGTCTCGTCGACGACGTCTTGCGGCAATGGCTTCAACGGCCGTCCGGTCCACATGGCGTAGAGCTGCACCTGCGCCACCCGCTCGACGTAGTAGAGGCGGTCATAGGCCTCGGCCACCGTGGCACCCACCGTGGCGACGCCGTGGTTGGCCATGATCAGGATCTTGGCGTCGCCCAACACGCCGGCCAGGCGCTCGCCCTCGGCCGGGTCGAAGGCGGGGCCCGTATAGGTCATGTCGTAGGTGGTCTCGATCATGACGCCGATCTCGGTCTGGCCGATCGGCAGGATCTGCGGGTCCTCGAGCCGTGCCAGGGCGCTGGCATAGGGCATATGGGTGTGGAACACCGCCGCCGCCCCCGGCGCCAGCCGGTGGATCGGGGCGTGGATACAATAGCAGGACTGCTCGATCTCACCCTCGCCGGCCAGAAGCGTGCCGTCGAAGCCGACCTCCATGAACGAGCTCGCCGTCACCTCCGACCAGTGCAGGCCGAAAGGGATTTGGTAGTAGCGGCCATCCGTGCCCGGCACGGCGAGCGTCAGGTGGTTGAAGATGCCTTCGTGGAAGCCGTGCATCACCGCCAGCCGGTGTGCGGCCGCCAGATCGACCCGCGCCTGCCACCGGGCCTCCTCGGTCTGCGCCCGTTTCGCTTCCGTCGTCGCGACGTTCATGTCCCCGTCTCCCCTTCACCCGGTCTGCGCCGGCTCGCCGGCACCTCGAAACATGCCACCGGCAGCCTGGCTGGTCCAGCCTCCGTCCGTTCGTCTCAGAGATGTGTGCCGAGGAAGGCCAGCGTGCGCTCCCATGACAGGGCGGCGGCGGCCGCGTCGTGGGCAGCGACGGTTTCGTTGAAGAAGCCGTGCTGGGCCTCGTAGCGGTGCATCTCGAAAGCAGCGCCAGTGCCGGCCAGCGCCGTCTCCAAGGCGTCCGCCGCCGCCGGCGTGCACCAGTCGTCCTGGTTGGCGAAATGGCCCTGGAAAGGCACCCGCATGGCGGCCGGGTCGGCCTGCTCGATCGGCGGGATGCCGTAGTAGCAGACCGCCGCGTCGCACTCGGGCAACTTGACGCCGGCGATCACCGTCAGCGCCCCGCCCATGCAAAAGCCCATGACCGCGACCCTGTCACAACTCGCCTTCAGGTGCTGGACGGCGCCCTGGACCTCGACCTCGGTGGCGCCGACCCAGTCGAGGCCCGACATCATGTGGTTGGCCTCGTCGGGCTCTTGGGTGATCCGGCCGTCGTATAGGTCGGGCGCCAGGGCCGAGTAGCCGGCCGCCGCAAAGCGGTCGGCGACGCCGCGGATCTGGTCGTTCAGGCCCCACCATTCCTGGATCACGACGATCCCGGCGCGGGCGCCCGCCGCCGTCGCCAGATGGCCCGAGCCGCTGCCACCGCCCGGACATGCAAAATTGATCGTCTCTCCCATCTCCGATCCTCCCCTGGTCCGCGGCCCCTCTGGACCGATCGGCTGCATCGTAGCCGAAGCCGGCCCGCGACGACCACGGCCTTGATGGGCGAGGGTGGTCTGCTGCTATCATCACCACCTTGTTCCATCGTTTCAGAGGGAGAGAGGTCGAGATGGCTGACAATCGCAGGGCTATCCTGATCGGCAGTTGCATCGAGGCGGCGGCGGGGCTGGTGGCCGCCGGCAAGTTCGGGGACGAGTCCTCACCGGCCTACCCGGTCGACGCGGTCGCCACCCTGACCCGGATGATCACCGACGAGTTGTTGCACGACGCCGTCGTCGCCTCGAACGAGTACCAGCCCGGCGAGGGGTAGGCACGAGCCATGAAGAGCCGACTGGCGACGCTGGCGCGCTACCACGCCTGGGCGGCCGAGCAGCTTTGGGCCAAGGCGGCAGCGGTCGCGAGCCGCAGCCGGAGAACTGCCCTACCCCTCCCTACGCTCTCTGTAGCCTATGGCCATCGAGCACCTGGCGGAGCAGCCTCGACAATTCCTCGACTTCGAAGGGCTTGCGAATCAACACCGTTCCGTCGTCGAGATCGTCGTGCCGTCTCAGAACATCTCCGGTGTAGCCGGACATGTAGACGACCTTCAGCGAAGGAAGCCGTTGATGCGCCTTTCGCGCGACCTCCGGGCCGTTCATGCCGTCGGGCAGGACCACGTCGGTCAACAACAGGTCGATCGGCTCCGCCGCTAGGTGCAGCAAGGCCTCCGGACCCGAGCTCGCCACAATGACCTTGTAGCCCAGGTCGACGAGCAGCATCCTCGTCGTGGTTTGAAGGTCGATATCGTCCTCTACGACGAGCACGGTTTCCCCGGTGGCGGCACTGGGCGGGTCGGTGGCCGGCGTGCTCTCGACCGTCTCCCCTCTGTCGAAGCGTGGCAGATAAAGGCTGAAGGTGGCGCCCTCGCCCGCCTTCGACCTTGCGGTTATGCGGCCCCCCAACTGCTCGACGAAGCCATAGACCATGGAGAGACCGAGACCCGATCCTTTTCCGATGTCCTTGGTCGTGAAGAAAGGATCGAATATCTTGTCGATGAGCGTCGGCAAGATGCCCGACCCGGCATCGGTCGCGGTAAGCACCACGTATTCGCCCGGCGGAAGATCCACCTCTCTGGCGGCGCCCGAATCCAGCAAGGCGAGGTTCGCTGCCTCGAAACGAAGCGTGCCGCCCTCCGGCATCGCGTCGCGGGCGTTGTTGGCCAGGTTGATGACCGCCTGCTCGAGCTGACCCGCATCCGCCTCGCAGGGCCAAAGCTCGGCCTCGGCAGCGATCTCCAATGAGATATCCTCGCCCAGGCTTCGCGCCAGCATGTCCTCGAGGCCGTGCAGGAGGTCGCCCAGGTCGACCGCCTCGACATCGAGGGTCTGCTGACGCGAAAACGCCAACAGGCGACGGGTCAGCGATGCGCCGCGTCGCGTGGCCCGCAAGGCCGGCGCCGTCAGCGCCTTGAGCTCGCTGCCGTCCTCGAGCTTCCGGTCGAGGAACGAGATGTTGCCTTGAATGATCGCCAACAGATTGTTGAAGTCGTGCGCCACGCCGCCCGTCAACTGGCCGACGGCCTCCATCTTCTGGGCTTGCCGAAGCTGCTCCTCGCGTTGCTTTTGATCGGTGATATCGAAGACGATGATCGCGGTTTCTCCGTTCGGAAGCCGCTCCTCCTTCACCAGTATGTGCTTTTGCTCTCGAACGATCTCCAGCGAGCCCCCGGGCCCGCGATGATGCCCCATTCGATAGGCAAGCCATCCTTCCGGGTCGGCTGCCGCTGCCGGAATGGCGCCCAGCTCGATGCTGCCGCGCAAGAAGTTCTCGTAGGACATGCCGGGAACCAGCAGATGCCCGCCGACACCGGCGAGCTCTCGGAACGGCTCGTTGCAAACGACGAGCCGGTCCTTGGCATCGAGAAGCGCGATGCCTTCGGATAGGTGCTCGATCGCGCTTATCAGGCGCTCGCTTTCTTGTTCCGCGAGCCTGCTCGCCGTTACGTCTTGAGTGACGCCGAAGAAGCCCGTGACCCGGCCACCCTCGTCGAGGATCGCCTCGGCGCGGCCTTCGACGTAGCGTAGCGTCCCGTCGCGCCACCGGATTCGTAAGGCATAGTCATAACCCTTGCCATCCTTCACCGCGCCGTCGCGGTCCCGCAGCATCTTTTCTCTATCGTCCTCGTGGAAGGTCTCGGTGACAGCCTCGATCGTCAACTCGGTGTCTGGCTCGAAGCCAAAAATGCGCCTGTATTCGTCCGAGACATCGAAGCGGTTGCTGGCCACGTGCCAGGTCCAATGTCCGATGTGGCCGATGCGTTGCGCCTCCCTCAGTTGCCGGTCGCGAAGCTCTAGCGCCTCCTGGTTTCGCTTGCGGTCGGTGATCTCGATGACGGTGCCTTGGGTGGCGGGGACGCCACCCCATTCGACGGCCCCGACCAAGCTGTCGAGCCAGATCGTGGAGCCGTCCTTTCGCAGTCCTTCCATTTCGAACCGGGTCGGCGCTGGCTCTCCCTTCGAGCGGGCCTCGTCGTAGCGCTCCAGCCGGGACCGTTGGCTTGGGGTGAAGAGGCCGAGCGTCGTCTCCATTTCGAGGATTTCCTCGGCCGAGTAGCCGAACAATCGCGCGAAAGCACGATTGACGAATAGCGGCTTGAAGTTCCGGTGCACGACGATGCCCTGGATCGAGCCTTCGGCAAGATCACGGAAGCGCTGCTCGCTTTGCCGCAGCGCGTGCTCTCGTTCCTTCAAGGCGGAGATGTCGGTGCCGGTGCCGCGATAGCCGAGAAAATTCCCCTCGTCGTCGAACACCGGACTTCCGCTTATCTGGAAATGTCGAACCTCGCCGCTGGGAGACTTCGAGGCGTACTCGAAGTTGCGGAAAGGCCTCCGGGCTTCCAGGTCCGCCTGATGGGCGGCCCATTTCACGGCATCGACGTCGGGATAATCCGTATCGAGATCCGGAGCCCGGGTCTTGCCGATTCTGTCCTCCCGACGAAAGCCGGTGATCTCGAAATAGCGCTCCGATGCGAAGGTGAAGCGAAGATTCCTGTCCATCTCCCAGAACCAGTCGGAAGCGGACTCGGCAAAGCTCTTGAACCGCGCCTCGCTCTCCCTCAGGGCTCGCTCCGCCTCTCTCTGCTCGGTGATGTCCGTCGAGGTGCCGCGATAGCCCTGAAAGTCGCCCGAGGCATCGAGGACCGGCACCCCGCTGACGCTGCGATAGCTGCGTGTGCCGTCCTCATGGTCGTAGTGAAACTCGAAGCCCCTGAAAGGGCGATGCGCCTCCAGGTCTTGGCGATGGGCGCGCCAAAGATCATCGTTTTCGACATCCGCTCCGTAAATCTCCCATCGCGGCTTACCTGTCACGTCATCGAAGCTGCCGCCGACGAACCTCTCCCTCTTGCCGGTGACGAACTTGATGCGATGGCTTTGGTCCGTCTCCCAGAACCAATCGGAGGAAGATTCGGCGAAATCGCGAAAGCGGGCCTCGCTTTCTTTCAAGGCCTCGTTGGCGTCCTCGGACTTTCGTAGCGCCAGATCGCGCGCCTCGGCGGCGCGCCACTGGCTCGCCAGCGCCAGTCCGAGCAATGTCAAGATCATCAGCGAAATAACGATGAGGGCGATGAAATATGCGGCGGCTTGT
>JASLMY010000202.1 GCA_030746295.1 Alphaproteobacteria bacterium | reverse complement strand
GCCGCCGGAACTGATCGTCACCGACGTGATCGCGACGCACAGCCAGTTGCGACCGAACAAGACGGCGGTGATCTCTGGCGCCGAGCGGCTCACCTGGGCCCAGTTCAACGCCCGCGTCGACAAGGTGGCGAACGCGCTCCTGCGACGGGGCCTGAAGAAAGGCGACAAGGTCTGTCTCCTGCTGCAGAACTCGATTGCCATGCTGGAGGCGATGATCGGCACGGTCAGGGCCGGCGGCGTCACGGTGCCGCTCAACGTGATGATGGCGCAAGATTCACTCGCCAAGATGATCGGCAACGCCGAGGCGCGGTTCGTCATCGCCAACCCCGAGACCCGTGGCCAGATCGACGCCATCCGTGACCAACTGGGCCGGGTGCCGGTGGAGAACTTCTTCACGGTCGGCGAAGCGGATGATGGCTGGGGTTCCTATGACGCCTGGATCGATGCCGCGCCGGCCGACGACCCGGAGGTCGCGCTCAGCTTCGCCGACACCTTCTCGATCGTCTACAGCTCGGGCACCACGGGCGTGCCCAAGGGCATGGAGCACAGCCACTTTGCCCGCCTGATGTATCCCTTGTGCGTCGGCAAGGAGCTCAAGGTGGACCGGGAATCGGTCACGTGTCTGACGACGCCGCTTTATACCAACGGCAGTTTCCTCACCATGCTGCCGACGCTGCATTTCGGCGGCACACTGGTGCTGATGGAGAAGTTCGACGCAGCTGAGTTTCTGCAACTTGTCGAGCGGGAGCGTTGTTCCAACGTCTTCATGGTGCCAACGCAGTGCATTTTGGTGATGGCGGTCGAGGACTTCGCCGAGTTCGACACCTCGTCACTCGACCGGATCCTGGTCTCGGGCTCGCCGCTGGCGCGCCACACCTTCGACGAGCTGCGGGCCAAGTTTCCCCATGCCGAGATCTTCGAGATGTACGGCATGAGCGAGGCGTTCATGACCTGCATCGGCCCGCCCGACTACGAGAAGGGCAAGATCGGCTCGGTCGGCCAGGCGATCTACGGCGCCGATATCCGAATCATCGACGACGACGGCAACGAGCTGGCTCAAGGCGAGACCGGCGAGGTCGTCGGCCGCTCGGCGGCGCTGATGAAGGGCTACTACAACGACACCGAGCGCACCGAGGAGCTGCTCTGGCGCGAGCCCGGCACCGGCCTCGCCTTCATGTGCTCGGGCGACATCGGCCGCTTCGACGCGGACGGCTACCTCTACGTCGTCGGCCGCAAGAAGGACATGATCATCTCCGGCGGCGTCAACGTCTTCGCCACCGACATCGAGGAGGTCTTCATCAAGCATGCCGACGTCAGCGAGGTGGCGGCCATCGGCGTGCCGCACGAGAAATGGGGCGAGACGCCGATCCTGCTGGCGATCCTGAACGAGGGCGCGACGGTGAGCGAGGCCGAGCTGATGGCCTGGGGCAACGCTGAGCTCGGCCGCTTCCAGCGGGTCTCGGCCGTGGAGTTCCGCGACGCCTTCCCCCGCAACGCGCTCGACAAGATCCTGAAACGCGAGCTGCGCGCGCCCTACTGGGAAGGCCGCGAGCGGGATATCGCTTGAGGGCTGGCGAGGGACTCCGTCTGTCCGGGTCGGCGCGTCGCCGAATGCTTCCAAACGTCATGCCCGCGGAAGCGGGCATCCAGTAACGCGTTGTGAATCTTGACAATTCTCCACGTTGTCCTGGATTCCCGCGTTCGCGGGAATGACGGCCGGGGCGTGCCATCTCGCCCCCGCGTTTGATCGCACCGTCGAACCGCGCGTAACATTCCGCCTCTTTCCCTGCTCGCCGCCGATGGGACCGCCGATGATCGATCCGATCCGCCTGGAACTGATCAAAAACGCCCTGGTCATGGTCTCCGACAATATGATGGTGTCGGTGCTGCGCACCTCGCGCTCGACGCTCGTCAAGGCGAACATGGACTTCTCCGCCTCGATCTGCGACGGCGATGGCAACATGGTGGCGCAGGGCCTGGCCTTGCCGGGGCACCTCGGCGCCATGATGCCGGCACTCCGGGGCTGCCTCGACTATTTCGGCGACGATATCGGCCCAGGCGACGTGCTCGCCAGCAACGACCCCTATGCCGGCGGCAGCCACCTGAACGACATCTTCATGTACAAGCCGGTCTACGGCGAGGGCGAGCGCCTCTGCTTCGTTGGCCTGATCCTGCATCACACCGACCTCGGCGGCCGGGTGGCCGGCGGCCAAGCGGCCGACAGCAACGAGATCCAACAGGAGGGGTTGCGTATCCCGCCGAGCAAGATCCGCATCGCCGGCCAGTCGAACGAGACGCTCTTCCGCGTGATCGAGCACAACACCCGCGTGCCCGACAAGGTGCTGGGCGACGTCTATGCCCAGATCGCCGCACTGGATGTCGCCGAGACCGAGATCCTCAAGCTCGTCGAGACTTACGGGGCGGCCGAGCTGAAAACCTATATGGCGGCCTTGATCGACTATACCGAGCGCTTCGTGCGCAACAGCATCTCCGCACTTCCCGACGGCGAGGCCGAGTTCACCGAGTGGAACGACGACGACGGCGTCGGCAGCGGGCCGGTCGAGATCCGCTTGAAGCTCACCGTCCGGGGCGACGAGATCATCGCCGACTACACCGGCACCTCGCCGCAGAAGGGTGGTGCGCTCCACCCCAACTATTGGTTCACGGCATCGCTGACCTATGCCGGCCTGCGCGCAGTCTTGCCGGCGGAGACGCCGAACAACGCCGGCTTCTACCGGCCGATCACGGTCATCGCGCCGAAGGGGAGCTGGGTCAACCCGCAGTTCCCGGCCGCACTGGGGGCCCGCGGCCAGGGCGGCTATCGGATCCGCACCCTGGTGACGGGGGCGCTCGCCAAGCTCTTCCCCGATCGCATGCCGGCCTGTCCCGGTGGCAACGAGTTCGGCCTCTCCGTCACCGGCTTGTCGCCCGAACGCAAGCGCTTCCTGCACGTCGAGTTCCACAACATGACCGGCCGTGGCGGCGGCCCCGACCAGGACGGCCAGGACGCCGGTCCCTATTGGCTCGGCAACCTGTCGAACACGCCGGTCGAGGTCATCGAGGCGGAGAACCCGTTGCTGATCGAGGAGTACGGCTTCCTGCCCGACACCGGCGGGCCCGGCCGCTATCGCGGCGCCCTGGGCATGGCGCGCCAGTACCGCCTGCTCGCCGAGGAGGCCATCGTGCAGCAGCGCGCCGACCGCCACGTCTTTCCCTGCTGGGGCATTTACGGCGGCAAGCCGGGTGCGGTGTCGCATTCCTACTTCATTCGTGACGGCGTTGCCGAGGAGGCGCCCGCCAAGTTCGTCCTGCCGATGCGCCGGGGCGAGGTCTTTCGTTCCGAGATGGCGGGCTCGGGCGGCTACGGAGATCCCCTGGAGCGTGATCCGGAGGCGGTAGCGGAGGATGTCCGGCAGGAAAAGCTGAGCGTTGGACACGCGGCCACTGAGTACGGCGTCGTCGTTGATGCTGGCACGCTGCTGCTCGACATCGAGGCGACCCGGAACCTCAGGCGCGGTCGGACGGGCGAAGCATGAGCAATCACCGCCTCGGCATCGACATCGGCGGCACCTTCACGGACATCGTGCTGTTGGGGGACGACGGCACCATCCACAACCGGAAGATCCTCTCCACGCCCGACGACTACAGCCGTGCGATAGAGGCCGGCGTCAGGGCGCTGTTGGCGGATGCCGGCGTCGACGCGGCGGAAGTGGCCGAAGTGGCGCACGGCACTACGGTCGCGACCAACGCCATCATCGAGCGCAAGGGTGTGCGGGTCGGGCTGATCACGACGGCGGGATTTCGCGACATCCTCGAGATCGCACGCTTCCGCTCGCCGCGCCTCTACGACGTCAGCTTCCGCAAGCCGGAGCCGCTGGTCGAGCGGCGGCTGCGCTTCCAGGTGCCCGAGCGCATCTCGGCCGCCGGCGAGGTGGTATTGCCCTTGGACGAGGCGGCGCTCGTCAAGGCGGCCGAGGCCTGCGTCGCCGCGGGCGTGGACGCGCTCGCGATCTGCTTTATCAACGCCTATGTCGATCCGAGCCATGAAGAGGCGGCGGCGCGCCTGCTGCGGGAGCGGTTTCCGGATCTCGCCGTCACGGTGTCGAGCGAGCTGGTGCCGCAGATCCAGGAATACGAGCGCACCAGCACGACGGTCGTGAACGCCTATCTTCGGCCCGTGATCGAGCGCTATGCCGAGCGGCTGGAAGCGCGGCTCCGCGACATCGGCATCCAGGTGCCGCTCAACATCATGCAGTCGAACGGCGGCGTCCTGCCTGCCGCCATCGCCGCCCGGAAGCCGATCTTCATCATCGAATCCGGCCCCGCCGCCGGCGTCGTCGGCGCCTGCCGGCTGGGCGACAAGCTCGGCATTCCCGACGCCATCGCTTTCGATATGGGCGGCACCACGGCGAAGGCGGCGATGATCGTCGACGGCGCCTTCACCATGGCGCCGGAGACCGAGGTCGGCGGCGAAGCCGCCCTCGGCCACCGCATGGTGCGTGGCGGCGGCTATGTGGTGCAGGCGCCGACCATCGATATCGCCGAGGTCGGTGCCGGCGGTGGCAGCGTCGCCTGGATCGATGCCGGCGGCGGCATTCAGGTCGGCCCGATGAGCGCCGGTGCTGCGCCCGGCCCGGCCTGCTACGCCGCCGGTGGCGATCGGGCCACGGTGACGGACGCCAATCTGCTGCTCGGCTATCTCAACCCGGAAGCGCTCGTCGGCGGCGACTTGAGGCTCGACCGTGATTTGGCCGAGGGCGCGGTCGCCGAGCTGGCGGCGATGCTCGGCCAGGAGACGGTGGAGACCGCCTATGGCATCCACCTGATCGCCAACGCGCGGATGATGCGGGCCTTGAGCTCGGTCTCCTCGGAGCGCGGCCTCGATCCGTCGCGCTTTCCCCTTCTCGCCTTCGGCGGCAACGGCGGGGTGCATGTCTGCAACCTGGCCGACGCGCTGGGCTCGGGGCACATCCTGGTGCCGCCGGCGGCGGGCCTCTTCAGCGCCCTCGGCTTGCTGTTCGCCGACGTCGAGCACCAGTGCATCCGCGCCTTCTATCAGCCCTTCGACGGCCTCGATCTCGACGCCTGCAACGAGACCCTCGGCGCCTTGCACGAGGAGGCCGAGGCGCTGGTCGCGGCCGATGGCTACGGCCCGTCGGCGAGGCGGTTCGCCTGCTCGGCCGAGGTCAAATACATCTCCCAGAACGCGGCCCTGTCGTTGCCGATCGCAGCCCTGCCGCTCGGGCCCGGGGATCTCGACGCGCTCGCCGAGGCCTTCGCCCAGAGCCATGAGGCGACCTTCGGCTACCGCTCGGACGGCGAAGGCCTGCAGTTCGTCGCCTTGAAAGTCGTCGGCCAGGCCGTCGCGGAGAGGCCCCGCCTGCCGGCGCAGGTTCGCCCGGCCCAGGATTTTCAGCCGCTCGCGCATGAGCGTCGCGCCTATTTCGGTCCGGAAGCGGGTTGGGTCGAGACGCCGGTCATGGGTCGCGGCGCGCTCGGTGCGGGCGCGGTCGCGGGTCCTCTGATCGTCGAGGAATACGACAGCACGACGGTCGTGCGTCCCGGCTGGCAAGCGCACACGGACGATTGGAACAACATCGTCATCGTCCGCGAGGACAGGTGAAAAGCGGGGCGCGTGAGCTGACAGCGATCTTGGCAGAAGGAATCTAGGCAGAAGGAATGGAAGAGATGACCGCGAGCGAACAGACGAACTCCCCGATCATCGCCGCCTATCGTGAGCGGACGCCGACCTCGGCGGCGTTGGCGGGGCAAGCGCGCGGCGTCTTCCCGAGCGGCCTGACGCACGATTCACGCCGCATCCTGCCCTACGGCATCTATGTCGAGCGGGCCCAGGGCGCGCGCAAATGGGATGCCGACGGCAACGAGTATGTCGACTACTACGGCGGCCACGGCGCCTTGTTGCTGGGCCACGGCCGGGCGGAAGTCGTCGAAGCGGTTCAGGCGCAGATGGCGCGCGGCACCCACTTCGGCGCCTGCCACGAGCTGGAGGTGCGTTGGGGCGGCCTCGTCCGGGAGATGGTGCCGAGCGCGGAGACGGTGCGCTTCACCTCGTCCGGCACCGAGGCCAACCTGATGGCGCTCAGGCTCGCCCGCGCCTTCACCGGCCGGCGCAAGGTCGTCCGCTTCTTCGGCCACTTCCACGGCTGGCACGACCACGTCGCCTTCGGCGTCACGAGCCATTTCGACGGCACGGCGTCGCCCGGCGTGCTGGCCGAGATCGCCGCCAGCACGCGGCTGCTGCCGGCCGGCGACCTCGATGTGCTGCGGCGGACATTGCAGGACGACGACGACATCGCCGCCGTCATCCTGGAGCCGACCGGCGCCAGCTCGGGCCAGATCCCGGTCGACGGCGAATTCCTGCGGGGCCTCCGAGAGGCCACCGAAGCGCACGGCGTCATCTTGATCTTCGACGAAGTGGTGACCGGCTTTCGGGTCTCGCCCGGGGGGGCGCAGGCGCATTTCGGCGTGACGCCCGACCTCACCAGCCTGGCCAAGATCCTGGCCGGCGGGCTGCCGGGCGGCGCCATCACCGGCCGTGCCGACGTGCTGGAGCTGTTGGACTTCGACGCGGCGGAGGCCAAGGGGTTCGAGAAGATTGGTCACCAAGGCACCTACAACGCCAACCCCCTGTCGGCGTCGGCCGGCATCGCCGCCTTGCCGATCATCCGCGACAGCGATGCCTGCGAGCGGGCCAACCGGCTCGGCGGCGAGTTGCGGCGGCTGTGGAACGACGTCATCGCCGACGAGGGCGTCGACTGGGCCTGCCACGGTGCCTTCTCGAGCTTCTATTTGTTCCTGAATCCCCAGGGCCACCGCATCGACCCGCACCGCTTCGATGCCGCCGCCTACGACCACGAGACCTTCAAGGCGAAGAGCCCGATCGCCAACAAGCTGCGCCTGGCGCTGCTGGTCAACGGCGTCGACGTCAGCGGCAAGCCCGGCGGCTCGATCTCGGCGGCGCACGACGAGGCCGACCTCCGCCTGACCGCCGAGGCCTTGCGCGCCGCCATCGGGATGCTGCGGGCCGAGGGCGACCTGCCGGCGGCTGGCAAGGGTGCCGCCAAGCAGGCAGCGGCGACCTAGGCACCGATCGCCCGGGCGGAAATGACGGCGGTCGTGCTATCCTCGCCGTTCCATTCGATGATCTCGGAGAGGGAGAGGAGCCATGCACGGTTGGCGCGCCCGTATCGGTCTGCTGGTGCCTTCGATCAACACCATCATGGAGCCGGAGGTCTATCGCACCGCGCCCGAGGGGGTGACCGTCCACAGCGCCCGCATCGCGACGCCGCGCGAGGGCAGCCCGGAGGCGCTGCGCAACATGGAGGTCACGAGCCTGGACGCCTGCCGCCTGGTCGCACAAGCCGAGCCGCACGTGGTCGCGTACGGCTGCACCAGCGGCAGCTTCTTCGAAGGGCCGGCGTTCGAGCGCCGCATTCGCAGCCAACTGGCGGAGATCGCCAACTGTCCGGTGGTGGCGACCGCCGGGGCCATGAGCGTGGCGCTGAAGGCGCGCGGCATCGCCACCGTCTCGGTCGTAACACCCTATGTCGCGCTGACCAACGAGCGGCTGAAGGCGTATCTCGCCGCCGAGGGCATCGAGGTCGTCTCGCTTCGGACCTTCGACATGCTCGACATGTACGACCACGCCAAGATCCAGCCGTCCGAGGTCTACCAAACGGCCCGCCAAGCGGCCCGGGACGACGCCGAGGCGGTGTTCATCTCCTGCACTCAGGTGCGCGCGCTGGAGGTCGTCGACATGCTGGAGCGGGATACCGGCAAGCCGGTGATCTCCGCCACTCAGGCAACGATATGGGAGGCCTACTGCCGTCTCGGTATCGACCCCGGATTGCGAGAGCACGGCGGTCTCTTGCGCGACATGCCGCCGCTTCCCGCCGAAGCGGAGACCATCAGCACCGCCGCTGAATGACGCCGCCTAAGGCAATCACTGAAACGGCCGGCCGAAATAGGTCAGCGCCCAGAGCGCGATCAGGTAGACGCTGATCAAAGACTGGATGCCCGAGACCACTTTGACCCAGCCGGTGGCGCGCAGGTCGTACTCCTGGGGATTGATGCGGGCGATCCAGTTGCCCACGTTGAGGTCGCGCCAACCGACGTGGAACGCCGAGAGAAGGCTGAAATAGAACCCCCATAGCGGGACACGGTAACCGGTCACCGCGACACGTTCGGGCGTCTCCTCACCCGACTGCTTCTCGATCCGGTCTTCGCGCCAGACCCGCCAGATACCCGACGGCGTGTCTGCCGAGCCAACGACCGACAGCATGTAGGGCAATGAAAACAAGAGCATCAGGGCCAGGAGAATCCGAAGCGGCCGCCCAGGCGACATGCCGTACTCGGACGTCCATTCAAACAGCGCCCGCCTGAACCACCGTTCTATCGGGGGTGCGGCGCCCGTCTTGCCGCGCTCGATCAGGTAGGTGGCTTCCCGCTCCAATCGCCGCAGTCCGACGTCCTTGAAAGCGGCGCGCAGCATCACCAAGCCGTTTTGCTTTCCCGCCGAAAACCGAACCTCCAACAGGCCCTTGATTTCCGAGACCGTTCCCTTCGATGGCGCGGAAGCCGGCTCATACAAGGCTCCGGCAAGCGTAACCCTGGTGAATTTCGTCGCTGTCAGGATCGTTTCCACCAGGATGGCGTTGCTCAGGTCTGCCCAGGCGAGATCGGCGCCCCTCAGGTTGGACCTTGTGAGGTCGGCCTTGCGGAGGGTGGCCCCCTTCAACGCGGCCCCCTCCAGGTTCGCTCTGGTCAGGTCGGTCTCGGTAAGATTGGCCCAGTTCAGCTTTGCCCCACTCAGGTCGGCTTCGCTTAGAAGGGCGCCGCTTCCGGTACCCCTGCGATGTTCGCTCGGACCCAAGTCGGCCTTCGACAGATCGGCCAAGCGCAAGTCTGTCGCGTGCATGTTGGCGCCACGCAGTTTCGCCGCCCTCAGTCGAGCCGCGCGCAGCTTGGTCCGGAGCAGGATGGCTTCCGTCAGGTCACCGCTCTCCAGCTGAACGCCGCTCAAGTTGGCGTCACACAAGTCGGCGCCCTTCAGGTTGGCACGGGGCATGTAGACCTTGCTCAGGTCAGCACCTTTGAGATTGGCCAGACCGAGGTTGGCCTCCCACAG
>JASLMY010000201.1 GCA_030746295.1 Alphaproteobacteria bacterium | reverse complement strand
GCCGTAGTCGAGGGCCTGCTCCGCCAGCGCCTCGATCTGCCGGGCGATCTCGCCCGGTGCCTCGGGGCGCTGCGCGGCCAGGCGGATCTGCATCAATTCCAGCGTCAGCTTGAGATGCTCGGGCTCAGCCAGTTGCTCGGCGTAGTGCATGCCGCGCCGCGCCAGGGCCAGGGCCTCCGCATTGGCGAAAAGGCGCAGGCAGCGCTGTCCGGCGCTGACGCAGGCGCCGGCCGCCATGCTGGCCTCGCCGGCCAGGGCCGCGTGGTGGGCGATATCGGCGGCGGCGGTCTCGTCGGGATGGGACAGGTTGTCGAGCGCCTTGGCGATCCGAAGGTGCATCAGGCGGCGGCGCGGCTCGGAGATCTCGGCGCTGACCACCTTGCGGACGACGTCGTGCGAGAAGGCGTAGCTGCCCGTCGGCTTGCCGTCTTTCAACACCTCATGCAGAAGTGCGTGCCGTTCCAAGCCCTCGAAGGCGGTCATCAGCGAGTCGAGATCGATCGGTGTCAACACCGTCAGCCGCGTGATCGAAAAGCTCTGACCCAACAGTGCGCACCAACGCAAGACGTCGTTCGCTTCCTGGGGCAGGCGTTGGATGCGGTCGCGGACCAGGTCGGCCAAGGTCGGCGAGACGTCGTCTTGGCGGTAGGGCAGCGAGCGCGCCGCTTCCAGCGCGAACAGCGGGTTGCCGGCGCTCTCTCGGAAGATGCGTTCGGCATCGATGTCGGTACCGAAGCTCTGCAGCAACTGCTCGGTCTCCTCGCAGGAGAGCGAGCCGAGGCGGATCTCGTCCAAGGCCAGCTCGTGACGGAGGCCGCGAAAGAGGCGCATCAGGGGCTCGTTGTCAGGCAACTCGCCCTCGCGGACGGCCAGGGCGACGACGATGGGGAGGTCGCTCGTCATCCGCGCCACGTAGTGCAACAGCGCGGCCGAAGCCTCGTCACACCATTGTGCGTCGTCGAGGACCAGCAGCACCGGCGGGGATTCCTTGGCGCAAGCCTGGATGATCTCGACCACGGCGCCGAACAGGCGGTCCCGGCTCTGCTCGCTGGCCGCCTCCCGCGCCAGCTCAGGCAGCAGGGGCGCCAAATCGTCGGCCAGCGTCGGCCGCGCCAGAACCGTGGGGTGGCGTCTCAGCGCATCGATCCAGGGCCCGTAGGGCCGGCCGCTCTCGGCCTCGAAGGCGCGGCTTTCGAGTACGACGCCGCCTTGTCGGCGGGCCTCTGCCGTCAACTCCGACAACAAGCGCGACTTGCCGATGCCGGGCTCTCCCAGGATCACGGCGATGCGGCTTTGGCTGCGCTCGCGGGCCTCGGCCAGCGTCGCCAGCAGCCGTGCCCGCTCGCCCTGGCGGCCGACGAGGTGAGACGGCGCCGCGGGTAGCTCGGTCGCCGTGCGGTCCGCCGGCACCGGCTCGGGCGCGGGCGTCGTGGCGAAGCTCGGCGTCGTCGCCGTCAGCCGCAGGGCCTGGGCGCCGGCGCTGGGGTCCTGCAGGCCGATCGCGCGCCAGGCCGTGGTCAGCTCGAAAGTCGCGCCGACGCCGACGTCCGCGGCCAGCCTGATGCCGGCCTGATACTGTTGCTCGGCTTCGGCCAGCCGGCCGACGAGGGCGGCGAGGATGCCGGCCCTCAGCGCCCGCGCCTCCTCGCGCTCGGCCACGCACCAAGCCTGGTAGTCGTGGTAGTCGGGCAAGTTCAAGCCTTCTAGGAACTCACCGTGATAAGCCGCTGCGGCGACTTCCAAATCCTCGGTTTCAAGCGCTTCGGCGCCGCGTGCCAGAGAGCGTCGGATCTCGGCCAGGTCGATGTGGACGTCGCTCGCGTCGAACGAGACGCTTTCCCGGTCGGCGACGATTCGTTCCCGCTCGGGCTCGTTGACGAGGGGGCGGATCTTGCTGAGGCTCCACCGCAAGGCGCCGCGCGGATCGTCGGCGATATCCCAGAAGAGCGTGCACAGCCTCTCGCGGCGATGCGGCCGCCCGGTGAGCGCGAGGTAGGCGAGCAAGGCGCGCGTCTTCTTCGACGGCGGCAGCCGCCGCGGTACGCCATCGCGCGTTACCTCGATATCGCCCAAGAGACGCAAGTGAAGCAAGCGCCCTCTCCCCCATGGCCCGCGACCGGTGGAATCCCGCCTTTCCTGGCTGCGGCGACTGATTCTCGTCCGACGTATCGGGTGGATATGGTAATCGAGACGCAATCTGCACCCATTTTTGCGCCGCATCAAACACACGCGCCGGCGGAATCGCTGGATTCCGCGCCGCCGACATCCACGGTGAGCGTTGAATTGCTTGTTCGAGGGCTGCGCCGGCGGCGTTTGACGGTTCGCCGAGACCTCGGAAAACAGCGCTTTTTCAGGGTTTTCCCTAGCCGCTGAGAAATTCCACGCCGCTTCCAACGGTGTTTCACACGAACCGCCGCCAGATTTGGATCGAGGCCGAGAGGCGATCCAAAGACCGGAGATCGAGGCAATGACCCACCACCCCGACAGAGACGCCTTTCAAACGACCCCGACGGTGGCCAGCGACGCAGACGCGTCCCGGCCAGCCTCGTTGCAAGGAAGGAATTGGGAGATGACCTGCGTCTATTCGGATCCCCGATGGATCAACCAACGCGCAACGATCATGGCGGAAGTGGCGACGCTCGCCGCCGCCGGTGTCCGCAGCGCCGTCGATTGGTCGCGCCGGCGACGTAACGCGCAATCGCTGGGGCACCTGTCGGACCGCGAGCTCGTGGACTTGGGTCTGCACCGCAGCCAGGTTCCTTCGCTCACCCACGATGGCGATGTCGGTCGGGCGAGGTATCGTCATGCCGTCGATTGAGATCGATCAGGCCCGGGTCGCCTATCACGAGGTCGGCCAGGGCGAGCCGGTGGTGCTGTTGCACGCCTCCGCCAGCACCAGCGGCCAATGGCGACGGCTCGGCACCCGGCTTCAGGACCGCTACCACGTCGTCGCGCCGGACCTCTACGGCTATGGCGACAGCGACGTCTGGGTCGGCCGGGGGCCGCTGTCGCTCGCCGAGCAGGCCCGGATCGTGACCCGGCTGATCGATCTTTGCGGTGACGACGTGCACCTCGTCGGCCACTCCTATGGTGGTGCGGTGGCGCTCAGGGCGGCCCTCGACAACCGCCACCGGCTGCGCAGCCTGACCCTGATCGAGCCGGTCGCCTTTCATCTCTTGAAGCAGCGCGGGCGGCGCGAGCACGGGCTCTTCGGCGAGATCGCGAGCATCGCCGCGACGATCAACGAGGCCACGGTGAGTGGCGATTATTGGGGTGGCATGGCGCGCTTCATCGACTACTGGTGCGGCGCCGGCACTTGGGAGGGTCTGTCGGCGGCCAGGCGCCAGGTCTTGGCCCGATGCACCGCGCGGGTGCTGCTGGACTTCTGGACTACCATGACCGAGCGGACGCCGGCCGATGCCTATCGGGTGCTCTCGGCGCCGACGCTGGTGCTCTATGGCGACGAGAGCCCGGCTACGGCGCGCCGTACCGCCGAGCTCGTCGCCGAGGCCATTCCCGAGGCCGACCTGGCGATGGTCGCGGGCGCCGGCCACATGCTGCCGCTGACCCACCGCGATTTCATCAACGACCTGATACGGGGCCATTTGGAAGCCGCCATCGCCGCCGAAACGCCGGCGTCGGCACCGGCCCCGTTCGAGTTCGCGACCGGCTTCCAATTTCTCGGCGGGCACCGCCTTTGAGCGGCCGCGACAATCCGTGGACCAGACCTGATGGGGAGAGCGAGATGACTATCGAGACGAATAATCCGGAGACCTTGGTTCTACACGCCGGCCATCGCGCCGACGAGAGCACTGGCGCCGTCGCGGTGCCGATCCACCAGACCACGTCCTACCAGTTTCGCGACACCGAGCACGCCGCCGATCTCTTCGCGCTGAAGGAACTCGGCAACATCTATACCCGGGTCATGAACCCGACCACGGACGTGCTGGAGCAACGGATCGCGGCCCTGGAAGGCGGGGCAGCGGCGCTGGCCGTGGCTTCGGGCCAGGCCGCCTCGGCCGTCGCGGTGCAGAACATCGCCCAGGCCGGCGACAACATCGTCAGTGCCACCGACCTCTACGGCGGCACCTGGAACCTGTTCGCCAACACCTTCAAGACCATGGGCATCGAGGTCCGCTTCGTCGACCCGGCCGATCCCGAGAACTTCCGCCGCGCCACCGACGAGCGGACCCGGGCCTACTATGCCGAGACCGTGCCGAACCCGAAGCTGACGGTGTTTCCGATTGCCGAGGTCGCCCGGATCGGCCGCGAGTTGGGGGTGCCGCTGATCATGGACAACACCGCCGCCCCGATCCTCTGTAGGCCGTTCGAGCACGGCGCCGCGGTCGTCGTCCACTCGACCACCAAATACATCGGCGGCCACGGCACCTCGATCGGCGGCGTCATCGTCGATGGCGGCAACTTCGATTGGGAGGCGCATGCCGACCGCTTCCCGATGCTGAACCAGCCGGACCCGAGCTATCACGGCGCGGTCTGGACCGAGGCGACGAAACCGATGGGCCCGGTGGCCTATATCGTCAAGGCGCGGGTGACCCTGCTGCGCGACCTCGGCGCCGCGATGAGCCCGTTCAACGCCTTCCAGTTCATCCAGGGCATGGAGACCTTGCCGCTCCGGATGCGCGAGCACTGCCGGAACGCCGGCGTGGTGGCCGAATTCCTGGCCGCGCATGCCGATGTCGGCCGGGTGATCTATCCGGGCTTGCACGAGGACGCAGAGCAGCGCCGACGGGCCGATGCCTACCTGAGGGGCGGCTATGGCGGCTTGGTCGGCTTCGAGCACAAGGGCGGCCGGGAGGCCGGGCGCCGCTTCATCGATGCGTTGGAGATGTTCTACCACGTCGCCAATATCGGCGATGCCCGCTCGCTGGCCATTCATCCGACGACGACGACGCATTCGCAGCTCTCGGCGGAGGAACAGGCGGCCAGCGGCGTCACCGAGGGCTATGTCAGGCTGTCGATCGGGATCGAGCACATCGACGACATCCTGGCCGATCTGGAGCAGGCGCTGACACGCGTGGGGGCGCGCGCGCTTGCGGCGTGAGGGGGCGGCGGGGGCGCGGCGGCGGATCGCGCCCCCGATGCCGTCACACCTCAGTCAATGAAGGGGGATCGGTCGTACCGGGGAGGACCAGCCATGTCGATCAAATTGCCTAGCGGACTGCCGGCACAACACACCTTGCGGGCCGAGGGCATCGACCTTATCGGTCGTGCCGCCCCGGAAGCCCGGGAAATCCGGCCGCTGCAGGTCGGCCTCCTGAACCTGATGCCTGAGAAGGCGATCACCGAAACCCAGTTCGCCCGGCTGCTGGGGGCCTCGCCCTTCGAGGTCGAGCTGACGCTCTTCGTGCCCGACGACTACGCCTCCCGGAACACCTCGGCGGAGCACTTGGCGAGCTTCTACCGGCCCTGGTCCCGGATCAAGGAACGCACCTTCGATGGCCTGATCGTCACCGGTGCTCCGGTCGAGACCTTGGCCTTCGAGGAGGTCCGCTACTGGCGCCAGCTGACCGACATCTTCGACTGGACGCAGAGCAACGTCGGCCGGAGCTATTACATCTGCTGGGCGGCGCAGGCGGCGATGCATCATTTCCACGGTGTGCCGAAGCACTGCCTTCGGGAGAAGCTCTTCGGCGTCTATCCGCACCGTCTCCTGCAGCCGACCTCGCCGTTGCTGCGCGGCTTCGATGCCGAGTTCCCGGTGCCGGTCTCGCGTCACACCGAGATCCGCGAGGCCGACCTGCCGTCGGCTGCCCGGCTGGAGGTCCTGGCGCAGTCGTCCGAGTCGGGGCTCTGCCTGATCGAGGATCAGGCGCTCAACGGCACCTACATGTTCAACCACTTGGAATACGACACCAACACGCTGGCCGACGAATACCTGCGCGACCTCCGGGCCGGCAAGGCGATCGGGCCGCCCAGGCACTACTATCCCGACGACGATCCGGCGCAGCCGCCGCGGAACGGTTGGCGGCCCTACGCCCACCTTCTCTTTCCCAATTGGCTGGGCGAGCTGCATCGCCGTTCGGTCGCAGGCCGGGCCGACGAGGAGATGATGACGTGGTTGCTGGCGGAGCCGAGGCCTTGCGGCGCCGGGCCCGACCAGTCTTCCGATTTTCTGATCTACGCCTCGGCCAGCCCCGATCCGACGCCGGCGCTGTTGCGCCGCCTGGCCGACGAGAGGCTGTCGCCGCTGGCGCTCAAGGTGCATTCCCGCGGCGGCGGGCTGTTGGTCGAGCTGCGCACCGATCCACTGTCGGAGACGGCGGCCGAGCACGTCGCGAAGGCCCTGCTGAAGTGCGCTGGGGTGCGCAAGGTGACCTACCGCAACAGCGACGGCGGCGCCGGCATCTTCATCGGGCCGATCGCCGCCGCAGCGGCCCAAAGCCGGCGGCCAACCCTCCACTGACACGAAGCGCCGTCGCAAAACCGCCTGGAGGCGCGAGACGCCACGGCGCCTGGTCGCCGTTACTCGGGCAATTTGTCGCGGCCGCCGATCTCGAGCAGCAGATTGATGTAGTAGCGGAAGTCCTCCAGCGAAACATCTGGCGGAACTGCGTGATCGAGGCACGGGAAGTAGGGGCCGGACTCCATGAGATACGGCACCTTGGCCATGACCTCGGCCTTGATCGCTTCCTTGCCGTCGCGAAAGACCCGCTTGTCGATATTGCCGCTCAGCACGATATCGCGGCCGTACTCCTTGCGGAGCGCGATCGCGTCCGTTCCCGCCGCGACCTCCAGCGGCCAGGGAAAGTTGATCCCGACCTCGAGCCAGAGGGGAATGAGCTCGGTGACGTCGCCGTCGCTGTCGACGTGCAGGATCTCGACGCCCCGGCTGCGTAGGAAATCGGTGATCGTCCGATAGCGGGGCAGCATGAACTTCCGGAACATGTCGGGCGAGATCAGCGGTCCGGAGCGATAGGCCATGTCCTCCCAGAAGCGAACGCAGTCGATCCGCAAGTCCTCCGTCGCCCGCGCCGCCATGCCCATGTCGAGGTGCAGGACCTGGTCCATCATGTCCTCGACCAGATCCGGCTCGTCGAAGAACATGAAGAGCAGGCGCTCGAGCCCGGTCCACTCCCGCAGCACGCCGAAAAAACCCTCCATCAGCAGCATCGTCGGCGCGTCGCGGGCGTTGGTCCGCTCGACAAAGGCCGACCAGTCGGCGGGCCAGCGCTCCGGGGTCTCGGGGTCGAGACGCTTCTTGTAGTCCTTCCAGCTGGCCCAGTCCTTCACCGGGTGGTCGAGGTACTTGGGCATCCGCCAGGGATGCTCCTTGGAGACTTGTACGGTCTGGCCGCCGAAGGTGGTCTCGACGCGATGGCGCTCGTCCTCTTCCAGGACCTCGATCTCGAAGACCGGCATGATCGGCGGCGTGACGTGGAAGAAGCCCAGGCTCTGCGTGTCCTTGTCCTTGAGGTCGAGGCGGTTGTGCTCGGAGACGATCTCCTGCAGGGCGTGCAGGTGATCGAGCTGAAAGTACTCGTTGTAGGCGTCCTGGCTTCGGATCTCCTCCGGCGCGCCCTCGGCGATCCAGTTTTCGATGGTGTCGCCCCAACTGCGATGAAACCAGTCGATGAGCGAGACGTCGCCCGGCCGTTCGCCCCGACAGATGGCCATGAACCGCTCTCTTGTCGGCATGGCCTGGGTTGGCTGTTTCATCGTTCGGTCTCCCGTGGTCCGGTCGCGCGCGGCGTTCAGAGCGCGAGCAGCCGGTCGGCCTCGTCGACCGCCTCGACGAAGTCCTCGCCAAAGCCGTCCGCCCCGATTTCCTCGGCGAAGCTGCGGGTGACCGGCGCCCCGCCGACCAGGACCTTGACGCGGTCTCGGAGCCCCGCCTCCGAAAGCGCCTTCAGGATCTCGGGCACGGCATACATGGTGGTGGTGAGAAGTGCTGAGACCGCGACGATATTCGCGTTCGAGCGGCGGACGCCGTCGACGAAGTCCTGCGGCAGCACATCGGTGCCCAGGTCCTCCACCTCGAAGCCGCTGCACTCCAGCATCAGCTTGATCAGGTCCTTGCCGATGTCGTGCATGTCGCCTTCCGCGGTGCCGATGACGACCGTGCCGCGTTTGGGGATATTGGTCTTGGTAAGCTGGGGCTGCAGGAATTCAACGCCCCTGGTCATCGCCCGGCAAGCGACCAGGACGTCGGGCAGATAGACGGTTCCGTCCCTGAAGGATTCACCCATCGCCTGAATGCCGGGAATCAGAGCTTCCTGCAGGATCTCCAGCGCGCTGTTGCCGCTCTTCGAGGCCTGATCGACCATTTGGACGACCGCCTTGTCGTCCCCTTGCTCCACGGCTTCGCCGATCAGCTTGAAGATTTTGGCCATGGCCAGGCCTCCATTCAGGCAAGGATACCCCAGTCGGTATTACGGCCGCTCTGGTCGTACCTGCCGCCGCCGAGCGCCTTGCGTAATGGATGTGGACTTGGCGCTGGAACGGTTTCTCGGCCGCCGGCGACGATACCCGCAAACAACCCCGGCACGAATCCTGCGGACCCGCATTGATCCTGCGCAAGCCACCCGCGCGCGATCCGCGACCGTCTCGACGGCAGCTTGCAGGCGCAACGCGCGGTTTGGGAAAAACCGACCCGAGTAATCGCCATCACTCGCGATCCGTCGATGAGCCAATACGTATTGGGGAACGAAATACATGACGGAGTTGGCGGATGCGTGTTTTCAATCGGGCGATCGGAACTCTGGCCTTCGTGGCGCTGACGGGGCTTTCGGCGTCGATGGTCTCGCAAGCCGCGGCCGGCGCCTTTGCCACCGCCACCGACCCCGAGACCGGCGTCACGACCACGTCGGTCAAGAACGCGGACGGCTCTCGCGACGTCACCAAGACCGATGCCGACGGCAAAGTGATCTCCAAGCACAACGTCTATCGCGACCGCCATACGGGAAACACGGAGACGACGGTGGAGAACGCCGACGGCTCGGTCACCCATACCCACGTCGATCCGCAAGGAAACGTGCTCTTCGTCGAAACCGATCCGGCGCCCGCCGCTCCGACGGACGGGATCAGCGAGTTCGAGGAGTGGGGAGACAGCGATTGGGACGACACCGCTTGTCAACGGCGGAGTAAAAATGCGCCACTCGGGCGGAGCAAAACTACACCACTGACAGGTCG
>JASLMY010000200.1 GCA_030746295.1 Alphaproteobacteria bacterium | reverse complement strand
GCGCCCGCCTGGCCTGTCTGATTGGAGTTTGGGCCTGGCCGGGCCTCTCAGGCGCCGGCCTTGGCGATCTGCCTTTGCACCCGCGCCGCCGCCAGGGTGGCGCGCTCGGCCAGGCGCTCGGCGTCCGCTGCCGCATCGGACCCGCCGCCCTCGGCGGCCAGCGAGAGGAGCGCGTCGAGTTGCTGTGTGCTCCAGGCGTCGCTCATCTCGGCGATCTGGCTCAGGATCTGCTCCCCACCCGTCGGCACCGAGTCTGGCTGGTGCAGCAGCGCGCGGAGTTCCGCCTCGGCTTCCCGCAATTGGCTCTGTTGCGACAACGGCTCTTGCCTCCTTGCTCTACCGGCGCCTGGATGGGCGGCGGATCACGGCGACAAGAGTGCCGCAAGGGCGCCTAAGAAAGCGTTAAGCCCGAGAGCGCGGCGATCGCCGTCGACCGGCCCGGCTCGGCGCCGCCGCAACCCGGCGCTCGGGCCGACTTGGCGCCCCACGGGCCGAGGGTCGATGGGGTCGGACGCCTCAATCTCGCCACATTGGATGGATAGGCAACAGTCGCTGCCCCGTCGGACCCTCGCGGCCCTCTTTCGAGGCCGGCATCGGTTCGCCGCGGGCCTTGCTAGTTGCTGCATCGGACCACAATATCTGGTAATCACTGACTCGAATCATACGAGTATCAGGGTCAGAAACGAGGTCATCCGCATCCATGGCCGGCCATTCACAATTCAAGAACATCATGTATCGGAAGGGCGCTCAGGATGCCAAGCGCTCCAAGATCTTCTCCAAGCTGATCCGCGAGATCACCGTTGCCGCCAAGAGCGGCCTGCCCGACCCGGAGATGAACCCGAGGTTGCGGGCGGCGGTGCAGGCAGCCCGGGCCGCCAACATGCCGCGCGACAACATCGACCGCGCCATCAGGCGCGCCGGTCAGGCGGGTGAGGGCGAGACCTGGGAGGAGATCCGCTACGAGGGCTATGGCCCGGGCGGAGTCGGCCTGATCGTCGAGGCCTTGACCGACAACCGCAACCGGACCGCGGCCGAGGTCCGCGCCCTCTTCGTGCGCCACGGCGGCCAACTGGCCGAGACCGGCAGTGTCGCGCACCTCTTCGAGCGGGTCGGCGCGATCCGCCTCGGGCCCGAGTCGGGCGACGCCGAGGCGGTCTTCGAGGCCGCGGCCGAAGCCGGTGCCGAGGATGTCGATTCGTCGCCCGATGGGCATGAGATCGTCTGCGCGGCGGAAGCCCTGCACCAGGTCCGCGAGGCGTTGGAGGCGCATTTCGGCGAGCCGCGGAGCGCCAAGCTGGACTGGCGCCCGCTTGCCACCATTCCCGTCGACGACGCCCAAGCGGAGACGCTCCTGAAGCTTCTGGAGGGCCTCGACGACAATGACGACGTGCAGCAGGTGTCGGCGAACTTCGAGATCGCGGACGACGTCTTCGAGCGGCTCAGTGCCTGACGGCCGGCGCATGCGGATCATCGGTCTAGACCCCGGGCTGCGGCACACCGGCTGGGGCGTCATCGCGGTCGAGGGCAACCGGCTCCAGCACGTCGCCCACGGCAAGGTCTCTTCCGACGGCGAGGCGCCGCTAGCTTGGCGCCTGCGCCAACTCTATGACGGCCTGCAGGCGATCATCGACAGCTACGGGCCCGACGAGGCCGCGGTCGAGGAGACCTTCGTCAACAAGAACCCGAGCTCGACCCTGAAACTGGGACAGGCCCGCGGCGTCGTCCTGCTGGCCGCCACGACCTCGGAGCTGGTCATCGCCGAATACCCGCCCAACCTGATCAAGAAATCGATCGTCGGCACCGGCCATGCCGAGAAGCGGCAGGTGGCGATGATGGTGGCGACGCTGCTGCCGGGGGCGGGGAAGCTGGGCCCCGACGCCGCCGATGCCTTGGCGACGGCGATCTGTCACGCCCATCATCGCCAGAGTCTGGGCCGCATCGCCGAGGCCTTGCGGCTGCAGGAGGCGGGGCCGTGATCGCCCGGCTCAAGGGCTTGCTCGACGCAATCGGCGCCGATCACGTGGTCGTCGATGTGGGCGGCGTCGGTTATCTGGTCTTCTGCTCCGGCCGCACGCTGGCCTCGCTGCCGGCGGTCGGCGAGGCGGTGGCGTTCCACATCGAGACCCATGTCCGCGAGGACCATATCCACCTCTTCGGCTTCCTGGAGCCGGCGGAGCGAGATTGGTTCAAGCTGCTGCAGGGCGTGCAGGGGGTCGGCGCCCGGGTCGCGCTCGGCCTCCTGTCGGTGCTCGGGCCGTCGGACCTGGTGCAGGCGGTGGCGATGGGCGAGCGGACGATGCTGACCCGCGCACCCGGCGTCGGCGCCAAGCTGGCCGGCCGCATCGCCCAAGAGCTGAAAGACAAGGTCGCCGACATTGCGCTTGCGCCGGTCGCCGCCGCCCATGGCCAGGCGGCAGCGCCGGCCGGGCCCGAGAACGACGCCGTCTCGGCCCTCGTCAACCTCGGCTATCGGCCGATCGATGCCGCCACCGCGGTCCGCACGGCGATGCGTGATCTGGGGACCGAAAGCGATCTCGAGGATCTGATCCGAAGCAGCCTCAGGGAGCTGGCGGGATGAGCGATGGCGCCGATGCCCGACTGGTGGATTCCGCCGGCGGCCAGCTCGACGGCAGCGAGGGCGCGCTCCGGCCGCAACGGCTGGTCGACTTCATCGGCCAGGAGAGCGAGCGGCAGAACATGCGTGTCTATATCGATGCCGCCATGGCCCGGGGCGAAGCGCTGGACCACGTCCTCTTCTTCGGCCCGCCGGGCCTCGGCAAGACCACACTGGCGCAGATCGTGGCCCGCGAGCTCGGCGTGAATTTTCGCGCCACCTCGGGGCCGGTGATCGCCAAGGCCGGCGATCTGGCCGCCATCCTGACCCATCTGCAGGAGCGCGACGTCCTCTTCATCGACGAGATCCACCGCCTCAATCCGGCCGTGGAGGAGATCCTCTACCCGGCCATGGAGGATTTCCAGCTCGATCTGATGATCGGCGAGGGGCCGGCGGCGCGCAGCGTGCGGATCGATCTGCCGCCCTTTACCCTGGTCGGGGCTACGACCCGGTCGGGGCTGATCACGACGCCGCTTCGCGAGCGCTTCGGCATTCCGATCCGCCTCAACTTCTACGCCGTCGAGGAGCTGGAGCAGATCGTCAGCCGCGGCAGCCGGCTGCTCGACGTCGAGCTGACGGCCGACGGCGCCAGCGAGATTGCCAAGCGCTCGCGCGGCACGCCCAGGGTCTCGGTCAGGCTCTTGCGCCGGGTTCGCGATTTCGCCGCCGTCGCCGGTGCCGACGTGATCGACGCCGTCAAGGCCGACGCCGCCTTGAACCGGCTCGAGGTCGACCACCGGGGCCTCGACGCCATGGACCGGCGCTATCTCTCGACGATCGCCGGCAACTTCGGCGGTGGCCCGGTCGGCGTCGAGACCATTGCTGCCTCTCTCTCGGAGCCGCGCGATGCCATCGAGGAGATCATCGAGCCCTATCTCGTGCAGCAGGGCCTGCTGCAGCGCACGCCCCGGGGGCGGCTCCTGACCCGCGCTGCATTCGAGCATTTGGGCCTGCCGACGCCCAGGCCACTGATGGCGCAGATGGACCTTCTGGCGGATGCGGATGCTGGCGATGGCTGAGCAAGCGCCCCAGCCGGCGGGAGCGACGGATGGCGAAGTGCATCGCTATCCCTTTCGGGTCCATTGGGAGGACACGGACGCCGCCGGCATCGTCTACTACGCCAACTATCTGCGCTTCATCGAGCGTGGCCGCAGCGATCTGGTGCGCCGAGCCGGCGTCGATCAGGCGACGCTGCTGGCTGAAGAGGGGATCACCTTTCAGGTTCGCCGCTGTCGGCTCGACTACCTGGCGCCGGCCCGGCTCGACGACGAGTTGGAAGTCTGGACCACGCTTCGCCGCCTGGGTGCCGCCCTGATCGATCTCGAGCAGGTGGTGCGTCGCGGCGAGACGGATTTGGTTCGGGCCGAGGTGCGGCTCGCCTGTGTCGGCGCCGACATCGGCGCGACCCGGATACCGGCCCCGGTGCGCCAAGCGCTGGAGCCGTTTCTTGCAACGATTGAGGAAGGTTGAAACATGCAGAGCCAAGCGGTCGATGCCCTGGCGCTGGCGGGCTCGGTGGGGGAGGTGGATCTCTCGCTTTGGGGGCTCTTCTTGAAGGCCGACCTGATCGTCAAGATCGTCATCGTCATGCTCTTTGTCGCCTCGATCTGGTGCTGGGCGATCATCGTCGAGAAGTTCCTGCGGCTGCGCCGGCTGACGGCGCAGGCCGACGAGTTCGAGGATTCCTTCTGGTCCGGCGGCAACCTGGAGGACCTCTACGACCGGCTCGGCGACCAACCGGTGCATCCGATGGAGATTCTGTTCGCCGCGGCGATGCGGGAATGGCGCCGCTCCACCGCCAGGGGGCTGGCCCGCGAGGACACGCTTCGCGCCGGCATCCGCGAGCGCATCGCCCAGGTGATGCAGGTCACGCTCACCCGTGAGATGGAGCGCTTGGAGCGCTATCTCGGCTTTCTCGCCACGGTCGGCTCGACGGCGCCGTTCCTCGGCCTCTTCGGCACCGTCTGGGGAATCATGAACAGCTTCCAGTCGATCGCCGTTTCAAAGAACACCAACCTCGCCGTCGTCGCGCCTGGCATCGCCGAGGCGCTGCTGGCGACGGCGCTCGGACTGGTCGCGGCGATCCCGGCGGTCATCGCCTACAACAAGTTCGCCGGCGACCTCAGCCGTTATGCCAACCGGCTCGAGGGCTTCGCCGGCGAGTTCAACGCCATCCTCTCGCGCCAGCTCGAGGAGAAGCAGGGCTGATGGCGTTCTCGATCAATGGCGGCGGCGGCAAAGCCAAGCGTCAAACCTACGAGCCGATGGCGGAGATCAACGTCACGCCGTTCGTCGACGTCATGCTGGTGCTGCTAGTCGTCTTCATGATAACGGCGCCGCTCTTGACGATTGGCGTGCCTGTCGACCTGCCCAAGACCGAGGCCAACATGATCGAGGGCTCGGACGAGCCGCTGACCATCACCATCGACGCCGCTGGCAAGATCTTTTTGCAAGAGGCGGAAGTGACCCTCGAGGACCTGGTGCCCCGGCTGAACGCGGTCACCGAGGCGCGCGGCGGCGATCAGGGGCGGATCTTCGTCCGCGGCGACCGCACCATCGACTACGGCGCGGTGATGCGGGTCATGGGCACGATCAACGCTGCCGGCTACAAGCGGGTGGCCTTGATCGCCGAGCGGCCGCGCGGGCAGGTAGCGAACTGAGGCGACGTTGAAATTCGGGCTCGTCATATCGACCTTGCTGCATGCCAGCATCGTGCTGTTCGTAGCCTATGGGATGCCGCGCTTCGTGGACCGGCTCGAGATCATCGAGGAGCCGCTGGTGGTCGAGCTGGTGACGATCGCCGAGGAGACCACGCCGCAGCCGGCCGAGCAGAAACCGCTGCAGCCGCCCGACGCGGAAGTGCCGGCGCCACCCAAGGTCGCGATGACGCCGCCGCCGGCACCGCCGAAGCTGGAGGCGCCGCCGCCGCCCAGGCCCAAGCCGAAAACGGCGGAGCCACCGCCGCCGCCAGCACCAGCCATGCCCAAGATGGAGAAGCGGCCGCCGCCACCACCACCGACGCCGAAGCTGGCGATGGCGACGCCGCCCGCCAAGCAGCGCTTGCCGCCGCCGCCCCCCGCGCCGATGCCGGTGCCGAAGCCGGTCGCCGCGACGCCGCCGCCCCCGCTGCCCAAGGTGCCCAAGCCGCCGCCGCCCAAGCCACCTAAGAAGGCGCTCGCAAAGGTGGTCAAGTCGCCGCGTCCGAAAGCCAAGCCGAAGCCGCCGAAGAAGGACTTCACGAGCACGCTCGATCGGATCTCGGCGCTCCTCGACAAGAGCGAGAAGCCCCGCCCCGCCCCGACAGCGGCCGCCAAGACCGCCACTGCGCCGCCCCGGAGCGAGGTATCGGGCCGCGCCGCCGCCAACGTTTCGGAGTCGCGGGAATTGACCATCCGCGAGATCGATGCCTTGCGCTTGATCGTCAAGAAGCAGATCGAGCTCTGCTGGAGCGTTCCCGGCGGTGCCCGCGATGCCGAGAACCTGGTCGTCACGGTTCGTTTCTTTCTCAACCGCGACGGCTCGCTGGCGAGCCAGCCGGAGATTGCCGATGGGGGCCGGATGCGGGTGGCGGGGGGAGAATTCTATCGTACCGCGGCCGAGAGCGCGCGGCGTGCCGTGCTGCAGTGCAGCCCGCTCACGGGACTGCCGCTCGACAAGTACGAGCATTGGCGGGAAGTGACGCTCAGGTTCAATCCCAAGGACATGCTGCAGTGATGCTGATCCGCTTCCGCTACTGGCTGGACCACGCGCTCCCCCGTCCCAACCACCTCGAGGGTGCCATTTGCGGGTGGTTGGGACGGGGGAGCGGGTGGCTCGGCGATTCGAAGAAGGTCGAAAAGGCTCTAGTCCACACGAAGGAGAGGAGGCCAATGCAAGCACTGAACTATGCGCTCGTCCTTGCCGCCCTGGCGCTCACCGTTGTCGCCGGCCCGGCACGCGCCGCCCTCGAGATCGATATAACCAGGGGCAACGTCGAGCCCTTGCCGATCGCGGTCACCGACTTCCAAGGTGCTGCGGACGAGATGCAGCGGCTCGGCGCCGACATCTCCGGCGTCATCATCGGCAATTTGGCGCGATCGGGTCTTTTCAAGCCTCTCGACCGCAAGGCCTTCTTGCAGGCGGCCTCGACCCTGCAGGCGCCCCGCTTCGCCGATTGGCGCGTGATCGATGCTCAGGCCCTGGTCACGGGCCGGGTCGAATCCCTCGCGGACGGTCAGATCAGGGTCGAGTTTCGACTCTGGGACGTCTTCGCCGGCGAGCAGATGACCGGCCTCGTCTACAAGACCACTCCGACAAATTGGCGCCGCATCGCGCACATCATATCGGATGCCATCTATAAGCGGCTCACCGGCGAGGAGGGGTATTTCGATACCCGCGTGGTCTACGTCTCGGAGAGCGGTGTCGCCGACCGACGCGTGAAGCGGCTGGCGATCATGGACCAGGACGGCTCCGGCCATCGCTTCTTGACCGACGGCAGCTATCTGGTGCTGACGCCGCGCTTCTCGCCTAGCCGCCAGGAGATCACCTATCTCTCCTATTACAACGACAAGCCCAGGGTCTATCTCTACAACATCGATACCGGCCGGCAGGAGGTCCTCGGTTCCTTTCCGGGCATGACCTATGCGCCGAGGTTCTCGCCCGACGGCAACACCGTGATCATGAGCATGGCGAAGGAAGGCAATTCCGAGATCTATGCGATGGATCTGCGCACCCGCAAGCTGACGCAGCTGACCCGTCATTCCGCGATCGATACCTCGCCCTGCTATTCGCCCGACCAGAGCCGAATCGTCTTCAACTCCGACCGGGGCGGCTCGCAGCAGCTCTATGTCATGAACGCCGACGGCCGCAACGTGCAGCGAATCAGCTTCGGCAAAGGCCGCTACGCGACCCCGGTCTGGTCGCCGCGAGGTGACCTGATCGCCTTTACGAAGTACCGCAAGGGACGCTTCTTCATCGGCGTCATGCGACCCGACGGCTCGGGCGAGCGCCTGCTGACCGAAAGCTTTCTGGACGAAGGGCCGACCTGGTCGCCGAACGGCAGGGTGCTGATTTTCTTCCGCCAGGAGCCAACGAGGGCCGACGGCTCGGGCGGCAAGGTGCGGCTGCGTTCGATCGATCTGACCGGCTACAACGAGCGGGAGATCCTGACCCCGATCGATGCTTCCGATCCGGCCTGGTCGCCGCTCGCTCCCTTGAACTAGGGCTGACGGCTGTATGCCGTCGCCCCCAGAATTGGGTCGATCTCTTGCACGCTCTCAGTAAATTCTCGGTGGGAAACGGGATTCTTGGTTGCGTTTGCCGCGCCTGCCGGTTAATTCGTTCATTCAACGTCATGTCGATCGAAGTATTTCCCCTCTGGCGGAAAGGAGCAGGGTAGATGCGGTCTTGGAACACGGGGTTCAAAGGGGTCTGTGTCGCGGCTGCGGTCTTGCTGCTGGCGGCCTGTGAAACGGCGCCGGAAGAGCAGCAGGTCGAAGCAACGACCAAGGGACAGGCGCCACAGCAGACGGTCGCGGTCACACCGCAGCCCACTGCCAAGGTGGAAGGACCTGCGCCCGGCTCGCAGGAAGACCTCGACCTCACCGTCGGTAGCTTGGTCTACTTCGATTTCGACAAATACGATTTGAAGCCGGAATCTCGCGCGACGATCGAGCGTTGGGCGAAGTGGCTGGAGCAGAACCCGTCGGTGACCGTGACCATCGAGGGTCATTGCGACGAGCGCGGTACGCGCGAGTACAACCTCGGCCTCGGTGAGCGGCGAGCCACTTCGGCGCGCAACTACCTGTTGGCCCTCGGCGTCAGCGCCGATCGGATCGGCACGATTTCCTATGGCAAGGAACGGCCGATCTGCGCTGCCTCGAACGAGTCTTGCTGGTCGCAGAATCGCCGCGACCACATGATCGTCAACTGATCTCAGGCGTCGTTGCCGCTTCGAAGTCGGGACCGGCGAAGCCGCCGGTCCCGGGTGGGGCGGTGAAGGGGCCGCATTCTCGCCTCATTTTTCGGTCATCTTCCAACGCCGAACGACGGCGAGGACGACCGGGATGTGGATGAGGCCCGAGCCATGAGGATGATCGCTTCCCTACCGCGATGGGCCGGCGGTCCGGCGGCCCTGACGATCGTCGCACTCGGCCTCGCACCAATTTTTGGGGTATCGGCGCAAAGCCGTGGCGACCTGCTCGACCGGATCGAGCGGCTCGAGCGCCGCACCGTGGATCTCGAGCGCCAGCTCTATCGGGGTCGACGGCCGCCGACCTCGGCGACGAGCGCAGCGCCGAGGACGCCGGCGCGGGCCACCGACCTCGAGCTTCGCATGATGCAGCTCGAGCAGGAGCTCCGCCGCCTGACAGGGCAATCCGAAGAGAGCGGGCACGGCGCCCGGCAATTGGCGAAGCGGCTCGACCAATTGGTCGGTGACGTCGACGTCCGCTTGAAGGAGCTCGAGCGTCAGGTCCTGGAGCTGCGTCAAGGAACGGCACCTTCGGCCGATGCCACCGCGAGCGGCGCTACGGCGGGAACCAGGCCGCCGCCACCGCCCGCGCGCTGCGTCGCCGGCCCGGCCACCGGCGCTTCGGCCGTGGCGACGAGCGGCACCGCACCCCGACCGACGCCCGCGAC
>JASLMY010000001.1 GCA_030746295.1 Alphaproteobacteria bacterium | reverse complement strand
CGTGGACAAGCTCCCGACCTGTCAGTGGTGTAGTTTTGCTCCGCCCGAGTGGCGCATTTTTACTCCGCCGTTGACAAGCCATCCACACAGGACAATCGCCTTTGGGGAGGATCGGGCGATCATGATAATCTCCAACAGGGAGGAATGGTCATGCGCAACATCATTGCCGCACTGTTGTCCATGCAGTTGCTCTTCGGTGCGACAACAGCAGTCGCGGAACAACCCGTAGATCCGGAAAAACGTGCTTTGATCATGGAGCTGATGGAAATTACAGGTGCGAAGAACTTCAGCGTTCAATTCAGCGAAGCCATCACGGGTGAGTATTTCAAAGCGATCAAGGCGGTGCGACCGGATTTTCCGGATCGAGCGCTCACAATCATTTACGAGGAAATATTCAATGTACTTGAAGCCGACATAGACAGCTTCATGGAAGACACAGTTCCAATATATGATCGCCACTTTAATCTTTCAGAACTCCGCGATTTGCGTGAATTCTACCGGACTCCGACGGGGCAGAAGACGATCTCGACACTGCCGCGAATCATGCAAGAAAGCATGGCTGCCGGCCAAGCGTGGGCGGGAAGGCTCACACCCATCCTGCAGCAGCGAATACGAGCACGGTTGAAGCAAGAGGGTCTCAATTAGCCCGAAGCCGCTCGCGGTGGAGGATGTAGAGGCCGCTTGCCACCACCAGGGCGGCGCCGGCGACGACCCAGGCGTCGGGGACGTGGCCCCAGATGAGAAAGCCTAGGATCGTGCCCCAGACCAGCGACAGGTACTTGAGGGGCGACAGCGCCGAAGCCTCGGCGAGCGACAGGGCGATGATGGCGAAGAGGTGCGCCGAGGCCCACATGATACCAATGACGAGGAAGAGCCCCAGGTCCGCGAGTGTCGGCGGCGTCAGGCCGCGCGGCATGTCGAAGAGGCCGATCAGCGTCGAGAGCACGGTCGAATAGAAGAGGATCGTCAGCGCCGGGTCGGTGGCGCCGAGCCGCCGCGTCGCGATATCGCGAAAGGTCGATAGGAACGCCGCCGACAAGGGCGCCAGCACCGCGATACCGACGCCGGCGCCGGTCGGCCGGACGATCAGCAGCATGCCGACGAAACCGATGGCGACCGCCGACCAGCGCCGGGCACCGACCCGCTCGCCCAGGAGCGGCACCGCCAGCGCCGTCAGCAGGATCGGGCTGAAGAAGACGATCGCCAGGGCGTCGGCCAGCGGCAAATAGCGGAACGAGACCACGATCATCAGCGAGGTCAGCGCCGCCAACACCGAGCGCATGACGAGCGCCCCCGGCCGGCCGGTGCGCAACAAGCCGATGCCGCCCAGATGCCAGATCAAGAGGCTCATCGGCAGGAAGCTCAAGAGCCCCCGCCAGAACATGATCTCACCGGTTGCGTAGCCACCGGTCAGCCACTTGACGACGGCGTCCTGGCCGGTCAGCAAGAGGCCGCTCAAGATCATAGCCGCGAGGCCCTTCTGCGTCGGGCTGAGGCCCGCGGCAAGCGACATGGGGCGCCGGCCGGTCTAGGCGCCGGTGAAGTTGGGCTTGCGCTTCTCCAGGAAAGCGTCGATCGCCTCGCCATGGTCCTCGGTCTTGAAGGTGATCCACTCGTAGGCGAGCGAGGTATCCATGATCGAGTGCGCCAGCTGCTTCAGGCCGATATTGGCCGAGACCTTGGTCCAGCGGATCGCCTTCTGCGGCCCTGCCGCCAGCTCCTCGGCAAAGCCGTAGACCGCCTCATCCAGGTCCTCGGGCGCGACGGCGTGGTTGACGAGGCCGATCCGGGCCGCCTCTTCTCCGGTCAACGGCTTGCCGGTCATCAGGTACTCCTTGGCCCGGGCATAGCCGATGAGCTGCGGCCAGATCACCGCACCGCCGTCGCCGGCGACGACGCCGATGGAGACATGCGGGTCGGCGATCCGCGCCGCGGTCGACATGTAGATGACGTCGCAGAAGAGGGCGATGGTGGCGCCGAGGCCCATGGCGTGGCCGTTGACGCGGGCGATGATCGGCTTCTCCAGGTCGAGGAGAGAGAAGACGATGCGCTTGGCGTCGACCAGCGTCAGGCGCATCTCGCCTTCCGCATAGGCCTCTTTCATCTGGTTCAGGTCGCCGCCGGCCGAGAAGGCCCGGCCGGCACCGGTCAGGACGACGATGTCGGCCTCGTCGTCCAACTGCACGTCGGCGAAGATCCGCGCCAGCTCTTCGTGGATCACGTCGTCGACGGCGTTCAAGGGCGGGTTGTTCAGGGTCAGCGTCAGAATCCGTCCGCGCCGCTCTGCCTCGATGCAGCGATAGGAATCGTAGTTCATCGTCGTCTCCTCCCTCGCGTTTTCTCCCATCGGCCTAGCACGCAGCAGCGGCAAGCGGCAATGCCTTGGCCTTGGTGGCGATTGGCCTATGCTGAACCCGCGTCGAGGCAGCGGCGCGGAAGAGGGGAGATGACGAGGCGATGGCTCTGCTGATCACCGGCGCCATGGGGCATGTCGGCCTCGAGCTCACAGCGCAGGCCGTCGCCGCCGGCCACAAGATCGTGGCGCAGTATCGCAGCACCTTTCGCGAGACCGAGGCGGCCGCGCTCGGCGACCGCGTGGCCTGGGTCCGATGCGACCTCGCCGACCCCTTCGAGGTCGCCGACCTCGCCGGTCGCCACGACGTCGACGGCTGCATCCACACCGCCGCCGTGCCCAACGACCGCTATGCCCGGCCCGACCCCCGGGCAGCCTTCCATTCCAACGTGACGGCGACGGAGAACCTGTTGGAGCTGGCCCGGCGCAACGCCTGGCGGCGCTTCCTCTATGTCAGCACGGGCTCGGTCTTCCAGCGCCTGACCGACTTCCGGACCCCGGTGCCGGAGGACGCAGGCACCTCGGCCTACACCGTCTACGGCGCCACCAAGCGCTGCGGTGAATTGCTGACGACCATGCACCGCGAGGAGTACGGCATGCCCGCCGCGAGCGTCCGGATCTCCTGGGTCTACGGCCCGCCGATGGTACCGCCGGTGCGCGAGCCGCCGCGCGGCCCGATCCCGGCCTTCCTGCGCGAGGCCCTGGCGGGCGAGCCGATCGCCGAGGCGAGCGGCGGCGATTTCGCGGCCTCGTTCACCCATGTCGGCGACGTCGCGACGGGCCTCTTGGCCGCCTACGACGCCGACCGGCTCAACCACGACATCTACCACCTGGGCTCGGGCCGGAACTACGACACCTTTCGGGTCGCCGAGGCGGTCAGGGCGGCGGTGCCCGGCGCGGCGATCGAGGTCGGCCCGGGGACCGAGCCCTGGACCACCTACAACACCATGCGCGGGCCGCTGGCGGGCACGCGCCTCTTGGACGATGCCGGCTTTCGCCCGGCCTACGACCTGGAGGCCGGCATCCAAGCCTTCGCCGACTGGATGCGGGCCCATCCGGAGACCTATGGCCAGGGCTGACACGGGAACCGACGCATGACGCTGCTGCACACCGCCCACCTGACCGTCCGGCCCGACGTGGTTGAGGCCTTCCAGGCGCGGCTTCGACGCCACGCCGCCACAAGCGTCGCCGCCGAGCCGGGCTGCCATCGCTTCGACGCGCACCAGGAGAAGGGCGAGCCGACGCTCTTCTTCCTGATCGAGGTCTACGCCGACGAAGCGGCATTGGAGGCGCACCGCCAGTCGCCCCACTACAAGGCCTTCCGCGAAGATGTCGCGGACTGGGTGGTGGACCGGAAATGGTGGTTCTGGGACCACCTGGCCGGCGCCTGACGTGGAGGTCGACGCGTGACACTGCTGCTCACCGCCCACCTGAAGGTGCACGAGGACGTGCTCGAGGCCTTCGCGGCCCGACTCCGACGCAACGCCGGCACCAGCGTCGAGGCCGGGCTCGGCTGCCATCGCTTCGGCGCGCACCGGGAACGGGGAGAGCCGTCGCTCTGTTTCCTGATCGAGGTCTATGCCGACGCAGCAACGCCAGAGACGCATCGCCAATCGGTCGACTACGAGGCCTTTCGCGAGGACGAGGCGGACTGGGTGGCGGATCGACAATGGTGGTTGCCGCCATCCGCCGAAAAGCGCTGCAAAACTTGGGTACATCCAATCTGATCGCGGTCCCGCCGTACCCCTGAAGCTAGTGGGCGATCGTCGGCTTTCGGGCCGAATACAGACATCGAGTTATGTCGTCTGGTACGCCCGGATATAGCTAACAGCGGAAATTCGGGATTTCCTCGACCGCATGGCATTCGCCACCACGATTGACTACTCTCCCGCTTAAGGGAGGGGTGACATGGAACGCCGGCTAGCCGCCATACTTGCCGCCGACATGGTCGGTTACTCGCGCCTCATGGAAGCGGACGAGGAAGGCACGATTACGCGGCAAAAGACCCACCACAATGATCTGATCGACCCGACGATTGCGTATCACAAGGGTCGTGTAGTCAAGACGATGGGCGATGGCCTGCTGATCGAATTCAACAGCGTCGTGGATGCAGTCCGCTGCGCTGTTGAGGTGCAAGAGGCAATGGTCCCGCGCGAAGCTGGTTTGGCCGGCGACGAACGAATTGCCTACCGGATTGGCGTCAATCTTGGAGACATCGTTGTCGACGGTGACGACATCCTGGGCGAAGGCGTCAACATCGCGGCCCGCTTGGAGGCGTTGGCAGAGCCCAACGGAATTTGCGTCTCCGATGTCGTATTCCAAAGCGTAAAGGGCAAGCTTGATTTCGGTTTCGACGATCTCGGTGAGCAGCAGTTCAAGAA
This sequence comes from Alphaproteobacteria bacterium, assembly GCA_030746295.1. The sequence goes on along the minus strand of JASLMY010000001.1, from coordinate 95,983 downwards.
CATCGCCGAGCCCGTGCGGGTTCACCGGATCAGGCTCGACGGTCCGGACGCGACGACCGCGCCTTACGAAGCAGCCCCCGCCTCCCTCGACCTTCCGGACAAGCCCTCCATCGCGGTGCTGCCGTTCGACAACATGTCGGGTGATTCAGAGCAGGAATACTTTGCCGACGGCATCGCCGAAGACATCATTACGGGACTCTCGCGCATGCGCTGGTTTTTCGTGAGCGCACGTAATTCGAGCTTCACCTATAAGGGCCAAGCAGTGGATATTAAGGCGATCTCGCGAGAGTTGGGTGTGCGCTACGTACTTGAGGGTAGCGTGCGCAAGGCAGGCAATCGGGCGCGTATCACAGTTCAGCTGATCGACGCCACCACAGGTAATCATTTGTGGGCTGAGCGCTACGACCGTCAACTCACCGATGTATTCGCGGTCCAGGACGAGATCACCGAGACCGTGGTAGCTACCATCGAACCTCAACTCTACGTTGCAGAAAGCGAGCGGGCCAAGCGCAAAGCACCTGAAAGCCTCGACGCCTGGGACCTGGTCATGCGCTCGATGCCCCACTTATGGCGTATGACCGGCCCCGATATCGCGCGAGCGCAGGAGTTGTTACGGGCCGCGATTGACCGCGATCCTGGCTATGCTCAAGCCCAAGGTCTACTCGGCTTTTCATACATCTGGAACGCTTGGATGGGCTGGGGCGAGGATCCTACCCGGCTGATTCCCGAAGCTGAATTGGCGGCCCGCCACGCCATCGCGCATGATGACCAAGATCCATGGGCGCACTTGGTTATGGGTGCTGTCCACGGCTATTCCCGCCGCCACAAGGACGCGGTCGATGAACTGCGCAAGGCCCTTGAGCTGAACCCAAACTTCTCGATCGCCTACGCCTGGCTCGGAATTATCATGGGCTATGCGGGCAAAGTCGAGCAGGCGAACGAAGCGCTCGATCAGGCCTACCGCATAAGCCCCCGAGACCCTTTCAACGCGTGGCTTCCGGTGCTCCGATCGATCGGTATCTTCACGGCCGAGCGCGACGCCGAGGCTCGCGATCTGGCCCGCGAAACGATCAAGACCCGACCCGAATTGGTAGGTGCTTGGCGGATACTTGCAATCACCGCGGCCCATCTAGGTGAATTGGACGAGGCGCGCCGCGCACTCGCTGAAGTCAAACGCCTCCAACCAACAATTTCGCTAGCCTGAGCTCGAAAGTACGGTCCCTGGGTGCGCCCGCAGGACGTTGATCGTTACGTAGAAGGCTTTCGACTAGCGGGACTGGACTAAATTTTGAGTCTGCTTTGGGTCAAACCCGGACACTACGGCACCGGCTTTGGGATGTCCGCTCTGACCAGCTCAGGACATTACCGCCCATCCGCTGTCATTGAGTTTTGCTCACGGGGTAGGCGTCCAAAACCGTTGGGTCTGGGACCGGTTGGAGGGCGCCTGACGCGGTTGCCTTCCGACCGTCGATCCGTCAGCATGAGCCGCGAACCCGGGTTGCACGAACGACGGTGACCGATGCAAGCGACGACTTCGGCCGACCGCCTGACGGTCTCCATTCGCGATCTCGAGGTCGAGCTCTCGGTCGGCGTCCGGGACTGGGAGCGCAACCCCGACAAGACCCAGTTGGTGCTGATCGACGTCGACCTGGAGCGGCCTTGCCCGCCGAACCCGCCCGAGGACATCGCCGAGACCATCGACTACAGCGCCGTCGTCCGCTTCGTGCGCGAGGACCTGGCGGGGCGCGGCCATACCGACCTTCTGGAGACGCTGGCCTACGCGCTGTCGAGCTTCTGCCTGGAAAGCTTCCCGATCGAGCGCTGCCGGGTCCGGCTCTCGAAACCGCACGTCTACAACGGCCTGGCGACGCCGTCGGTCGAAATCGTGCGCCATCGCGGACCCGGAACAGAGGGCGGTAGCGGCCGATGACCAGGCGTTGGGCCCTGGTGACCGGTGCCGGACGGCGGATCGGCGCGGTGATCGCCGAGCGGCTGGCCGGCGCGGGCTGGAACCTGATCCTGCACGCCAACCAGTCGCATGAGGCGGCGGCCGACCTGGCGGGCGCGCTCGCCGAGGCACACGGCGTCGAGACCGCGGTCGAGCAACAGGATTTGGCGGACCTCGACGGGTTGGTAGCCTTCGCCGAGCGGGTCGTCGAACGGGCGAATGAGGTCCACCTGCTGGTCAACAACGCCTCGATCTTTCCCTTCGACGATATCGCCACGGTGACGGGCGACCTGCTCGAACACTGCTACCGGGTCAATTGCGCCGCCCCGGTACTGCTCTCGCGCCACTATGCCGAGCGGCTCAGGCCCGCGGCCGGTGGCGCCATCGTCAACATCATCGATACCAAGGTGACGCGGCCCGACGGACACTTCCTCTCCTACGAGCTGTCGAAAGGGGCGCTCGCCCAGGCGACGCGGGGGCTGGCCCGGGCGCTAGCGCCCGAGGTCCGGGTCAACGCCGTGGCGCCCGGCCTAGTGTTGCCGAGCGGCCGGCAGTCGCAGGCCGATTTCGAGCGGGTGCACGCCGAGACGCCGCTTCGGCGCGGCGTCGAGCCGGTCGAGGTCGCCGACGCCGTCCTCTACCTCGCCACCGCGCCGACGGTCACCGGCCAGATCATCGCCGTCGATGCCGGCCAGGGCCTGGCCGGCGAGGACCCAGCCGTCACCGGCGGCATGTCCTGAGCGGCCTGTTGCCGTCGGATCGCGTCATCCAAGTTCTGGCCTCGGCGGTGGCGCCCTTTGCTACCGGACCCACGGGCGGCGTCAGCCGCTATGCACTGGCCCTCTGCCGGGCCATCGATCGGCTGGGCCACCGGCCGCGTCTCTTCGTGACAGAGCCGCTGCCCGAGGCCGCCATTGCCGACGACGTCGAGGTCGTGGCCGTACCGGGTGGCTATCAGCCGAGCGCCACCGCCGCCGAGGCCGAATTTTGGCCGGCGCCGGCCGACGGGGTCCTGGGGCGAATGCTGCAGGCGGCGGCCCAGGCTGTGCGACGGGGCGACGTCGAGGCGACGATCAACCTCAACCACGACTGGCTGCCCTATTGGCTCGGCGAGCTGTTCCCGGGCCGTCTCTTGCACGTCGCCAACCTGTCCGCCGCCGACCGTGCGACCGATGCCGAGATCCGGGCCCAACACGCCCGGGCGCCGGGCTCGGTCGCCTGCCTGGGCGAGACGCACCGCGGCCTTCTGGGCCTGGACGCGGCGCCGTTCCTGCCGCCCGATCTCGATCCCGACGACTGGCCGGCAGGCGACGGCGAGGGCGGCTACGTCGCCTACTGCGGCCGCTTGGCGCCGGAGAAAGGCGTCCCGGAGGCGGCCCGGGCAGCGCAGGCGGCGGGCCGGCGGCTGCATATCGCGGGCACCGCCGATGACCCCGACTGGTGGCAGGGCCTCCAGGCAGAGATCGCCGCCACCGGTGCCGTCGAGGTCGGATTCCTCGGCGGCGCGGCGTTGGCCCGGTTCATGGGCCGGGCCCAATGCCTGGTCATGGCCCAGACCTGGCAGGAGGCCTTCGGCATCGCCATGGCCGAGGCGATGATGTGCGGCACGCCGCTGGCCGCGGTGCCGCGCGGTGCCAACCTGGAAATGGTCGAGCCCGGCGTGACCGGCATCCTGGCCGAGGCGCCGACGACGGCGGCCTTGGCGACGGCGGTCGAGGCCGCCTGCCGCCTCGACCGCGGCGCCGTCCGCGAGGCGGCCCGGCGCCGTTTCGCAGTGCCGGCTATGGCAACGGCGCTGGCGCGCTGGCTGGACCTCACCTGACCTCTTCGGGCACCTCGCGGGACATTGATGCGTCTCAATGCCGCCATCCCTCGCCGGCGCCAGATTGGGCAACGGACAGGGAAAGGGGATGGGCCATGTTGGACCAATTCGGTTTCAGGGACGACCTCGGGCCGACCAAGATTATCCATGTCTGGGAGCCGGGACTGGGCCTCGACGGCGTTCTGGTGGTCGACAACGTCGCCGCCGGGCCCTCGATCGGCGGGCTGCGCATGGCCGAGGACGTCACCACCGAGGAATGCTTTCGCCTCGCCCGGGCCATGACCCTGAAGAACGCCGCCGCCGGCCTGGCGCATGGCGGCGGCAAGTCGGTGCTGAAGGGCGACCCCGGGATGCCGGCGCCCGACAAGGAACGCTTGATCCGCGCCTTCGCCTCGGCGCTGGGCGACATCTCCGACTACATCTTCGGCCCCGACATGGGCACCAACGAGCTCGCCATGGCCTGGGTCAAGGACGAGATCGGCCGTTCCGTCGGCCTGCCGCCCGAGGTCGGCGGCATTCCGCTGGACGAGCTCGGTGCCACCGGCTGGGGCTTGCTTCACGCGATCGACGTCGCCGCCGAGGATATGGGCCTGCCGCTCGACGGTGCCCGCGTCGCCATCCAGGGCTACGGCGCCGTCGGCTACCACGCTGCCCGATTTCTGAAGGAGAAGGGCGCGGTGCTGGTCGCGGCCAGTGATTCCAGAGGCGCCGTCGCCAACCCGGACGGCATGGATCCCGAAGCGCTGCACAGCGCCAAGCAAGCGGGCCGCAGTATCGCCGAATTTGCCAGCGGCGAGCGCATCGAGGCGGACGCCTTGATCGACGTCGACTGCGAGATCTGGGTGCCGGCAGCCCGTCCCGATGTTCTGACCGAGGCCAACGTCGACCGCCTGAAGACGCGGATCGTGGCCCAGGGCGCCAACATTCCGGCGACGCCCGAGGCCGAGCGGCGCCTGCACGAGCGGGACGTCCTGGTTCTGCCCGACTTCATCGCCAACGCCGGCGGCGTCATCTGCGCCGCCATGGAGTATCACGGCGCCGGCGAGAGTGCTGCCTTCGCCGCCATCGAGGACAAGGTCCGGCGCAACATGGCCGCGGTGCTGTCACGGATGCGAAACGATGATCTGGCGCCGCGCCAGGCGGCCGAACGCCTGGCCCGCGAGCGCGTCGAGGCGGCGATGGCGACCCGGCGCTGGTCGATCTTCTAGGGCGCGCGACCCGCAATCGGAGGGAAGCCGATGTACCGCATTCGCTTCCACGGCCGCGGCGGCCACGGCATGAAGACCGCCAGCCGCATGTTGGGCACGGCCTTCCTGTTGGAGGGCTTCGAGGTCCAGGATGCGCCGCGCTATGGCGCCGAGCGGCGCGGGGCGCCGATCTCGGCCTATGTCCGGGCCCAGAAGGCGCCGATCCACGAGCGCGGCGTTATCCGGAGCCCCGACCTGGTGGTGGTCGCCGACGACACCTTGATCGCGGTGCCGGCGGCCGGCGTCATGCAGGGCGTGGACGAGGACACGGTGCTGCTGATCAACACCGACGAGAGCGCCGATGAGTGGCGCCGGCGCCTGAACCTGCCGGCCGAGGTGCTGGCCCTGCCGGCGCCGGAGCTGGCGGAGCGGGCCGAGCTGCCCTTCGTCGGCGCCGCCTGTGCCGGGGCCGCGGCGCGCCTGACCGGTGTGATCTCGGCTGCCAACTTGGAGAAGGCCGTGGCCCAGGAGCTGGCGCTGATGGACCAGGCGACGATCGAGAGCAACCTGGAAAAGGCCCTCGACGGCTTCGAGCGAATGGCCGCCCACGAAGGCGTCGTCACCGAAGGCGGCAGCGTCTCGGCCGAGGGCTACGCGGCGCCGGAATGGGTGGCGCTGGGCCTGGAGTCGGCCGAACGCTCGGCACCGTCGATACCGGCGGGTCTCACCAGCAGACAAGTCCGCACCGGGCTCTGGCGGGTGATGCGGCCGGTCGTCGATACCGAGCACTGCAAGCGCTGCGTCTGGGTCTGCGGCTCGTTCTGCCCCGACGGCGTCATCAGCACCGGTGCTGACGGCTACCCCGTCATCGACCTGGAGCACTGCAAGGGCTGCATGATCTGCGCCGCCCAGTGCCCGCCGCACGCAATCCGGGCGGTGCCGGAAGCCGCGGCTCAGAAGGCGGAAGGGGAGGGATGAGCGAATGACCAGGACGCTTCTGACCGGCAACCAGGCCGCCGCCTGGGGCGCCCGGCTCGCGCGTGTCGACTACCTGCCGGCCTTCCCGATCACGCCCCAGACCGAGATCATCGAGAGCCTGGCGCGCTGGATCGACGGGGACGAGATGGACTGCCGCATGGTGATGCTGGAAAGCGAGCATGCGATGCTGACCGCCGCCGGCGCCGCGGCGGCGACCGGCGTTAGGGCCTTCACCGCGACGTCGAGCCAGGGCCTGCTTTACGCCATGGAGATGCTCTACACCGTTGCCGGCTGGCGGGTGCCCTTCGTGCTGGTCAACGTCAGCCGGGGCCTCGCCGCACCGATCACGCTGGAGCCCGACCACAACGACATCCTGGCGGCGCGCGATTCGGGCTTCCTGCAGATCCATTGCGCTACCTGCCAGGAGGTCGTCGACAGCCTGCTGATCGCCTATCGCCTGGCCGAGGACGCTCGGGTGCGGTTGCCGGTGATCGTCAACATGGACGGCTTCTACCTCTCCTTCACCCGCGAGACCGTGGCCCTGCCGGAGGCCGAGGCGGCGGCCACGTTCGTCGGTCCCTTCCACCATGGCGCGGCCGAGTTCCGGGCCGGCAAGCCGTCGAGCCAGGCGGTCTCGGTCCTGGGCGGCGGCCCCTATTCGTACTTCCGCTACGAGACCCATCTGGCGGCGTTGCAGGCGCTCAGCGTCTACGACGAGGTTTCCGACGCGTTCGAGGCCCGCTTCGGGCGTCGGCACGAGGCCGTCGAATGCTATCGGAGCGAGGACGCCGAGGTGGTCTTCGTCATGATCGGCGCCTTCGCCACCAAGGCCAAGGACGCGGTCGACCGCCTGCGCGAGAGCGGCCGCAGCGTCGGCCTGGTCCGGCCGCGGCTTCTCAGGCCCTTCCCGGCCGAGGCCTTGGCAGGGGCGCTTGCCGGCAAGGTGGCGGTGGCGGTGATCGACCAGAACGTCTCCATGGGGGCCGGCGGCATCCTCTACGGCGAGGTGAGCGCCCTGATGGCAGGGCGGGAGGCCGCACCCCGGGCGATCCTGAGCTTCATCGGCGGCCTTGGCGGGCGCGACATCGGGCCCGAGGAGTTCTACGAGATCGCAGGCCAAGCGGCCCGCGCCGGCGAGAGCGGCGAAGTGCCGGCACCGCGCCTCCTCTATACCGCGGCAGAGCTGCGCGAGATGCAGAAGCTGCAGGCCATCGCCCATGTCGAGCGGCAGCCGGAAGGAGCCGGAGAATGACCACCGCGGAAGAGCACTTCCAACGGATGAAGGACCTGCCGTCGGCCCACCTGCTGGGCGCGGGCACGGCGCTCTGTGCCGGCTGCGGCGGCCTGGAGGCGGTCAAGGAAATCTACGACGTGCTGGGCGAGGACACGGTCTTCGTCAACGCCGCCGGCTGCATGACGCTGCTCTCGGTCTATCCCTTCACGCCCTTCCGGGGCGGCTGGCTCTACACCTCCATGGCCTCCGCACCGGCGGGCGCGCAAGGGGTGCGCGATGCCCTCGACATCCTGAAAGCCAAGGGCGAGATCGGCAACGACGAGGACATGGAGGTGGTGGTCCTGGCCGGCGACGGCGCCTCCTACGGCATGGGACTGTCGGCCACCTCGGGCGCGATCGACCGCGGCCTCGACTTCATCTACCTCTGCTACGACAACGAGGGCTACGGCAACACCGGCCAGCAGAGCTCGGCGGCGACGCCTTTCGGCGCCCGCACCGCCACCGACGCGGTGCAAGCCGGGGTCGAGAGCCAGAAGAAGGACCTCTTCGCCCTCTGGGTCGCCAACCGGCCGGCCTATGCCGCCACCGTGATCGGCGCCGAGCCGTTGGACCTGGCGCGCAAGCTCGACCACGCCCGCCAGCTCTCGGGCCCGCGGATGATCTTGGCCCTGGCGCCCTGCCCGCCCGGCTGGGGCTTCGACCCGGCGGAGACGGTGGAGATCGGCCGCCTGGCGGTCCGTACCGGGATCTGGCCCTTGAAGGAATACCGGGACGGCGAGCTCGTGCACACCCGCACGCCGCACCCACGCCTGCCCGTCGAGGCCTATTTGGAGCGCCAGCAGCGCTTCGCCCACCTCTTCGAACCAAAGCGGAACGAAGCGGTCCTGGCGGCGATCCAGGCCGGGGTGGACGCTTACTGGGACGCGGTGTAGGGCGCCCGGCTACGTGGTCGCTCGGTCGAGTGCGGCCGCCAGCTCGCGGAGCGCGGCCGAGACCTCCACCGGATAGGGCGGCGCGTTCTCCAGGCGGCGGAGGTGCGCCGGCAGCTTGACGAGTTGGTCGGCGGAATGACGGCGGATCTCGTCGAGGCTCGGCGCGGGCCCGACCGGCTGCCCCTCGCTCAGCACCGGCTGCACGAGCGCCTCGCCCTCGGGCGCCTCGCCGGCCAACGCCAGGACGTCGCCGGCCATGCTGCCGTCCTCGCCGTAGCGGCGGTAGACCTGCTTGCGGCCGGGCCAGGTGGCCTTGCCTTCGGAGCGCTTGCGCTTCGGCCGGCCGCCGTACTCCTGCAGCTTGTAGGCGCAGTCGAAGGCCGGCGCGTCCTCCGACGTCGTGAGACTGGTGCCGACGCCGAAGCCGTCGATCGGCGCCGCCTCGGCGACGAGCTTCCCGATCTTCGTCTCGTCGAGGCCGCCGCTGGCGAAGATCCGGACATCGGAGAGGCCGGCGGCGTCGAGGATTTGGCGCACGGCCACGGCGTGGGCACCGAGGTCGCCCGAATCGAGGCGCACGCCCTGCACCCCGATGCCGGCGGCCTCGAGGCGCGGCGCAAGTGCCGCCACCTTGGTGGCGCCTGCCTCGGTGTCGTAGGTGTCGATCAGCAGCACCACGGCCTCGGGGCGCGAGTGGGCGAAATGCTCGAAGGCGGCGGTCTCGTCGTCATGCGCCTGGATGAAGGAATGGGCCATCGTGCCCATGACCGGGATCTCCCAGAGGAGCGCTGCCGCGGTCGTCGCGGTGCCGTCGAAGCCGGCGAGATAGGCAGCGCGGGCGGCGAGCAAGCCGGCCTCGGCGCCGTGCGCCCGGCGGAGCCCGAAGTCGATCAGGTTGCGGCCCCCGGCGGCCAGCACCATGCGCGCCGCCTTGCTGGCGACGAGCGTCTCGAAATGGACGATGTTGATGAGCCGGGTCTCGACCAGCTGCGCCACCGGCAAGGGTGCGGTGACGCGGAAGATCGGCTCATCGGCGAAGACGATGGTGCCCTCGGGCACCGCGTCGAGCGCGCCCTCGAAGCGGAAGCCGGCCAGATAGTCGGTGAAGTCGCGGCTGAAGCGGCCGCTTTGCGTCAGCCAACCGAGCTCTTCGTCTTGAAAGCAGGCGCCGGTCAGGAAGGCGACCGCCTGCGCCAGCCCCGCGGCCATCAGGAAGCCACGGTCCGCGGGAAGCTTGCGGACGAAGAACTCGAAGGCGGCGGGCTCGGTAAAGCCGTGCTCCAGATAGGCCTGCAGCATGTTGAGCTGATAGAGGTCGGTCAGCAGTAACCCGGAGCCGCGGTCGATCCAGTCTTGGCCGTCTACCATCAAACGGCTCTTTCTGTCCGCCGCTTCCGCTAGTGTCCCGAATCAGAAGTTCGCGTCACCTGTGGCAAGCGCTCGACGAACTTCTGATTCGATAAGGACACTAGCATCCATTCGATTTCAGTGTGGTTTAAGGATTTGAAGTTCCTCACGGTGCTTGCTCCAACGATCGGAGGAACTTCAAATCCACCACACTAGGCACCGCCGGCGCGGCGCAGACGCTCGACCCAGTCGATCGGCTTCGGCGGATCGCCGGGATCGCGGGGATGGTGGACCTGGTCCAGCGTCTCCAACGCGGCCCGCAACGGCAGCAGGGCGGCCGCCTCGACGTCGCCGGCGGCCTCGAGCGCGGCCAGCGCCTGGGCCAGGGTTTCGCGCGCCTGCGGATAGCCCATGGCGTCATGGCGCACCAGCGCCTCCAGCGTCACCTGCTGCACCAGCATCAAGCCACGGACCATGGCCTCGAGATCGTCGTTTGCGGACTGGGTCATCGCCACTTCCTCCGGCGCTCGGCCAGGTTCGATCCTGGAACGAGGCTAGGCCGGGCCGGGGCGCGGACATATGATGTAGATCAAAGGTGGGATGTCAGGGCCTCACCCGGCCGCGGCCAGGTCGCCGTCCCGAGTCGCGATGATGATCGTCCAGCCTTGCTTTCGGTAGTGGCAGAAATCTGGCTTGCCGGGGCAGCCCTGAAAGAAGCTGCCGGAGACGGGCGTGTGGGTCGCCGTGATTTGCACTTTCAAGCTGCAGAGCGGGCAGCGCTCCGTCTTCGACGTCAACTTCGGCATCCTGATGTCCCCCATACGCTCGCTTCCCCATGAACTTGATCTATATCAAGAGTCTAAATGGTCAAGCAAGCCGCCAGGGTCGTGTCGACAAAAGCTGCCGTCGGCAGCGAGTTTCTCTAAACTGCCAGCCGTTGAACCGAATCGTGAAAGGGGAAGCCCATGACAGATCCCCTCGTCGCCGTCTTGCGCGCCGTCGACCTGGCGGCCCAGAACCACGTCCATCAGCGCCGCAAGGGCGAGGCGGCCGAGCCTTACGTCAACCACGTCGTTGTAGTCGCCCGCCTGCTGGCCGAGGCGACCGGTGGCGGCGACCCGGAGCTGGTGATCGCCGGTCTTCTACACGACTCGATCGAGGATACCGAGACCAGCGAGGCCGACATCGCACGCGACTTCGGGGCAACCATCGCCGGGCTGGTCGCCGAGGTCACCGACGACCGGAGCCTGGAACGCCATGTCCGCAAGCGCCTGCAGGTGGAGCGGGCGGCGGCGAAGTCGGCCCGCGCCCGGATGATCAAGCTCGCCGACAAGACCAGCAATCTACGCGCCATGGTCAAGAGCCCGCCCAAGGATTGGTCGGTAAGCCAGAAGCAGGAATATCTCGACTTCGCGCACCAGGTGGCGGCGGGCTGCCGCGGCGTCAACGACCAACTGGAGGCCTGGTTCGACGAGGCCTACGCCGCCGGCGAGAACGCCCTGGACTAGATGCGGCCCGACGGTGAGGTGCTGGTCATTCCCGATCTCGACGGGCGCTTCCGGCGTCGGCGATGTCGGAAGGTGGGTCGATGACGCAGGCGGAGCTGTTCGCCCGCAAAGACGGCTTCATGGTTACGGCCGGTGGCAAGGGCGGGCCGAGCCCGCTCGCCGGCGTCGATGCCGGCTATTGGGATTGGGGCTTCGTCAGATACGTCGACGACGGCATCCTCAGGAGTTTCATCTCGGCCGCCAGCCAAGCCGGCAAGATCACCTTGCTGGTCGAGGGACGGCTCATCGAGATCCAGCAGAACAAGCTCCGCCTCTATTTGGCACCGAGCTTTCGGCAGTCCCTCGCCTCGACCGAGCCGCCGCCACCCATGGTGGCGCGATGGCTCGACCGAAACCGGCTGAGAGACCGAGAGAGCTATGCCGTCGAGGAGTACCTGCTGGCCCGCGGCCGGGAATATCACGGTGAGATCCGTCTGGATCGCTACCACCTGCCGCCGCGCCGGGGCGGCCGGCCGAGAGCGGCCAGCAACCCGATCCTGCACCTCTCCGACCGCCCCTTCGATACCCTGCCGGCGGATGCCGAGCCGATTCCTTCGTTCCGCGGCTTCGTCTACTGAAGCACCGTCGATTGCAATGCGGCGGCGGAAACCGCCATAGTTCCGGGAGCCGGCGCCGGGCCGGCCCCGGATGTGGTGATGGGAGGAAAGGAACGATGGACGAGGCCGGCATTCGAATGCTGCTCGACCGAGCCGAGATCTCAGACGTGGTGCATCGCTATGCGACGGCGATCGATCTCCGCGACTGGGCGCTTTTGGAGACCTGCTTCACGGCGGAGATGGCGGCCGACTTCCGCACCTTCGGCGTGCGCGAGGTCTTTCAGGGCTCGGCGGCCGAATGGGTGCGCCGGGTGCGCTCCACCATCGATGGCTGCGATGCGACCCAGCACCTGAGCGCCAACCATGTCCACACGATCGATGGTGACGCCGCGACCTGCGTCTCCTACATGCGGGCCGAGCACTTCCTGGTCAACGACCGCGGCGACGACAGCTACACCGTCGGCGGCTACTACACCAACGAGCTCGTGCGCGAGGCGGCCGGCTGGCGCATCAAGAAATACACGCTGGCCGTCACCTGGAGCCGCGGCAACCGCCACATTCTGGCGATCGCAACGCGCCGGGCGGCGGGGCGGGAGGGCTGAGATGGCGAAACGGCTCAGCCTCGACGAGGTCCAGGGCCTCGCCGCCGAGGTGCTGGCGGCGAACGGCGCCAGCGACGAGAACGCGGCGGCGACCGCCGACATCATGACCGCCGCCGAGCGCGACGGCTGCCCGAGCCACGGCCTCTTCCGCCTGCCGGGCTATGTCGCCTCGCTCAGGAGCGGGCGCGCAGACGGCCGCGCCGTGCCGGTGGTCGAGGACGCAGGCCCGGCGGTCGTCCGGGTCGATGCCGGCAACGGCTTCGCGCCACCGGCGCTCTTGGCTGGGCGCCAGCCGCTGATCGAGAAGGCCCGGGCCCAAGGCGTCGCCCTTTTGGGCATCCGCAATTCGCTCCATTTCGCCGCCCTCTGGCCCGACGTCGAGCCCCTGGCGGATCAGGGCCTGATTGCCATCGCCGTCGTCAACTCGCGAAGCTTCCTGCCGCCCTGGGGTGGTCGCCAGGCGCTCTACGGCACCAATCCCATGGCTTTCGCCTGCCCCAGGGCGGAGGGGCCGCCGATGGTCTGGGACCAGGCCTCGTCGGCGCTGGCCCGGGGCGAGATCATGATCGCGGCGCGCGACGGCCACGAGCTGCCGCCGGGCGTCGGCTCGGATGCCGAGGGCCGGCCGACGACCGACCCCAAGGCGATCCTGGAAGGCGGTACCCAACTTCCCTTCGGCGGCTACAAGGGCGCCTCCATCGCCCTCATGGTGGAGCTTCTGGCGGCCGGCTTGACGGGCGGTCTTTTCGGCTTCGAATCGGAAGCCGAGCACAACAACGACGGCGGCCCTTCCAACGCCGGCGAATGCATCATCGCCGTCGATCCGTCGCGAGCCGCGGGCAACGGCTTCGAGGCCCGGGCGGAGGATCTCTTCCGCCGCATCCTCGGCGACGGCGAGGCGCGCCTGCCAGGCGACCGCCGCCATGCCGCCAGGGCCCGATCGCTGGCGGACGGCGTCGAGGTGCCCGACGCCCTCTACGACAAGATCGTGGCGCTGAAGCAAGGCTGAGCCGCCGTGGCTGTAGCTGCCGGGGCTTGACCAGATGGCGTGGCTGCCCGACACTTTTCCCCTGCCATCGCCTCTGTCCGGCGTATCGGGCGATATGACCTGCATTCGGAGGCTTGCTCATGCTGAAACGAATTCTGCCTCTCGCCGCGCTCGCCTGGCTCGGCCTACAGCCGAGCGCCGAGGCCGGCACGCCGCAAATCCTCGCTCTCGTGGAGACCGACACGCCGGTGCCGTTGACTTGCGACGGCGAGATCTGCCGGGCCGAGCTCTCGGCCTTTTGCCTGCAACGGGACCAGGCGGCACCGCAACATGGCACCCCTTACCAGGTCCGCAACCGGCAGGCCTTGACGCTGGTGCTCCGAGCCGCCGATGGCACCGTTCATCGCCTGGCCGCGCCGGCGCGCCTCGGGATCAACAGCGTCCGGAGCTACTCGGCGGTCGCCGTGAGCCTGCCCCAGTCGGTGCTGCGCGAAGCCGGTGCCATCGGCGCCGGACTCGAGGTCGGCGAGGCGGTCTCGCTACTGCCCCGCGTCATCGCCCAGGACCCGGACCATGACGAGGACGTCGAGGTCAAGCTCGCCACCGGGCCGCTGCGGAAGATCGGCGCCCGTGTCGTCGACCGGGGCGGCGTCGAGATCGCCACCGTGCGCGCCACCAACGCGCTGATCAACGCGGTGCCGGTGCGCGACGTTACCCTGCCGCCGAAGCGGACGACCTGGAAGCAGGATATCTTTCGCCGTCTGGCCGAGGTCAATCCGAAGGGGCTGCCCGGCGCCCGCGCCGCCTTCGCCGAGTGCGCCGGGCGCATGCGCTATCCCGGCGGCGAGAGCTTCCGCGCTTGCTTGCAGTTCCGCCACGACGCGATGATGGACGCGCTGACGCGCACCTATTGGGAGGCCGCGGGCGCCGGCAGTTGAGGGCCGGCAGCGCACCGTCTCCCCGATAATGGACGACAACCGAGAAGGACCAAGCCTATGTCGATAGCCGCCACCGAACTGGACGACGTGCCGATCTACGCCGAGCCGAGCGAATTGCGACGGGCCGCGCGCAGCGGTGCCTACGACACCTACACCATCGGCCAAGTGCCGGGCTTCGTGCACACCAACCTCTGCATCGTGCCCGAGGCCTACGCCTTCGAGTTCCTGAGCTTCTGCCAGCGCAACCCCAAGCCCTGCCCGCTTCTGGGCATGTCGGCACCGGGCGACCCCCGCCTGCCGGGTCTGGGCGAGGATTTGGACGTGCGCACCGACGCGCCGCAATACCGGGTCTTTCGCGACGGTGAGATGGTCGAGGACGTCACCGACATCTCCGACATCTGGCAGGACGATTTCGTCGCCTTCGCGATGGGCTGCTCGTTGTCGTTCGAGGAGCCGCTGATCGAGGCCGGGCTGCCGCTGCGCCATTTCGACGCCCGCGCCGACGTGCCGATCTACCTCACCAACATCGACTGCGAGCCGGCCGGACGCTTCACCGGCAAGCTAGTGGTCTCGATGCGGCCCTTCAAGCCAGCCGACGCGATCCGCGCCATCCAGATCACCAGCCGGCTGCCGAACGTGCACGGCGCGCCGGTCCATATCGGTCTGCCCGAAGATATCGGCATCGACGACATCAACGTCCAATGGCAGTGCGGCACGCCGGACGTGCGCGAGGGCGAGATCCCGCTCTTCTGGGCCTGCGGGGTGACACCGCAAGTCGCGGTCGAGGCGGCCAAGCCGCCGATCTGTATTACCCATCGGCCCTCGCACATGTTGGTCACGGACTTGAGGAACGCCGAGCTCGCCATCCTGTGAGCCTGAAGGCGCCGGCCGACGCTTACCGGCGGATCGGGCTCAGACCCGTCTCGGGCGCGCTGGGTGCTGTGGTCGACGGCGTCGACCTGACCGACCTGGACGAGGCGGCCTTTGCCGCGGTCCACCGGGCGCTGGCTGAGCACTTGGTGCTGTTCTTCCCCGGCCAGGCACTGAGCCGGGAGCAACAGAAGGCCCTGACACGGCGCTTCGGACCCGTGCAGCGTGTTCCCTTCGTTGCGCCCATGGCTGACGACCCGGACGTCATCGCCGTCCTGAAGGAAGCGGACGAGACGCGCATCTCGGTCTTCGGCGGCGACTGGCATTCCGACTTCTCATGCCTGGAACGGCCGCCGATGGCGACACTGCTCTACGCCGTCGAGGTGCCGCCCTTCGGCGGCGATACGATCTGGGCCGACATGCGCCGCGCTTACGCGGCGCTGTCGGCGGGGATGCAGCGGCTCCTGGCACCGCTCGCCGCCGTTCACACCGGCCGGCCCTATGGCACCAAGGCGCGGCTACTGGTCGACAACCCGGCCCGCTCGATCCGGATCAGCCGCGGCGACCCGGCGGCCGACCTGCTGACACCGCACCCGATCGTCCGCCGCGACCCCGACACGGGCCGCCGCGCCCTCTTCGTCAATCCGATCTACACCAGCCATATCGACGGGTTCAGCGAGACCGAGAGCCGGCCGCTCTTGGACTTTCTCTACCGCCACGCGACCCGGCCCGAATTCACCTGCCGTCACTCCTGGCGCGCCGGCGACCTCGCCGTCTGGGACAACCGGGCAACCCTGCATTACGCCGTCAACGACTACGACGGCCACCGCCGCCTGCTGCACCGGACTACGGTCCAGGGCGAGCGGCCGCTGGGAGCGGGCTGACAGGCTGCCCCGACGGCGCCGTGCTATACTGTCGGCTGGACGATTCGTGGTTGGCTTGCCCGGCCTGTCTCGTACCGGGCGACGGCCGACCCCGAAGACAGTTTTGGGGGAAAGTCATGTCAGAGCAAGACGTTGCTGCCGGCGGCACGGCCGGCACGGTGCGTAACGGCGGCTTTTGGATCCGCGTGCTCGCTTACATCATCGATTCGATCATTCTTTGGATCGTCTATTTCGTTGTCATGCTCATCTTCGGCTTCAATATGGAGGCCATGATGATGCAGGACGCGGACGCCGCGGAGGCGATCGGCTCGACCATCGGCTTCACGACGATGCTGATCTGGCTCCTGTATTCAGTCGGCTTCATCTCGTCCAAGCTGCAGGCGACGCCCGGCAAGCTCGTGGTCGGGGTCAAGGTGACCGACGACGAGGGCCAGCGGGTCAGCATCCTAAGAGCGCTCGGGCGCGAGCTGTCGAAGATCATCTCCGGCCTGATCCTGATGATCGGGTTCATCATGGTCGCCTTCACCGACCGCAAGCGCGGCCTGCACGACATGATCGCGGGCACCTTGGTGTCGTACCGAAGATAAGGTATTGGCGCACGGTCGGCTCGCCCCGACCATTCGAGGCAACCCTTGACCGGTGGCAGCGACCGGACCGAGCCCGGCGCTGCTACTTGTTGCTGAGCTTCCGCTCAGCTTCGAAGGCACCTTCCGGCAGCTCGTGGGCGATGCCCTTGTGACAGTCGATGCAGGTCATGCCCTTGTCGAGAGCGTCCTGATGGCGCTTGCCGGCGCGGCTCTCCTGCTGGCTGAAGTCCATGGCCCCGAAATCGTGGCAGTTGCGGCACTCGCGTGAGTCGGTCGACTTCATTACCGTCCAGACGTTCTTCGCCAACTGCAGTCGCTTGGCCTCGTACTTCTCACGCGTGTCGATGGTGCCGGCGAAGTGATGGAAGAGCTCGTTGGTGGCCTGAATCTTGCGCGCCACCTTGTGGATCCAGGGCCGGGGCACATGACAGTCGGGACAAGTGGCGCGGACGCCGGAATCGTTGCTGTAATGCGCCGTCTTCTGATACTCGCGATAGACGTTCCGCTCCATCTCGTGGCAACTGATGCAGAAGGTCTCGGTGTTGGTCAGCTCCATGGCCCAGTTGAACCCGCCCCAGACCACGACGCCGCCGACGAAGCCGACGACCAAGATCGAGCCGAGCGCGTATTTCACGCTCGGCCGCATGAAGAATTGCCAGATCCTCCCCAGGCGGCCGGACGGCTGGTCGGAGGCCCGGCGCTGCGGAGTGGCTTCTGTGCTGTTACTCATCGTCGCCCCCTAAGGAACAGGCGTTGCATCGGCATCGGATCGCCCGGCGGTCCGGGTCAGTCCGAGTCGATCGCCGACTTGAAGGTGTTGCGCACCAGGGCCCGGGCATTGACCTGGGGCACGTGGCACTGGGTGCAGAACCAGCGCGTCCTGGCGACGTGATCGAGCGCCACGCCCTTGCGATCGATGTAGTGGGTCTCGCTGATCTTGGGCGCGTTCTCTTCGGTGTTGTAGGGCCAGTCGTGGCAGCGCATGCACTTGTTGACCTTGAGGTCGATCTGGTAGCCGTCGACTTTGTGCGGTATCAGCGGCGGCTGCTGGCGGTAGGCGCGCTGCATCTTGCCGGCGTCCGTGTTCAGCCGCTTGATGTCGGGCGCCGCCGGCGCCTCGGGTATCGGTGTCTCGCCGCGCAGCGACTGCACCTCCTGGGCCGCGGCCGGAAGGGTGACGGCGAAGCCAGTCGCCCAGACCAGAAGACCTGCCAACATTGCGTTTCGAACCTTGTTCATGGTCATTCCCCATTCGCGTGGGTGGTGAGCTGATGGTTGGGTGGCAAATTCGATTGTCGGTGCGCCGCTGCAGGGCGGCGCGTGGCCTCGTCCTGCCAGCGGGCTTGGAAGCGGAAGACATCGAGAGAGCAAACGTCGACACAGCGGCCGCAATTGGTGCACTCGCGGGCGCCGATCATCGGCCCGTGGCCGGCCGCGGCACCTTTCAGCGCCGGCGTGATCACCTGCGGTTCGGGACAGACGGCGTAGCAGTCCATGCAGTCGTTGCAGCGGGCCCGCGCCGGTGCTGCGACCCGCACGAGGGCGGACGACCCGACCAGGCCGTAGAAGGCGCCGACGGGGCAGAGGTGACCGCACCAGCCGCGATGGCTGAGCAGGAGGTCAAAGAGGAAGACGACGGCGATCACGGCCCAGGCGAAGGCGGCGCCGAAGACCAGGCCGCGATGTACCATGGTCACCGGGTTGACCGCCTCCCAGGCGATCGTGCCGGTGAGGACGGAGACCAGAAGCGTCGCCGCCAGCAGCCAATAGCGGCTGGCGCGCGGCGGCTGCCAGCCCTTGGCGAGGCCGAGCCGGCGATGCATCCAAGCGGCGAGGTCCGTCACCGGGTTGATCGGGCAGACCCACGAGCAGTAGACCCGGCCGCCGATCGCCGCATAGGCGACGAGCACGATCAAGGCGCCGATGAGCGCCTGCCGGGCCGGCAGGTGGCCGGCGAGGAGCGACTGCAACTGGATATAGGGATCGGTCAGCGGCAGCACGTCCAGTGTCATGCTGGAGGCGAGCGTGCCCTTGACGATCCAAATGCCGGCCAACGGACCGGCCAGGAAGAGCGCCAGGAAGAAGAATTGCGAGACCCGGCGGGCGAGCAGCCACTTGTTGGCCTGAAGCCAGCCCTTGGCGGTGACGGCCTCGCTGCCGGGTCGCGTCGCCTTGCTCATGGCTTCGCCTCCGGCATGCGGTCGGGCAAATCGATCACGCCCTCGACCAAGGGGCCGCCCTTGCGCTCTTTCTCGACCCAGCCGAGGCGGTAGTGGCGGCCGAGCTGACCGGTCGCCAGCCGCTCGGGCAGGACCTTGATCGCCGCCTCTTCCAAGACGCAGGCCTTCTCGCACTTGCCGCAGCCGGTGCAGGCCTGGCTGTCGACCACGGGGATGAAGCGGGCGTGGCGGCCGGTGCGCTCGTTGTGACGCCGCTCCAAACGGATCGCCTCGCCCATCAAGGGGCAGACCCGGTAGCAGACGTCGCAACGCAAGCCCAGATAGTTGAGGCAGGTCTCATGCCCGACCAGCACCGCGACCCCCATGCGGGCATCGTCGATCCGCCCCAGCTCCTTATCCAGGGCGCCGGTCGGGCAGGCGGCGACGCAAGGAATATCGTCGCACATCTCGCATGGCACCTCGCGGGCGACGAAATAGGGCGTGCCCGTCATCGGGCCCTCGCCCGCGTCCGCCAGCTTGAGGGTGTCGTAGGGGCAGTCGCGGACGCACAGGCCGCAGCGCACGCAGGCGCCGAGGAAGTCGTCCTCGCCCAAGGCGCCCGGCGGACGCAACGCCTCGGCCGGCAGCGCCTTGCCCTGCCGGTTGTAAAGCGCCAGCAGGAGGCCGCCCAAGGCCACGCCGGAGGCCGCCCTGAGGCTGCCGGCGAGAAACCGGCGGCGGGCGGCCCCCTTGGCCGAATGCGTCTCCTGTCTCGACATTGCCCAGGCCTCGGATCCGACCCTAGACGCGGACCACGCGGCAGGCGCACTTCTTGAAGTCGGTCTCCTTCGAGATCGGACAGGTGGCGTCCAGCGTCAGCTTGTTGACGAGCTGGCTGGCGTCGAACCAGGGGATGAAGACCGAGCCGACCGGCGGCCGGTTGCGCCCCCGGGTCTCGACCCGCGTCAACAACTCGCCCCTTCGGGTTTCCAGCTTGACCTCCTGGCCCCGTCTGACCCCCAACCGTTTAGCGTCGTCGGTGTGCATGTAGACCACCGCGTTCGGATAGGCGCGATAGAGTTCCGGCACGCGGCGGGTCATCGAGCCCGAATGCCAATGCTCCAGCACCCGGCCAGTGATCAGCCAAAGGTCGTAGTCCTTGTCGGGCACCTCCGCCGGTGGCTCGTAGGGGGCGAAGATGATGTTGGCGCGGCCGTCGGGCTTGCCGTAGAAGCGCACCCCCTCGCCCTTCTTGATGTAGGGGTCGTAGCCCTCGCGGAAGCGCCAAAGCGTCTCCTTCTCGTCGACCACCGGCCAGCGCAGGCCGCGGCTCTTGTGGTAGGTCTCAAAGGCCGCGAGGTCGTGCTTGTGGCCGCGGCCGAAGTCGGCGTACTCCTCGAAAAGGCCCTTCTGGAGGTAGAAGCCGAAATCCCGGGACTCGTCGTTGTCGAAGCCCGGCTGCAGCTCCGAAAGCGGGTACTTGTCGACGACGCCGTTGGCGAACAACACGTCATAGAGGGTCTTGCCGCCGTATTCCGGCTTCTTGGCGATCAGCTCCTCGGGCCAGACCTCCTCGATCTTGAAGCGCTTGGAGAACTCGACCAGCTGCCAGACGTCGGACTTTGCCTCGCCCGGCGGCTTGACCTGCTGGCGCCAGAACTGGGTCCGCCGTTCGGCGTTGCCGTAGGCGCCTTCCTTCTCGACCCACATCGCCGTCGGCAAGATCAGATCGGCCGCCATCGCCGTCACCGTCGGATAGGGATCGGAGACGACGATGAAGTTGTCGGGATTGCGGTAGCCCGGATAGGTCTCCTCGTTCATGTTGGGTGCGGCTTGCATGTTGTTGTTGCACATCACCCAGTAGGCATTCATCTTGCCGTCTTTCAGCATCCGGTTATGCAGCACCGCATGGAAGCCGGGTTTGCCCGGAATGGTGCCTTCGGGCAGTTGCCACTTCTTCTCGGTGAAGTCGCGGTGCGGCTTCTTCATCACCACCAGATCGGCCGGCAGGCGGTGTGCGAAGGTGCCGACCTCGCGGGCGGTGCCGCAGGCGGACGGCTGGCCGGTCAGCGAGAACGGGCTGTTGCCGGGCTCGGAGATCTTTCCGGTCAAGAGATGCACGTTGTAGAGCAGGCCGTTGACCCAAGTGCCGCGGGAGTGCTGGTTGAAGCCCATGGTCCAGTAGGACGAGATCTTCTTCGTCGGGTCGGCGTAGAGCTTGGCCAGCCGCTCCAGCTTCTCCGGCGCGACGCCGGACATCTCGCTCACCTTCTCCAGCGTGTAGTCGGCAACCGCGGCCTTGTACTCCTCGAAGCTGATCTTCGAGAGCTTGCCGTGCTTGCCCTTGTGGGCCGGGTTGGCGGCCTTCTGCTCGCGGGCGTCGGTGGGCCGCAAGCCGTAGCCGATGTCGGTCGCCGTCTTGGTGAAGTTGACGTGCTTGCCAGTGAAGTCCTCGTTCACCGCCCCGTTCTGGATGATGTAGTTGGCGATGTAGTTGAGGATCGCCAAATCGGTTTGCGGCTTGAAGACCATCTCGTTGTCGGCGAGCTCGAAGCAGCGGTTCTCGAAGGTCGACAGCACGTGCACCTCTGCGCCGTCCTTGGTCAGCCGGGTGTCGGTCAGCCGGGACCAGAGGATCGGGTGCATCTCGGCCATGTTGGCGCCCCAAAGGACGAAGGCGTCGGCATGCTCCAAGTCGTCGTAGCAGCCCATCGGCTCGTCGATGCCGAAGCCGCGGATGAAGGCGGCGACCGCCGAGGCCATGCAGTGGCGGGCGTTGGGATCGATGTTGTTGGAGCGGAAGCCGGCCTTGTAGAGCTTGGCGGCGGCATAGCCTTCCCAGACCGTCCATTGGCCGGAGCCGAACATGCCGACGCCCTTGGGGCCTTTGCTCTTCAACGCCGCCTTGAACTTCTCGGCCATGACGTCGAAGGCGGTGTCCCACGAGACCGGCGTGAACTCGCCGTTCTTGTCGTACTTGCCGTTCGTCATCCGCAGCAACGGTTCGGTGACACGGTCCTCGCCGTACATGATCTTGGAGAGGAAATAGCCCTTGATGCAGGCCAATCCCCGATTGACCGGCGCGTCGGGGTCGCCTTGGGTGGCGACGACCCAGCCCGCCTTGGTGCCGACCAGCATACTGCAGCCGGTGCCGCAGAAACGGCACGGCGCCTTGTCCCAACGAATGTCGTTGGCGGCCGCGGCCGAGGCCGACTGGCCGAGGCCGGGGGCCGTCACGCCGGCGGCGGCGGCGGTCGCCGCGACCGCGGAACTCTTGATGAAATCACGCCTGGATGGGCTCATGGCCACGCTCCTCATTTCCAGGCCCTTCCGGACCCGATTCAAAGTGGTGGTAGACGAGAGATGCCGACAGGATGCCGGCCATACGGTTGATATCGAGCAGGGTCTCGGCGGCCTCACGGCCGGCACAATCCTCGACGGTGACGACCAGCCGGCCGTCGTCGGTCGTGTGATGCACCTCGACGCCGTCGAGCGTCGACAGCTCGGAGGTGACGGCGACACGCCGCTCGGGCCGGGCGTGCACCAGGATGCCGGAGATGTTCATTCAGCTTTGCCTTTCGATCCGGATCGAGTCGTTGGGACAGACGCCGACGCAGGCGCCGCAGCCGTTGCAGGCACCGGCATCGATATCGGCGACGGCAGCACCGCCGACGACGAGACGGAAGCGGATAGCGCGGCTCTCGCAGTGCTCGGCGCAGAGCCGGCAGACGATGCCGCGCGCCGCCAGGCAGCCACTCCCGATCCGGGCCTGGTAGGGCCACGGCGGCGCCACGGCGGCCGAGAGCGCGCCGGTCGGGCAGGCCTCGAGGCAGCGCCGGCAGAACGTGCAGCCGCCGCCCCGAAAGTCGATGACGGGCAACCTACCCGAGCCGTGCTCGATGATGCCTTCGGGACAGGCCTCGCGGCAGGCGTCGCAGGCATCGCAGAGGTTCGAAAAGACGGCCTCCGAGCGTGCCCAAGGAGGTCGGAGCACCGTCCCCGGTTCGCGGAGTCGGCCGCGCAACAGGCTTGCTCGACTGACGCTCGTTGTCATGCGATCAACACCGGTCTGGGACTGCTGACAGTAAGTCGCTCGATCCGTCGGAGCTTTCCGTTCGCCGCCGATTAAGACGACAGATCATTAAAAATACCTTGATCTTCGTCAAGGAAAGCATTGCCGCCGTACCGCAGCAATTCGTTGCGGCTGCGGCGCGCGAGCAGCAAACGGAGCTTAGCCCTGGTCAACCGGGCACCGGGCGGGATAATTAGAAGGACAGCGGCATAGGAAGCCGCGACGGAGTGTGGGAGGGAAACCAACATGGGCGTGCTCGACGGCAAGGTCATCCTGGTGACCGGCGGCGGCCGCGGCATCGGCCGCGCCTGCGCCATCCTGGCGGCGAAAGAGGGTGCCAAGGTCGTGGTCAACGATCTCGGCGCCTCGGTCGGCGGCGACGACGAGGGCGGCGCCGGCCCGGCCGAGGAGGTGGCGAAGGAGATCGTCGACGCCGGCGGCGAAGCGGTCGCCAATTCCGACAGCGTCGCCGTCATGAGCGGTGCCGAGCACATGGTCGCGCAGGCGCTCGACAGCTTCGGCGGCCTGCACGGCATCATCGCGCCGGCCGGCATCCTGCGCGACGGCATGTTCCACAAGATGACCGAAGAGGAGTGGGACGCCGTCATCGCCGTGCACCTGAAGGGCTCGTTCAACGTCTGTCGGGCCTCGATCGAGCATTTTCGCGACCAGGAAGACGGCGCCTACGCCCTCTTCACCTCGACCTCGGGCCTGGTCGGCAACATCGGCCAGACCAACTATGCTGCCGCCAAAATGGGCATCGTCGGCCTCAGCCGAGTGATCGCGATGGAGGGCGAGCGCCGGAACGTCCGCTCCAACATTATCTCGCCCTCGGCCTGGACCCGGATGATCGGCACCATTCCGATCAAGGACGAGGCCACGGCCCGGCGCGTCGAGATGATGAAGGCGAAGATGCGCCCCGACCAGATCGCCAACCTGGCCTGCGCCCTGGTCTCGGACGCGGCCAAGGACGTCACCGGCCAGATCTTCTCCAGCCGCGGCAACGAAGTGATGCTCTGGAGCCAGCCACGGCCGATCCGTGCCATGGCCAAGGTCGAGGGCTGGACGCCCGAGACGATTCTGGATCATGTCCTGCCGGCCTTCCGCCCCGACATGTACGACCTCGGCAACGCCCGTGTCGTCACCCCTTGGGATCCGGTTTAGGAGGGCGGGACATGAAGCTCGAAGGCAAGACGGCGGTCGTCACCGGCGCGGCCAGCGGCATCGGCCGGGCGTTGGCGCGGCGGATCATGGCCGAAGGCGCGAAGGCGGTCGCTGTCGCCGATTTGCAGGAGGCGCCGCTCAACGAGGTGGCCGCCGAGACCGGCGGCCTCGCCGTCGTCACCGACGTCGCCAAGGAGGCGGACATCCGGCACCTGGTCGAGCGGACCGAGTCCGAGCTCGGCCCCATCGACGTCTTCTGCTCCAACGCCGGCATCGCCGAGATCGGCAGCGAGACCGCGCCCGACGAGGACTGGCAGCGAAACTGGGACATCCACCTGATGGCGCATGTCTATGCCGCTCGCGCCGTGGTCCCCGGCATGATCGAGCGCGGCGGCGGCTATCTCGTCAATACCGCGTCGGCCGCCGGCCTGCTGACGCACGTCTATTCGGCAACCTACTCGGTGACCAAGCACGCCGCCGTCGCCTTCGCCGAGTACCTCTCGATCGCCCATGGCAATCAGGGCATCCGGGTCTCGGTCCTGTGCCCGCAGGCGGTCAGGACGGCGATGACCCAGGGCCGCGAAGCGGGCGTCGCCAGCGTCGACGGCATGATCGAGCCGGAAGAACTGGCCGACAGCGTCATCGAGACCATGGACCGCGAGGCCTTTCTGATCCTGCCCCATCCCCAGGTGCTGGAATACATGCAGCGCAAGACCAACGACTACGACCGCTGGCTCGGCGGCATGCGGCGGCTGCGCGGCAGCTTCGAAGAGCTCTAGCCCTCTCCCCCGGACAAACGACGAGGACCGACACGTGAGCGACAACGATTCCCTCATCGTCGACATGACGACGCGAATCTTTCAGGACCTCGCCGACCCGCAGACGGTGAACAACGCCGCCGACGAGGCCTGGAAGGCGCCGCTTTGGTCGGCGCTGGAAGAGGCCGGGCTGACCCGGGCCTGGGTGGCGGAGGAATTCGGCGGCGCCGGGATCTCGATTCCCGACGGCTTCAAGGTCCTGCGCGTCGCCGGCAGCTTCGCCGTGCCGGTGCCGCTGGCCGAGACCCTGATCGCCGGCTGGCTCTTGGCCCAAGCCGGGCTCGAGGTGCCCTCGGGGCCGCTCACGGTGGCGCCGACACGTAGCCAGGACCGCCCGAAGCTGGGAAGTGACGGCACGCTTTCGGGCAGCGCCCGGGCCGTGCCCTTCGCCGCCGAGGCGGACCACATTGCGGTCCTGGCCCAGAGCGGGGACGGCGCCGCCGTCGCCCTCGTCGAGCGGGCCGCGGCGCAAGTGGCCGACGGCCGCAACCTCGCCAGCGAGCCGCGGAACACGGTCGGCTTCGACGCCGTGAGGCCGGTGACGCAAGCAGCCGCGCCTGAGGGCCTGGACCATGACGCGCTGTTGATGATGGGGGCGGCAGTGCGCTCGGCCGAGATGGCCGGCGCCCTGCAGGCACTCTTGGACATCGGCGTGGCGTATTCCGGCGAGCGGGTCGCCTTCGAACGCCCGATCGCCAAGTTCCAGGCGGTACAGCACAACCTGGCCCAACTCGCCGGCGAGACCGCCGCTGCGGTCGCCGCCACCGGCTCGGTCGCGGATGCCATCGAGCGCGCCGACAGCTTCGATGCCGGCGTCTTCCTCGAGGTCGCTTCGGCCAAGATCCGGGTCGGCGAGGCCGCCGGCGAGGGTGCCGCCATCGCACACCAAGTGATGGGTGCGATCGGCTTCACCAAAGAGCACATCCTGCACCGCTTCACCCAGAGGCTCTGGTCCTGGCGCGACGATTTCGGCGACGAGAGCCGCTGGGCCGCGCGCCTGGGCGAGCGCATCGCCGCCGGCGGTGCCGACCAGCTCTGGGCTACCGTCGCCTCCGGATAACTCCAGACAAGAGAACGAGACGCAAGCATGGCCGGCCAGTTTCAGTTCGATCCGATCCGCCTCCCGCCCGCGGCCGAGAGCCTGCGGGAGGAAGTACGGGACTTCCTCGCCAAGGAAATCGAGATCGGGACCTTCACCCCCTATCCCACGGCCCAGGGCGGCGAGTTCGACCGCGAGTTCAGCCGCCGGGTCGGCGAGCGCGGCTGGATCGGCATGACTTGGCCGAAAAAGTACGGCGGCCACGAGCGCAGCTACCTGGAACGCTACGTCGTCACCGAGGAGTTCCGCGCCGCCAACGCGCCGACCCGCGCCCACTTCACCGCCGACCGGCAGAGCGGGCCGATCGTGCTGAAATACGCCACCGAAGAGATCAAGATGGACATCCTGCCCCGCATCACCCGGGGCGAGTGCACCTTCTGCATCGGCATGAGCGAGCCCGATTCCGGCTCCGACCTCTTCGCCGCCAGCACCAAGGCGACAAAGGCCGACGGCGGCTGGCACATCAACGGCCGCAAGGTCTGGACCTCGAACGCGCACCAGGCCGACTACATGATCGGCCTCTTCCGGACCTCGGCCTCGACCAAGGAGAACCGCCGCCACGGCCTGACCCAGTTTTTGGTCGATATGAAGACGCCCGGCATCTCGACCCGGCCGATCCTGCACCCGACCGGGCATCACGACTTCAACGAGGTCGTCTTCGACGACGCCTTCATGCCCGACGACCACGTCTTCGGCGAGGTCGACATGGCTTGGAAGCAAGCCACCAGCGAGCTCGCCTTCGAGCGCTCAGGCCCGGAGCGCTTCCTGGAGACGATCTACGTCTTGTTCGAGCTCGCCCGGGTCCTGGGCGAGAAGCCGGACCTGCGCAGCGCCGAAGGCCTGGGCCGCCTGGTGGCGCAGCTGCACACCCTTCGCCGGATGTCGATCTCGGTCAACGGCATGCTGGAGGCCGGCAAGGAGCCGGTGCTGGAATCCTCGGTCGTCAAGGACCTCGGCACCAACTGGGAACAGGCGCTGCCGGCCCGGGCCCGCGAGCTCGCCGCCTTCGTCGAGGAGGAGACCGGCAACCGGGCCCGCTTCGACGAGATCCTGGACTTCGCCACCCAGATCGCACCCAAGCTGACCATCCAGGGCGGCACCCGCGAGATCCTGCGCGGCATCATCGCCCGCGGCCTGGGCTTGCGCTGAGCCGCCCGCATCCCGGACAAGGAAGGAGACCCCGTTGCCTGACATCCGGGCGCTGCTCTGGCCCCGGTCGGTGGCCGTGATCGGGGCCTCGAACGACGGCGCCAAGCTTCGCGGCCGTCTCATGGAGGTGATGGGCGAGCACGCCTACGAGGGCCCGGTCTACCCCATCAGCCGCAGCGACGTCGTCGTCCACGGCCTGAAGGCCTATCCGACGATCGCCGAGGCGCCGGCGCCGGTCGACCTCGCCGTCATCATCATCCCGGCTCGTTTCGTGCCGGACGCGCTGGCCGAATGCGGCGAGGCCGGGGTCAAGGCGGCACACATCATCACTTCGGGCTTCGCCGAGGAAGGTGCCGACGGGGCCGAGCTGCAGGCCCGCCTCAAGGAGATCGCGGCGACCTACGACATGGCGGTGGCGGGGCCGAACTCCGAGGGCCTGGCCAACACACGGGCCGCGCTCTGCCCGACCTTCTCGCCAGCGGTCGAGGTCGGCGACGCGCCTTTGTACCCGAAATCACCCAAGGCGGCGCCGATCGCCGCGGTGGCGCAGAGCGGCGGCATCGGCTTCGCCTTCTACGACCACGGCCGGGCGAAGGAGCTGCCCTTCGCCTATGTCGTCTCCACCGGCAACGAGGCGGTGCTCGAGTCCCTCGACTACGTCGACTACCTGCTGGACGAGGGCGAGGTAGGCGCCATCATCCTCTTCCTCGAAGAGGTCAAGACGCCGACCCGCCTGGCGCCGGTGGCAGAACGGGCGCTCAGGGCCGGGGTGGCATTGATCGTCGCCAAGATCGGCCGCTCCGAGGCCGGCTCGCGCGCCGCCCAATCGCACACCGCGGCGCTGGCCGGCGACCACCGGGCTTATCAGGCGATCTTCCGGCACTACGGCGTGATCGAGGCCGACGACATCGAGGAGGCGGTCGACATCGCCGCCGGCTTCGCCTATTTCGCCGGCCGCCTGCCGAAGGGCCGACGGATCGCCCTCCTGACCCCGTCGGGCGGCAGTGGCGGCTGGATGGCGGACGCCGCTTGCGGCGCGGGCCTCGAGGTGCCCGAGCTCGACGCCGAGACCCGGGCCCTGATCGACCCGCACCTGCCGAGCTATGCCACCTCGGTGAACCCAGTCGACGTCACGGCGCAGGCCATTCGCGAGGTCGGCTATGCCCGCCTCGCCGCCACGCTGACCGGCTCGCCCGCGGTCGACGCGGTCGTGGTCCTGACCTCGGCCCGGAGCCCGGTGCTCTTCGAACGCGACCACGAGGCGCTGGCCCGGTCGGCGGCGGCCGGCGGCAAGCCGGTGCTGTTCTACTCCTACACCCTGCCGATGCCGGAACCCGTCCGCTTGCTGGCCGAGGCCGGCTATCCCCTCTACACCAACATGGGCACCTGTGCCCGCACGCTCCGCCTGATGGCCGACTACCGGGCCCTGCGCGAGGCCTTCCTGGCCGCACCCGCGATTGAAAGCAGTCGTCACAGCCAAGCAGACGACGTCGCGCGACGCTTGGCCGAGGCCGGGCCGGTATTGACCGAGCACCGGTCGAAGCCGCTGCTCGCCGCCTACGGCCTGGTCGAAACGAAGGCTGAGCGGTTGGTGCAATCAGCCGACGAGGCCGTCGCCGCCTGGTCCGAGATCGGCGCGCCGGTCGCCCTCAAGGTGCAGTCGCCGGCGATCCTACATAAGAGCGACGTCGGGGCGCTTGCCCTCGACCTCGCCACCGACGCGGACCTTCGGGCGGCTTACGACGAGATCTTGGGTTCGGCTCGGGCGCACCATGCGGACGCCGAGATCGAGGGCGTGCTGGTGCAGCCGATGGCACCGCCCGGCCTGGAGGTCATCCTCGGCGTCCATCGCGATCCGAACTTCGGACCGCTGCTGATGGTGGGACTGGGCGGTGTCCATGTCGAGGTGCTGGGCGACGTCGCCTTCGCGCCGGTGCCGCTGGATGCGGCCGCCGCCCGGCGCCTCCTCGACCGCTTGGCCGGACGCGCCCTCTTCGATGGCGGCCGAGGCCGGCCACCGGCGGACCTGGAGGCTCTGGTCCGGCTGATGGTGGGGCTGTCGCGCTTCGCTGCCGACCACAGTGACCGCGTCGCTGAGATCGATCTCAACCCGGTGCTGGTGCACGACCGGGGCCTTACCGTCGCCGACGCCCTGATCGTCACCGCTTGAGCCTCTCCGGTTGCGGAGGTGCGGGGTCCGGGGTCACTATGACCACCGGGACCGGCAGGACGGCCGAGCAGGAGGGAGATTGGCCATGGCAGCGGAGTTGGTGGAGGTCGCGGTATCGGACGGCGTCGCTTGCCTCAAGCTCGCGAACCCACCCTTGAACCTGGTCTCGTTGGACCTGACCCAACAGTTGAGCGACACTCTCGACCGCCTGGCGGACGACCCGGCGGCACGGGTCCTGGTCGTCACCGGCGCCTCCCGGGGCGCCAAGGCCTTTTGCGCCGGCTCGCATATCGGCGAGTTCGACGACTACATGACGCCGGGCGCGGTGCTGGAGAAAAAGCTCGTCTTCGAGAACCAGACCTACAGCAAGCTCGACGACTTCCCCAAGCCAACGATCGCCGCGCTCAACGGCCTCGCCTTCGGTGGCGGGCTGGAGATGGCGGTCTGCTGCGATATCCTTATCGCCGCCGAGACGGCGCAATTGGGCCTGCCGGAGATCAAGCTCGGCCTCTTTCCCGGCAGCGGCGGCACCGTCCGGGTCACGCGCCGGGTCGGCGAGGGCCGGGCCAAGGAGATGATGTTCACCGGCGATCCGATCTCCGCCCAAACGGCGCTCGACTGGGGCCTCGTCAACCGGGTGGTGGCCCGGGACCGGGTGCTGCCGGAGGCGATGGCGATGGCGGCACTGTTGGCCAAGCGGCCCAACAAGGCGCTGCAGCTCTGCAAGCAGTCGATCGACGCGGCCTTGGACCTGACCGAGGACGAGGCGATCCAACGCTCGCTGGCGCTCAGCGACCGGGCCTTCTCGACCGACGACTGCCGCGAGGGCGTGCGCGCCTTCTTCGCCAAGGAAGAGCCCCAGTTCAGCCATAGTTGAGGCGCGAGCGAGCCGATGTTGGATCTTCTAGACGGCGTCCGCGTCCTGAGCTTCAACCACTTTCTCTTGGGCCCGGTCGGCATTCAGGTGCTGGGCGACTTGGGCGCCGATGTGATCGCGGTGGAATCGCTGGACGGTGCCTTCCAGCGCCAATGGGCCGGCGCCGACACCTGGGTCGACGGCCAATCGGTGCTGATGCTCTGCGGTGGGCGCAACAAGCGCAGCCTGGCGATCGACCTCCGTAGCGAGGCCGGACGCGCGATCGTGCTCCAGCTCGCCGACCGTTCGGACGTCGTGACCGAGAACTTCCGGCCCGGCGTCATGGAGCGGCTCGGCCTCGGCTACGAGGCCCTGAGCGCCCGCAACCCCGCCTTGATCTACGCCTCCGCCTCGGGCTACGGTCCCGACGGCCCCTACGTCGACCGGCCGGGCCAAGACCTGTTGATCCAGGCGATCTCGGGCCTGGCGGCGATCACCGGCAGCGCGGAGTCGGGGCCGCGGCCGGTCGGGGTCTCGGCGACGGACCACCATGGTGCGGCGCTCCTGGCGCAAGGCATCCTCGCCGCCCTCTTCCGACGCGAGCGCACGGGCAAGGGCTGCCGGGTCGACGTCGACCTGTTGTCGGCGGCGTTGGACATGCAGATGGAATCGATCGTCGCCTACATGAACGGGCCGCGCGAGGGCGACGTCTCGGCGCCGGCGCCGGTGGCCGGCTGGTACTACGGCGCGCCCTACGGCATCTATGCCGCCGCCGACGGCCATCTGGCGATCTCGCTGACCAGCCTCGAGACCCTGGCCGAGGCGCTGGAAACGCCGGCACTGGCCGATTACGACGCGCGACAGCAGTTCAGCAAGCGGGCCGAGCTGGCAACCGCGGTGGCCGACGCCGTCGCCGGGCGGACCTTGGCGGAGTTGGTGGCCCGGCTCGACGCACACAAGGTCTGGAACATGCCGGTCGCCGACTACGACGACCTGGCCCGGGACCCGCAGGTCGCCCACAACGGCAGCCTGCTGACGGTGCCGGGCGCCACCGGCACCCCGATCACGCTTCTGAACCACCCCAACCGCTTCGACGGCGAGGTTGCCGAGGTACGTCTGCCGCCGCAGCCCTTGGGTGCACAAACGGCGGAGGTCCTGGCCGAGCTCGGCTATGATTCCGCGGCAATCCGGCAGTTGGCGGCGGACGGCGTCGTCAGGCTGCACGACGACGAGGCCGGTAGGGCTTGAAAAAATAGGGAGAGACGAGCGATGAGCAATTTCTACGTCGATGTCGGTGATTCCGTGAGCTTCTCGAAGACGGTCGGCGAGTACGACGTCTATGGCTTCGCCGGCATCACCGGCGACTTCGCCCCGATCCACACCGACGAGGAGTTCATGCGCCGCTCCTCCTATGGCGAGCGGATCGCCCACGGGGTGCTCTCGGTCGGCTTCATGTCGACGGCTTCCTCGCAGCTCCTGGCCGGGATCATCAGCCCCGACTGGGAGGAGACCCCGGTCTCGCTCGGCTACGACCGGATCCGCTTTCTGCTGCCGGTCTTCTTCGGCGACACCCTGACCGTGACCTACACGGTCAAGGAGATCGACGAGCCGCGCCGCCGCTCGCGCTCCGACATTCAGGTCACCAACCAGAAGGGCGAGGTGGTCTCGGTCGCCGAGCACATCATGAAGTGGGTCAAGAACGCCTGACGGCGGCGCGACCGGGAGCGGTCGAGTGGTCCGGAGCGGTCGCGAAGCTGTCGCGGAGTCCTTGAATGGCTGCTCTGGTCGCCCGAACCCACTACAAAACGTGTCAGACACGTTTTGTAGCCAGCCGAGACAAGGCCATCCTGCAGACGACGAAGCCGACGACGAAGGGGACCGAAGGGAATGCGAAGGCCCACAACGAGCCCGGTAGCTTGATCCCAAAAACCAACGAATACTGCTCCATCTTTCCGCCCTTCATGACGGCGGCGGTGACTTGCTCGGGCGACAGATTCTCGATCGGAACACCGTCGATCAGGACGTGGAGCTCGTAGTAACCCATTCCGAGCAGGACGACTCCGAAGACCGCGAGCATCAGGGCGACGAATAGCGGCAATACCCACTTGAGGACGATCGTTCTGCCTCTCGCCATCGCCCTCCGCCTCCTCCAAGCCAGCGCGGGCCAAGCGCCCCGCCAGCCGCAGCTTGCGTCTTCGCGCACACCCTTTATGCGGATAAGATCATAACACCAATATAATTGAAAGATGCTCATCCCTATCTAGATGACCCTGTCGACCGTGTCGCGGTGCAAGACGCCCGCCGCGACCGGTCCCCACCGGCCCCCGTTCGGCCGCCAGGGTCTGCGGAAAGCCAGAAACGTGTCCGACATGCCCCTCCCGATAACACGACAAATCGTGTCAGACACGTTTTTGCTTTACGATCCTGCGCCAACCTACGAACAGCATCGCCAACGGACGATCCGACGTTGGTCGTGTCTGACGCGGTTTATGCGATCAACGTCGGCTCATGCGGCAGGAACACCGGGCGCACGCGCTGGCAAGGCCGGCGGCGGCTCAGCGCGACTTGGCGGGCGAGTCGCTCGGTCGCCGACCGCGCGGCAGCGGCGTCACCCGGTGGCCGGTGCGCCGCGCGACCCGCTCCTGGAAGACGTCGTCGCCAAGCGCCCAACCGGCGTTGGTCGCCTGACGCAACGTCGCCACCAGGCCGGGCTCCAGGGCCTGGCGAACCAGTCGCCGATAGGCCCGCCGTCGCTCGCTCGCGCTTCCGCCGAGGGCCTCATAGAGGAGATGCGGGGTGACGATCAGGCTCGGCTCGCCGTGCCCGAGATGACGGTAGCTCGACCAGGGGTAGTCGCGCGGCACCGCCGCCAGCCCGGCGCGAACCGGGTTCAGATCGATATAGCGCATGCAGGCCAGGAGATAGCGCTCGCTATCGATCACGGTCGCCCGATAGCGGCCCTCCCAAAGCGTACCGCTGCGCCCATGGCGCCGGTTGACACGGCCGACGTGACGACGATTGAGCGATTGCAGCCCGCGCGGCAAGCTGTCGGCGGCGGCCGGGGTCAGCAGGAGGTGGACATGGTTTCCCATCAGCACATAGGCGTGCACGGCGAGGCCGAAACGCGGCCCGGTCTCGGCTAGGCAGTCGAGATAGTGGCGGCGGTCGTCGTCGTCGAAGAATACCGGGGCGCGGTTGACGCCGCGCTGAATCAGGTGCTGCGGCACCCCTGGCAAGTTGTAGCGGGGAAATCGGCCCATCCAGCCCTCGCCTTCGTCTCGCTCCGGGCGTCAGATCGCGTTGCCCGCCTAAAATGTGTCAGACACGATTTATAGCATGACTTTGGCTCGAGGTTATGAATTCTGGTGGCTCGCCACGAATCCTGATAAACGTGTCTGACACGTTTTAGACAACGGCGGCGCGACCGGGAGCGGTCGAGTGGTCCGGAGCGGTCTCGAAGCTGCCGCGGAGTCCTTGAATGGCTGCTCTGGTCGCGAAAGTCAGCCGACAACCGAAGCGACCCGGGACGCAATCGACGTCGGCTGACGTCGGGCTGGTGTTGTGCGGCGACGTCATGCTGGGTCGCGGCATCGACCAGCTGTTGCCCCATCCGGGCGATCCGTCGATACCGGTCAACCGGCGCGGTATCACGTCCGCCCGCGGCTATGTCGATCTGGCGGAGAGAAAGCACGGGCCCGCTCCGGACGATCGGGCCGCGGAATACGTCTGGGGTGACGCCCTGGCGGTCTTCGATTCCTCGAACCCCGACCTCAGGCTCATCAACCTGGAAACCGCCATTACCGCCCGCGGCCGGCCCTGGCCCCGGAAAGGGATCCACTACCGCATGCATCCGCGGAACGCCGACGTGCTGACCCGCGCGCGCATCGACTTCTGCTCGCTCGCCAACAATCACGTTCTCGATTGGGGCTATCCGGGCCTCGAAGACACCATCGACACCCTGGATCGCGCCGGCATCGCGCACGCGGGCGCCGGGAGAAATCGCGAGCAGGCGGGTGCGCCCGCGGTTCTGAGCCTCCCCGACGGGGGCCGGGTGATCGTGGTCTCTCTAGCGACACCGTCGAGCGGCGTCGCATCACTATGGGCCGCCAGCCGGCAAAGACCAGGCGTCAATCTCGTCCGCCTGACCGAACGCTGGCTGGCCTATGTGCAGCGACGAATTACGGCTGTCAAACGGGCGGGCGACGTCGCGGTCGCGTCCATCCACTGGGGTCCGAACTGGGGCCACGAATTCGAGAAGAACCAGCGCGCCTTCGCCCGACGGCTAATCGACGATGCCGGCGTGGACTTGGTTCACGGTCACTCCTCGCACCACGTCAGGGGCATCGAGGCCTATAACGGCAAGCTGATCCTTTACGGCTGCGGCGACCTCATCAACGACTACGAAGGCATCCCCAAGACGCCGGAACAGGAACCCTTCGCGCCGGACCTGGGACTGATCTACTTCGCCCGCCTTTCCGCTACGGACGGGCGGCTCGTCGAACTGCGTATGCAGCCGACCGGCATGTGCCGTCTAAAGGTCCGTCGGGCCGACGACAACGACGCCGGCCGCCTGGAGGAAATCCTCAACCGTGAAGGTGCGAGGCTCGGAACCCGCGTCGTCAACGACAATGGTTGTCTACGGTTGCAGATGTCGGATTGTTAGTCCTCGAATGGCTTGGCGCTGTCGGGCGCCGACGGCGGCGGCGCTATTCCAGGTGGATCAATTCCGGTCTCGAACTTTGGGGCGCGGCGTTGGATCGCCGGCCCCGCCGCCCGCCCGCGGCCGCAGCGATACGCGTAGCCGGCGCCGCCGGTGAAGGTCTGGATTCCGCCCTTCTCTACGGGCGCGCCATTCATCGGCCAACAGCCCGTAGATGAAGACATCCCGCCAATTGCCGTCATGGCCGCGCTCGTGGTTGCGCAGGACACGCTCGCGGCGAAAGCCGAGTTTCTGGTTGAGCGCATGGGTGCTCTCGGACTCGGCGTAGGCGGTATTGACGACCTTGTCCAGCCCCAGGCTATCGAACATGAACGCTATCATGGCCGCGCGGATCTCGTAGCCGAGACCCCGACCCCAATAGTCGCGCTCACCGATGACCGTGGTCGTGATGCCATACCGTTTTTCGGGAGGGATCTGGATCCTGGCCCAGCCGATCTGCTGGCCGGTGTCCTTCAACCAGATACCAAATAGGAACTTCGAGGCATTGTCGAAGCTCGAGAGATAACGCAGGAGACCCCGCCGCCCTGCATTCATCCGCATGGCGACGTTCGCCATGACCAGCGGATCACCGAACCATCCCACGAAGCGGTCGGTCACGTCGTCGGCTTGCATGGACCTAAGCAACACACGCTCGGTCTCGATCTCGACTGGTTTACCGGATGTCCACATCGCCATGCCGGCCGTTAAAGGGCCCGACGGCACCGTCCGGCAAGCGCCTCAAGTGAGTGGCTTCAGGGTGCGGGCGATGTCGCGTTGCTGCTTGGCCGAGGCGACCGGCATCGGCGCCCTGGGATAGCCGCCTTTGACGCCCTGCAGCGTCAGCGCACATTTCACCGCCGCCGGCAGGTTGTCGTCGATCATCGCGTTCCAGAGCCGCAGCAGCCGGCGGTGCAGGCGAAGCGCCGTCCGATGGTCGCCGGCCTGGACCGATTCCCAGAGTTGCACGCAAGCATGAGGTGCCGCGGTCAGGATGGCGGCGATGGCGCCATGCGCGCCCAGCGTGAAGGAGGGGTACATCAGCGCATCGACGGCCGAGAAGATCCGCGTGCCGCGGGGCGTCGTCTGGATCAGGTCGGCGAAGAGCTTCAAATCGCCGGCGCTCTGCTTGACGCCCACGACCTCGGGCACACGGCGCATGATCCGGACCAGGAGCGCCGGCGAGAGATAGGTCCAGGGGACGACGTTATAGATGAAGATCGGCGCCCGCACGGCGCGGCCGACGGTGCGGAAATGCTCTTCCATGTGGGCATCGTCGGGGCGGAAGAGGTAGTGCACCGGCGTGATCTGCAGGGCCGAGGCACCGGCCGCCTTGGCGTCCTGGCCGCGGGCCACCGCCTCGCGGGTCGAATCGACGATGATGCCGGCGACGATTGGCACCCGGCCCGCCGCCTCCTCGACCGCGACCTCGAGCAGGCGACGGCACTCCTCGCGCTCCAACGCGTGGCCCTCGCCGGTGCTGCCGCCGACCGCGAGGCCGTGCACGCCGGCCTCGATCAGGAACCGCGCCTGGCGCCGAAAGGCGGCCTCGTCGACCTCGCCCTTGGCCGTGAAGGGGGTCGCCATCGGCGGAATGATACCGCCGATCTCGCCAACCTCGAACGTCTTGCCTGCCGCCATCACATACCCTCCCGTCAAACCATCATTCACCCAAGACTATGCGGGTGGACGCCGGAACCCAAGCCCGTTGTCGGCGCCATCAGGCGATCAGGAAGTGGGCGCTCGCTGTCGCGATCGGCTCTTCCTGCCGTCGTTGCCAGGCCAATGCCTGAACGTTGACGACGCGCCGGCCCTGGCGCGTGATCCGGCCGCGGGCAAAGGTGTCGAGCGGACGGCCCGGTCTCAGATAGTCGATCGCGATGTTGACGATCTTGGGCAGATCGGCGGTCTCGACCTCGGTGATCGCGGTGGCGATGGCGGTGCATTCGAGAAGCGCGCCGGTGACGCCGCCGTGCAGCGCCGGCAGGGTCGGATTGCCGATCAGCTTGTCGTGGTAGGGCATCACCAGCACCGGGCCTGCCTCGGTCTCCCGCATCTCGAGACCGAGGAAACGGTGGTAGGGAATGGCCTGGTGGAGGGCCGCGAGGTCGTCCCGCCCGCGTGCCCGGCGCATCATCTCGGCGAGGCGTACCGACTCAGCCATCTCTAACTACCTGTCACGAACGGCACCGCTTCGCCGGCCGTCGCCAGCATGAAGGCGCCGGTGCAGTGGGCGATCGGGTCGTTCTCGTCGTCCTGGTAGGCGAAGCCTCGGGTGAAGGCGACGCTGCGGGTCAGCTTGAAGCAGTGGGCGTGCCCGAGGACCGCCTGCCCGGGACTCGCCGGCCTCAGGTAGTCGATCCGGAGGTCGAGGGTCGCCATCGGCGCCGGGGCAGGCAGCGCCGTGATCACGGCCAGGCCGCTGACCGTGTCCATCAGCACCGTGATCGCGCCGCCGTGCAGAACGCCGTTCTCCGGGTTGCCGACCAGCCGCTCCTGATAGTCGAGGCGGAGCGTCAGCCTGCCCTTTGCTGCTGCCTCGACGTCGATGGCGAGATGTCGGACATGGGGGATGCCGTCGCGGACCAGGCCGCGGACATAGTCGATGGTCGTGGAGTCGTCTTGTTCCGTGGTCACGGCTCGGATGGCTCGAAAGGTTGCGGGGCCGGGAGTCAGATTGACAGTGGCGGTCCTGCTGTCAAGCCTCGGTCTCGCGCCGTTAAATCACCCTCTTGGTCTCGGAATCGCTTGGGCGTATACAAGGGCGCCATGCCCAGGCCGGTATCCCATTGCGTCAGCGCCGTCGTCCTCGTCCTCATCGCCGGACTGATCGTCCCGAAGGTCGAGGCCCAGACGGTCAAGTTCTTCCAGATCGCTACCGGCAATACCGTCGGCAGCTACTTCCCCATCGGGCGGCTGATCGCCAGCGCGATCACCAACCCGCCGGGCTCACGTACATGCGCGGAAGGCGGTAGCTGCGGCGTGCCGGGACTGATCGCCGTCGCCCACAGCACCCAAGGGGCGCTGCAGAACATTCAGATGATCGATCGCGGCCAGGTCGATTCGGGCTTCGTCCAAGCCGACCTGGCGCATTTGGCCTACCTCGGCAGCGGTCCCTTCAGGGGCACCGGTCCGGTCGACAACTTGCGCGCGATCGCCAACCTCTATTCGGAAAGCGTGCAGGTCGTGATTCGGCGCGAGAGCGGGATCCGCGATTTCGCCGATCTCGCCGGGCGGCGAATCTCGCTCGGCACCCGTCAGGGCGGGACCGCGGAGCGGGCGCTGGCGGTGCTCGCCGCCCACGCCATCAGCGGCGATCAGATCATCAAGGAGTATGACGATCCGGCGCGGGCGGCGGATCGGATCCGGGCCGGCCAGCTCGACGCGATGATCGTGATCGACGGTTATCCGATGCCGGTGGTAACGGATCTCGCCGACGACGGCATCGTCGATCTGCTGTCGATCCGCGGCGCCGCGGCCGACGCGCTGCTGGCCGAATATCCCTACTTTCGAACCCAGAGAATTCCCGCGGGCGCCTACAAGGGAATCGGTTCCAAAGCGACGATCGGGGTCGACGCGCATTGGCTGACCTCGGCCACGATCGACGCCGACCTCATCTATCGGATCACCAAGGCGCTTTGGAACCCCGGCAACCGCAAGCTCCTGGACGGCGGTCATCCGAAGGGACGCCGCATCCGCATCGAAAGCGCGCTCGACCGCCTGGCCGTTCCGCTGCACGAGGGCGCCCAGCGCTTCTACCGCGAGCGTAAACTGCTCAACTGAAACTCACGCCTCGCCCGCCTTGGCTCGCCATTCGGCCATCGCCGACAGGTTCCAGATCAAGTCCCGGTATCCAGCGGCGGCGTTACCCAGCGGCACGTCGTAGGTGATGAACCGGCTGACCACGGGCGCGAACATGGCGTCGGCGGCCGAGAAGGCGCCGAAGAGGAAGCCGCCACCGCCCCGATGGCGGGCAAGCACGGCCTCCCAGCATTCGACGATGCGGGCGATGTCGGCGGCGGCATCCGCCGAGTACGTCGTGCCCGGCCGGCGGGCGGTGACCTCTAGCGGCAACTCGTCCCGAAGGGCGGCAAATCCCGAATGCATCTCGGCGGACAAAGATCGGGCCTCGGCCCTGGCCGCCCGGTCCCGGGGCCAGACCTCGAGCTCAGGGCTCCGCTCGGCCAAATACTCGATGATGGCGAGCGATTCCCAGATCGCGAGGCCGCCCTCCTTCAACACCGGCACTCGGCCCGCCGGCGAATGGCGCAAGATCTCGGCCTTGCTCGTCGGCCGGTCGAGCTCGATCAGCACTTCCTCGAAGGAGATCTCGAGCTGGCGCATCAAGAGCCAGGGGCGCAACGACCATGAGGAGAGATTGGGCGTGCCGATGACGAGCGTAGCCTTGGCCATGATTCCGATTCTCCCGTGATCTTTCTCTTTCCGCCGGCCCCCGTTCGCGTCATCTTAGGCCCCGGAAATTCGTTCCCCAAACAGAGCCGAAGACGAGGTACCGCCCCCGTGATCCCCTGCATCGTCGAAGACGCCCCGGACGCCATTCCCATCTGGCCGGTAGAGAAGGACGCGTACGAGGCATGGCTCGGCTCGCAATCCGACCCGATCGGCACCTGGCTGCGGGCGACCGAGTTCAAGCCGGAGTCCGGCGCCCGCCGATTGATCCCCGATGCCGAGGGAAATATCGCTGGCCTGGTCTTGGGCCTGGGCGAGACGCCCGATCTCTGGTGTTACGGCAGTTTGGCGAAGGACCTGCCGCGAGCAACCTATCGGATCGCAACCGAGCAGGACGCAAACGACGCAACCCAGGCGGCGCTCGGCTGGGCGCTCGGCGGCTACGCTTTCACCCGCTATCGCAAGCGCGACCAGGAACGGGCCTCGTTACTGGCGCCAGACGGCGCCGATCTCGCCCAGGTCGGACGCACGGTCCGGGCGGTGAACATGGTGCGCGATCTGGTCAACACGCCGGCGGCCGACCTCGGCCCGGCGGAACTGGCCGAGGCGGTGGAGACGACCGCGGCGCGGCACGGCGCCACCGTCAACGTCATCGTCGGCGACGAGCTCTTGCGGCAGAACTACCCGGCGATCCACGCCGTCGGCCGCGCCAGCGACCGCCCGCCCTGCCTGATCGACCTCGGCTGGGGCGAGGCGTCAGCGCCCAAGGTGACGCTGGTCGGCAAGGGGGTCTGCTTCGATTCCGGCGGCCTCGACCTCAAGCCCGCCGCCAACATGCTGCGGATGAAGAAGGACATGGGCGGTGCCGCCAACATCTTGGGTCTCGCCGACATGGTCATGGACGCCGGCCTCGGCCTCAGGCTCCGGGTGCTGATCCCTGCGGTGGAGAACTTGGTCTCGGGCAACGCCTTTCGCCCCGGCGACGTGCTGGCGACCCGAAAGGGCACGACCGTCGAGGTCGGCAACACCGACGCCGAGGGCCGCATCATCCTGGCCGACGCCCTGGCCGAGGCGGATTCGGAAACGCCTGCGCTGATCGTCGACATGGCGACTTTGACGGGGGCGGCCCGGGTGGCGGTCGGGCCCGACCTGCCGGCGCTCTACACCGACGACGATCGCCTCGCCCTGGACCTCCAGGCCGAAGGCCGGGCGGCGTCCGACCCGGTCTGGCGCCTGCCACTCCACCCCGGCTACGCCGAGGGCCTGAAGAGCCGCATCGCCGACCTCAACAACGTCGCCGATTCGCCCATGGCCGGCTCGGTGACGGCGGCGCTGTTCCTGAAGTCCTTCGTCGGCCAAGCCGCCGCTTGGGCCCATCTCGACGTCTACGCCTGGAACGACAAGGCGCGGCCAGGGCGCCCCATCGGCGGCGAGGCTCAGGCGATCCGTGCCCTCTACCGCCTGATCGCGCAGCGCTACCCGCCGACTTGACGCCAGGGCGGATTCTCGCTTCACTACCAGGTCAGATCGTATCCGAAACGAAACCGATGCGATTTTGAGCGAGTTGGGGCCGGCACGGTGGTGGAGCTCTCCGAGCGGCAAGCGTTGGCGATCTGGCGCCGGGCGATGACCGAGAGCGTGCGCTCCGAGCAGCCCGACCTCTCGGCGCGCCAGATGGCGCTGATGCTGACCGTCTACCAGGACCCGGTGCCGCAGACGGTGCGCGGCCTCGCCGCCCATCTCAAGGTCTCCAAGCCGGCGATCGTCCGCGCCCTCGACAGCCTCGGCAAGTTGGACTTCGTGCGCCGCCGCCCCGACGAGCGCGACCGGCGCAGCGTCCAGATCCACCGTACCGTCCGTGGCGCGGTCTTCTTGAGCGAGTTCGCCGGCTTGGTCGCTCAGGCCGCGCGAGAGCCATGAGCCAGGATTTCGATCCCCGCGTCACGCCGGTGCGCGACGACCTGGCAGCCGCGATGCTGAAAGACACGGTCGAGCGGCCGCGATATGTCAGTGGCACGGCACGGCAAGTGAGCGCGCCGGCCCTGGCCCTGTCGTTCACGGCCAAGGCCGGCGCCCGCCTCGAGACCGAGCTCTTGTTGGGCGAAGGGTTTACCGTCTACGACGAGGCCGTCGGCTGGGCCTGGGGCCAGGCGGCGGCCGACGGCTATGTCGGCTACGTGCCGGCGGCGGGTCTCGAGGCCGAGGTCGAGAGCCCGAGCCACGTCGTCCAGGTGCCGGCGAGCCACCTCTATCCCGAACCCGATCCGAAATGCCCGCCGACGGCGAGGCTGTCGCTCGAATGCCGGGTGCGCGTCACGGCGCAAGAGAACGGCTTCGCAGAGACCACGGCCGGCGGCTGGATCTTCGCCAAGCATCTGACGCCGGTCGCGACGACGGCGGCGGACTACGTCGAGACCGCGCGCGGTTTCCTGGGCGTGCCCTATCTCTGGGGCGGGCGCACCTCGCTCGGCCTCGACTGTTCGGCGCTGATCCAGCTCAGCCTGCAGCGGGCCGGCCTCGCCGCGCCCCGGGACACCGACCAGCAGGCCGAGGCGGTCGGCGAGGCGATTGGCGGCGCGGAGGCCCTCGACGACCTGCGCCAGGGCGATCTCGTCTACTTCCCGGGCCATGCCGGCATCGTCCTCGACGGCTGGCGCTTGCTGCACGCCAACGCATTTCACATGGCGGTCGTCGTGGAAGGCCTGAGCGAGGTGCTCGACCGCGCCAATGCGAGCGGTCAGGGCGTCAGCACCATCCGCCGTATCTGGACCGATTCCGAACGGCGCGCCGAAGCCCGTCAGTAACCGCGCGTCAGATCCATCACGCCCGTCATCTCCTCGCCCCGCTGGTGGCGGCGCAGGTTCTCGGCCACCGTCCGGGCGGCCGAGCGGGGCACGATCTCGCCGGCGACGTGCGGTGTCATCGCAACCTGAGGGTGATGCCAGTAGGGATGCCCCTCGGGCAACGGCTCTTCGTTGAAGACGTCTAGAAAGGCGCCCGAGATGTGGCCAGTGGCGAGCGCCGCCAGGAGGTCGTCGTCGACGACATGGCCGCCGCGGCCCAGGTTGACGACGATGGCACCGTTCGGCAATTGGGCCAACAGGGCGGCGTCGATGATGCCCCGGGTCTCGTCGGTCAGCGGCAGGACGCAGACGAGATAGCGGCAGTGCGGCAGCATCGCCGCCAAGCCATCCGCCCCGTGGTGACAGGTCATGCCTGCGACACTGCGCGGCGTCCGACTCCAGCCGTGGACGGGAAAGCCGAGCACGCCGAGCTTGGCCGCGATGTCGCGGCCGATGGCGCCGAGGCCGAGGACGCCGACGGTGCAGTCGGGCGTATAATGCGGCCAACGACGCTGCCAGATCTCTTCCGTCCGGTCGGCCTCGTAGGCCGGCATCATGCGGTGGAAGTGCAGCACCCCCAGGATCGCGCACTCGCTCATCATGTCGCGCAGGTAGTCGTCGATCATGCGCACCACGGGCAGGTGCTGGGGCCGCTCGGGATCGGCCAGGATGTGGTCGGCGCCGGCACCGACCGAGAAGATTGCTTTCAGGTTGGGCAAGCTGGCGAGCATGCCGAACGGGGGCTTCCAGACCAGCGCGTACTCGATCTCGGACTTGTCGCCGAACTCGGGTGCGACGCGGATCTTTACATCGGGCAGGTTCTTCTGCAGCTCCGGCACCCAAAGGTCGACCGGGTCCTCCTTCGAACTGAACAGCAATACGGTCATGGCCCTTCCCTCCCCTGCGTCGGCGCCTGGAACGGGCTATCTTAGGGCCGCCCGCGGCCGCCTGGAACCGGGCCGCTCAAGAGAATGAAGGGGAGGCACCACATGCCCCGGGTCGCCTGCAACCATGGGCTCGAATACGCCTTCGAACCGGCCGCGACGGCCTTTGTGGCGATCGACATGCAACGCGATTTCCTCGACGCCGAAGGCTATCTCGCCGCCGCCGGCGACGATATCTCGAGCCTCCGGGCGATCATCCCCCGCTTCGCCGGGGTGCTGGCGGCGGCGCGTGAAGCCGGCTTGACGGTGATCCATACCCGCGAGGGCTATGCCGGCGATCTCTCCGACATGCACGACTTGAAGCGCGAGCGGGCCTCGGCCGGCCAACCCGGACCCTTGGGCCGTTTCCTGATCCGGGGCGAGGCCGGCCACGACACGGTGCCGGAGCTCTATCCCCAGCCCGGCGAGGTGGTGATCGACAAGCCCGGCTTCGGCGCCTTCTACCGCACGGAGCTCGACGCCGTGCTGGCGGATCGCGGCATCACGCACCTGGTGCTGGCCGGCGTCACCACGCAATGCTGCGTCCACTCGACGCTGCGCCAGGCGGTCGACCGCGGTTACCGGTGCCTGACGCTCGAAGACTGCTGCGCCGCCGTCGACCCGGCCCTGCACGAAGCCGCGATCTCGCTCATTTACGGTGAGAATCACCTCTTCGGTTGGGTGGCGACGGTAGACGACTTCCTCGAAACGCTGGCACCGCTCACATGCTGACGGCACCGGTCTCGGTGGCCTCCAGGTCGAAGGCGGCGGCCATCAGGGCGCGGGTGTAGTCGGACTTCGGCCGCTCGAAGATCTCGTCGGCCGGGCCTTGCTCGACGACTTGGCCGTGGCGCAGCACCAGGACCGAGTTGGCGAGCGCCCGCACCACCCTCAGGTCGTGGCTGATGAAGAGGTAGGTCAGCTTGTGGCGGCGCTGCAGGTCGCGCAAGAGCTCGACGATCTGCGCCTGCACCGACATGTCGAGGGCACTGGTCGGCTCGTCCAAGACCACGAAGCGCGGCTTCAGCACCATCGCCCGGGCAATGGCGACGCGCTGGCGCTGACCGCCCGAGAACTCGTGCGGGTAGCGGTCCATGGCGTCGGGCTCGAGGTCGACCTCGACTAGGGCCTCGGCGATCAGTTGGCGGCGCTCCTCCCAGCTGCCGCCATAGCCGTGCACCAGCATCCCCTCCTCGACGATCTGGGCGATCGAAAGGCGCGGGCTCAGCGAGCCGAAGGGGTCCTGGAAGACGATCTGCATCTCGCGGCGCAGGGGCCGGATCTGCCGCGTCTTCATCGCATCGAGGTCATGCTCCTCGAAACGGATGCCGCCCTGGCTGCGGATCAGGCGCAAGAGCGCCAGGCCGAGCGTGGTCTTGCCCGAGCCCGACTCGCCGACGACGCCGATGGTCTCGCCCTCGGCAACCGTGAACGAGACGTCGTCGACGGCGCGGACGTGGTCGATGGTGCGGCGGAAGACGCCGGCCTTGATCGGGAAATAGACCTTGAGGTGCTGGGCCGACATCACCGGCGGCGCGTCTACTGCCGGCGGCTCGGGCCGGCCCTTGGGCTCGGAGGCCAGCAGGTGGCGGGTATAGGGGTGCTGGGGCCGCTCGAAGATGTCGGCCACGGTGTTCTGCTCGACGATCTCGCCACCGGTCATCACC
Source organism: Alphaproteobacteria bacterium (assembly GCA_030746295.1). The sequence continues at coordinate 51,536 of JASLMY010000001.1, read as the reverse complement.
GCCACCCGGTCCGCCACTTTGCGGACGATCCCGAGGTCGTGGGTGATCAGCAGCATCGCCATCTGGAGTTCCGACCCGAGCTCGGCCAAGAGCTTCAGGATCTGTGCCTGGATGGTGACGTCGAGCGCCGTCGTCGCCTCATCGGCGATCAGCAAGTCGGGCTCGTTGGCCAAGGCCATGGCGATCATCACCCGCTGGCGCTGGCCGCCCGAGAGCTGGTGCGGATAGGCGCCGAGGCGCTTCTCCGGCTCCTGGATGCGGACCAGGTGCAACAGCTCCAGCGTCCGCTCGCGGGCCTGGCGCGGCGACATCCGCTTGTGCAGCAGCAGGACCTCGTTGATCTGCTTCTCGACCGTGTGCAGCGGGTTGAGCGAGGTCATCGGCTCCTGGAAGATCATCGAGATCTCGTTGCCCCGGACCCGGTCCAGCACCGCCGCTTCGGCGCCCATCAGCTCGGTGCCGCGAAAGCGGATCGAGCCCGAGGGGTGGCGCGCCGCACCATAGGGCAGGAGCTGCAGGATCGAGAGCGCGGTCACCGATTTGCCGGAGCCGGACTCGCCCACGAGCGCCATCGTCTCGCCGGCATCAATGTCGAAGGAGACCCGGTCGACGGCCAGGTTCTCGCCGCCCTCGACCCTGAAGGCGACGGAGAGGTCGCGGACCTCCAAGAGCCGCTCGCTCATTCTCCCGCCTCCGCCACGGCCTCGGTCTTTGCCGCGGGCTCGGGCGCCGGTGCGGCGGCCAGTACGCTCTTCCTCGGATCGAAGGCGTCGCGCACCCCCTCGAAGACGAAGATCAGCAAGGTCAGCATGATCGAGATCACGGCGAAGGCGGTGATCCCGAGCCAGGGCGCCTGCAGGTTGGCCTTGCCCTGCTGCAGCATCTCGCCCAAGGACGGCGAGCCCGGCGGCAGGCCGAAGCCCAGGAAGTCGAGCGCCGTCAGGGTCGTGATCGAGCCCGAGAGGATGAAGGGCATGAAGGTGAGCGAGGCCACCATGGCGTTCGGCAGCACGTGCTTGAACATGATCTTGACGTTGCCGACGCCGAGCGCCCGGGCGGCACGGACGTAGTCGAAATTGCGCGCCCGCAAGAACTCGGCCCGGACCACGCCGACCAACGCCATCCAACTGAAGAGCAGCATGATCGCCAGCAGGATCCAGAAGTTGGGTTGGAAGAGACTGGAGAGGATGATCAGCAAGTAGAGGATCGGCAGGCCCGACCAGATCTCGATGAAGCGCTGGAAGAGGAGATCGGTCCAGCCGCCGAAATAGCCCTGCACGGCGCCGGCAATGACGCCGACGATGGTCGAGATGATGGTCAGGATCAGGCCGAACAGGACCGAGATTCGAAAGCCGTAGATCAGCCGCGCCACGACGTCACGGGCCTGGTCGTCGGTGCCGAGCCAGTTCTGGGCCGATGGCGGCGAGGGCGCCGGCGACGGCAGTTCCTTGACGTGGGTCCGGTAGTGGAAGGGGATGGGTGGCCAGAGCATCCAGCCCTTCTCCTCGATCAGCTCGACGACGAAGGGGTCGCGATAGTCGGCCTCGGTCTCGAACTCGCCGCCGAAGGCGGTCTCGGGATAGGCGGTCAGGACGGGGTAGTAGAAGCCGCCGTCGTAGCGGATCAGCACCGGGCGCTCGTTGGCGATGAACTCGGCGAAGAGGCTGATGACGAAGATCGCCAGGAAGATGTTGAGCGACCAAAAGCCGCGCTTGTTGGCACGGAAGTTCTGCCAGCGCCGGCGCGTCAGCGGCGTGATCCGCATGCCGAGGAAGGTTTCCCGCCGGGCCATCGCCTCAGACCTCCCGGCTCTCGAAGTCGATGCGGGGGTCGACCAGGACATAGGTCAGATCGCCGATCAGGTTCATCAACAGGCCGATGAGCGTGAAGACATAGAGGGTCGCCAGCACGATCGGGTAGTCGCGGTTCAAGGCCGCCTCGAAGCCCAAGAGGCCCAAGCCGTCGAGCGAGAAGATGGTCTCGATCAGCAGCGAGCCGGTGAAGAGGATGCCGATGAAGGCGCCGGGAAAGCCGGCGATGACGATCAGCATGGCGTTGCGGAAGACGTGGCCATAGAGGACTTGGCGTTCCGACAATCCCTTGGCCCGGGCGGTGACCACGTACTGTTTGCTGATCTCGTCCAGGAACGAGTTCTTGGTCAGCATCGTCAGCGTCGCGAAGCCGCCGATCGCCATGGCGAAGACCGGCAGGGCGATGTGCCAGAAATAGTCCGCGATCTGGGCCAGGAGCCCGAGCTCTTCCCAATTGTCGGAAGTGAGGCCGCGCAGCGGGAAGACGTTCCAATAGCTCCCCCCCGCAAAGAGGACGATCAGAAGGACCGCCAACAGGAAACTCGGAATTGCATAGCCGACCACGATCACGGTCGAGGACCAGACGTCGAAACGGGTGCCGTCGCGCACCGCCTTGGCGATGCCGAGGGGGATCGAGACCAGGTAGGCGAGAATCGTGGTCCAGAGACCGAGCGAGATCGAGACCGGCAGCTTGTCGATCACCAGATCGACGACGGCGCGGTCGCGGAAGAAGCTCTCGCCGAAGTCGAAACGGAGATAGTTCCCCATCATCTGGGCGAAGCGCACGTGGGCCGGCTTGTCGAGGCCGAACTGGCGCTCCAGATCGCGGATCAGCTCCGGGTCGATACCCTGAGCGCCGCGATACTTCGAGCTCACGTCCGAGGCCTGGCCCTGGCCGGAGGGGGACTGCGTCGTACCGACCTCGCTGCCGGCACCACCGCCGAAGCGGGCCGTCGCGTCGACCGCGGTGCCCTGCAATTGCGCGATCACTTGCTCCACCGGCCCGCCCGGCATGAACTGCAGGACGACGAAGTTGATCACCATGATGCCGAAGAGGGTCGGGATCATCAGCAGCAGGCGGCGAACGATATAGGCGAGCAAGGTTGCCCCTCAGCGGCTGTCGGCGGGAGCTGCGATCCCGGTCATCGCTTGCTCAGCACCTCGGCCTTCTTGGCCGGATCGAGCCACCAGGTATCGATAAAGCCGAGGGCGTATTTCGGTTTGATTTTCGGCCGGCCGAAGAAGTCCCAATAGGCGATCCGGTGCGAGGCCAGGTACCACTGCGGCACCAAGTAATGCCCCGCCATCACCACCCGGTCGAGAGCCCGGGTCGCGGTCGTGAGCTCGGCCCTGTTCTTGGCCCCGATCACCTTCTCGATCAGGTCGTCGACGATTCCGTCCTGGACGCCGGCGTAGTTGCGGCTGCCCTCGACGCCGGCGGACGACGAGGCCCAGAAATTCCTGAGCTCGACCCCCGGCGTCAGGGTGCCGCCGAAGCGGCTGGTGACGACGTCGTAGTCATAGGTCTGTACCCGGCGCTGGTACTGCGCCGATTCGACGCGGCGGAAGGTGGCCTCGATGCCGAGCCGCTTCAGGTTGCGCGTATAAGGCAGGACGATCCGCTCGAAGCCTTGCAGGAAGGACAGGAACTCGATCTCGAAGGTCTCGCCCGCGGCATTGGTGAGGCGGCCGTCCTTGATCCGCCAGCCGGCCGCCTGCAAGAGCTTGCGGGCCTTGCGCAAGGGGCCGCGAAGGTTGCCCGAGCCGTCGTTACGCGGCGGCTCGTAGGGTCCGGCCAGGGCCGCCGCCGGCAGCTTTTCGCGATAGGGGGCCAAGAGCGCCAGCTCGGCCTCGGACGGCGCTGCCTTGGCGGCGAGGTCGGAGTTCTCGAAGATGCTGGTGGTCCGCTTGTAGGCGTCGTAGAAGATGTGCTTGTTGGTCCACTCGAAGTCGAAGGCGTAGGCCAGGGCCTCGCGCACGCGACGGTCCTGGAACTTCTTGCGCCGGGTGTTGAGGAAGAAGGCTTGGGTGCCCGACGGCGTCGCGTCCGGCGGCTCCTCGCGCTTGATCAAGCCCGATTCGACTTGCGGCACGTCGTAGCGCGTCGCCCAATCGCGCGACATGAACTCCTCGCGGAAGTCGACCTTGCCGGCCAACAGCGCCTGCAGGCCGATGTCGCGCTCGCGGTAATAGTCCCAACGGATCCGGTCGAAGTTGAAGCGCCCCCGGTAGACCGGCAGATCCCTGGCCCAGTGATCCTTGACGCGTTCATACGTGACGGCGCGGCCGGCATCGACCTCGGCAACCTTGTAGGGCCCGCTCGCCAGCGGCGCCTCCAGGGTCGTCTTGTTGAACTCTCGGCTCTCGTAATAGGCCTTGGAGAGGATCGGCATGGTCGCGACATAGCCCGGCAGATCACGGGTGATGGCGCCCTGCTTGAAGACGAACCGCACCTTCAGGGGCTCGACCGCACGGGCCTCGATGACATCGCGGAAGCGGACACGGAAGAGCGGGTTCGCCTGCTTCGACTTCAAGGTCTCGAACGAGAAGACGACGTCCTCGGCGGTGATCTTGCTGCCGTCGTGGAAACGCGCGTCGTCGCGAAGCGTGAAGCTGATCGACTGGCGGTCGTCTGCCAGCGCCACCGACTTGGCGACGAGGCCGTAGTAGGAATCGGGCTCGTCGGCGGAGGCGACCATCAACGATTCGAAGGTCAACAGGCTACCGCCCGGAATGAAGGGGTTGCTGCCCGCCCCCGGCACGCCCTTGAGGATGAAGGGCTGCATCGAATCGAAGGTGCCCTGGAACCAGAGCACGACCTCGCCGCCCTTGGGCGCATTCGGGTTCACGTATTCGAAATGCTCGAACTCGGGCCCGTATTTCAGGCTGCCCAATATAGCGAAGCCGTGCTTTTCGGCGGCGGTGGCGGTGCTGGCGATGAGCGCCGTAGCAAGCGCGATCGCCCCTGCATTTATTCGAGAGAGCGCCATGTCCCCTCAGCGATTGCCGGTCCCGTGATCCCCACCCCACTCGTCATCCCGCGCACGCAGGAATCCAGCGGCCGCCTGGACTTTCGCTTCCGCGGGAGTGACGCTGTGTCTTTGTTCTTCGCCATCACTTCCCCTTCGCCTTGCGCTCGTTCAACGCCGCATCCTTGGACGCATCCAGCCACCAAGTATCGAGGAAGCCGAGGCCGTACTTGGGCCGCACCGCCGGCCGGGCGAAGCGGTTCCAGTAGGCGACGCGGAAGCTACGGATATGCCAGTTGGGAATGACGTAGTGGCCCCAGAGCAAGACCCGGTCCAGGGCCCGGGTGGCGGCCACCAGCTCGGCCCGGCTCTTGGCGAAGATGACGTGGTCGATCAGCTTGTCGATCGCGGCGTTCTCGATGCCGGTGATGTTGCGGCTGCCCTCGCGCTTGGCCGCGGCGCTGCCCCAGAACTCGCGCTGCTCGTTGCCGGGCGAGAGCGATTGCCCCCAGCTGCCGACGACCATGTCGAAGTCGAAAGAATCGAGCCGGCGGCGGTACTGCGAGGTGTCGACGATGCGGATCTGTGCCTGGACGCCGAGCCGCTTCAGGTTCCGCACCATGGGTGCGACCACGCGCTCGAAGGCGGGCGAGACCAGCAGGATCTCAATCTCCATCTTCTGCCCGCTCTCGCCGTGCGTCAGGATACCGTCCTTCACCCGCCAGCCGGCCGCGTCGAGCAGCTTCTTGGCGGCCCTCAGGTTATTGCGGACATTGCCGGAGCCGTCGGTCCGGGGTGGCCGGTATTCCTTGCCGAAGACCTGGTCCGGGATCCGGCCCTTTAACGGCTCCAGGAAGGCGAGCTCGGCCGCCTGGGGGCGGCCGCGGGAGGCCAGGTCCGAGTTCGAGAAATAGCTCCGCGTTCGCGTGTATTGGCCATAGAAGAGGTTCTTGTTCGACCATTCGAAATCGAAGGCGTAGGCCAGCGCCTCGCGCACCTTCGGGTCCCGGAACTGGGTCCGGCGCAGGTTGAAGACGAAGCTCTGCATCCCGGTCGGGATCTCGTGCGCGATTTCCTCCTTGACGACGCGTCCGTCCTTGATCGCCGGGAAATCATAGGCCGTGGCCCAGAGCTTTGAATTGCTTTCCTGGCGAAAGTCGAAGCCGTGCGCCTTGAAGCCCTCCAGCGCGATAGTCTGGTCGCGGTAGTACTCGAAGCGGATGCTGTCGAAGTTGTAGCGCCCCTTGTTGACCGGCAGGTCGCGCCCCCAATAGTCCGCCACGCGCTCGTAGATGATCGAACGGCCGGCATCGAAGCTCTTGATCCGGTAGGGCCCGCTGCCGAGCGGCCGCTCCAGTGTCGTCGCGTCGAACTCGCGGTCCTGCCAATAATGCTTGGGCAGCACCGTCAGTTGGCCGACGATCTGCGGCAACTCCCGGTTCTCGGGTCCGGCGAATTTGAACTTCACCGTCCTGGGGCCGGTCTGCGTGACCTCGGCGACGTTGGCGTAATAGAAGCGGTAGAAGGGTGCGCCCTGCTTTTTCAGCGTCTCGAAAGAGAAGATGACGTCGGCCGGCGTCACCGGCTTGCCGTCGTGCCACTTCGCTTCCGCTCGGAGCGTAAAGGCGACCCACGAAAGGTCCTTCGGCACCTCGACGCTCTCGGCCAAAAGGCCGTACTCGGTCGAGGGCTCGTCTTGGGCCCCTTCCATCAGGGTGTCGTAAGTCAAGCCGAGGCTGGACGCCGGCGAGCCCTTGATGATGAAGGGGTTCAGGGAGTCGAAGGTGCCGATGGCGGCGAGCTTGATGGCGCCGCCCTTGGGTGCTGCCGGATCGACGTAGTCGAGATGCGTGAAGTCGGGCGGATATTTCAGCTCGCCGAAGAGCGAGAGGCCGTGGCTGACCCGCGTCTCCTGGGCCTGGGCGGCACCCGCTGCGAGGAGACCGGCAACGATGAGGGAGAGGAGACGCATCGGTGGCTACCATACTCTATTCGGCCGTCGCCCGGACCTTAGCACGAAAAGGGGCCTAAATTAGGCGGCGGGCTGGATCAGCGGTTCACGATTTCGAGCACCTGGGCATGCACCGCCGGGTCGCCAGCGGCGATGAGGTGGTCGTCGGAGGCCATGTCCGGCCGCTCGCCCCGCCAGTTGGTGCAAACACCGCCGGCGTTCTCGATCACCGGGAAGGCGGCGGCATAGTCGTGCGCCTGCAGACCCTTCTCGACCACGATATCGATGTGCCCCGAGGCCAGCAGGCCGAAGGCATAGCCGTCGGCGCTGTAACGGGTGAGCTTGGCCGCCGCCACCAAGTCGTCCAGGATCGCTTCGGCACCGCCGTCGAAGTAACTGGGCGCGCTGGTATAGAAGAGGGCGTCCGACAGTGCGCCGCAAGGCCGGACCCGGGCCGGGGCGCCGTTGAGCGTCGTCGCTTCCGCCCCACTGGCGGTCCAGCGCTCGGCCAGGATCGGCTGGTCGACGATGCCGAGGACCGGCACGCCTCGGTGCACCAGCCCGATCAGCGTGACGAAGAGCGGCGAGCCCGAGACGAAGGAGTTGGTGCCGTCGATCGGGTCCAGCCGCCAGACCCAATCGGCATCGCCATTCCGGGTCCCGAACTCCTCGCCCTCGATGCCGTGCTCGGGCGCTTCGGCGGCCAGAATGTCGCGCATCGCCTGCTCGGTCTCGCGGTCGGCGATCGTGACCAGGCTCGTGTCCTGCTTGTGCTCGACGTCGAAGGCGCTGCGGAAATACTTGGCGATCACGGCGCCCGCGGCATCGGCCAGCCGATGTCCGAGCGCGACGTACTCGGGCGGGCAGCGGGTCACGGGCGCGATGCCGGCTGGTCGCTACTTGCCGGGCAGTGCCGGGGGCGAATCGTGGAATTGCAGCATGAAGGCGATCAGCGCCGCCCGGTCCTCGGCCGTCTTGATGCCGGCGAAGGTCATCTTGGTGCCCTTGAGGAAGGCTTTCGGCTTGGCCAGGAAGGCGGCCATGTCGGCAAAGCTCCAATCGCCGCCGAACCCGGCGAGGGCGGCCGAATACTTGTAGCCCTCGACCGCCGCCTTGGCCCGGCCGACGACGCCGTAGAGGTTGGGGCCGATCTTGTTCTTGCCGCCCTTGTCGAAGGTATGGCAGGCGGCGCATTTCTTGGCCAGCTTCTGACCACGGGCCGCATCGGCGGCGGCGATCAAGGCACCGAGACCGCCGGCCGGTGCGGCCGCGGCGGTCGTCGCTTCCGCCTTCTCCTCGGACTTCTCTTCCGTCTTTGCCTCCGCCGCCTTGGTCTCTTCCTCGGTTGCCGCGCTCTCGGGTAGCTCGATCGCGATCACAGCCTTCTCGGGCGGCGCGGGATGGACCAGCAAGTTGCCGACCGCGTTGATGACAAAGAGGATCAGCAGCGAGCCCAGTATCGCGCCGGCATACTTGTTGAGTTCGAAGGTGTCCATACGCTCCAGCCCCTTGATTTCGGGCGCGAGATTAGCCGCTTCCCCCGTCGAGCCGCAACCCGTATAACACCGCCGCCGCCGCGCCGGAGGCGGCGATCGCAGCCGAGGCCCGAGAACGGAATTTCGAGACATGGGCGCTCCTGAGAGACCGATCGTCGTGATCCCGGCCCGCATGGCCTCCAAGCGCCTGCCGGGCAAGGCGCTGGCCGAGATCGCCGGCCTGCCGATGATCGTCCAGGTCTGGCGCCGCGCCGTCGAATCCGGCGTCGGGCCGGTGCTGGTGGCGGCGGGCGAACCCGAGATCGCCGAGGCGATAGCGGCAGCGGGCGGCGAGGCGGTGCTGACCCGCCCGGACCACCCCTCGGGCTCGGACCGGGTGCACGAGGCCCTGACGGCGCGCGACCCGGGGCGCCGGCACGACGTCGTCATCAACTTGCAGGGCGACCTGCCGACCATTCCGCCCGAGCACCTGACGGCGGTGCTGGCACCGCTCGCCACGGCAAAAGTCGACATTGCCACATTGGCGAGCGAGATCGAGGACGAAGCCGAGCGCGCCTCGACGAGCGTCGTCAAGGCGGTGCTGTCGCTGCGGCCGGGGCAGAGGATCGGCCGGGCCCTCTATTTCACCCGCGTGCTGGCACCCTCAGGGCCGGGGCCGCACTACCACCACATCGGCATCTATGCCTATCGACGGGCGGCGCTGGAACGCTTCGTCACCCTGCCGCCGGCACCACTCGAGAGCCGCGAGAGACTGGAGCAACTGCGGGCGCTGGAAGACGGCATGCGGATCGACGCCGGCCTCGTTGACAGGGTTCCCTTCGGTGTCGATACTCCGGCCGACCTTGAGCGGGCGCGGCGCATGCTGACTGCCGGCTGAGCTCCGGAAAGCAATACCGCCGATGACCGAAACCGCCTCCGATCCCAAGCGGACCGTCGCCTTTCAGGGCGATTGGGGGGCCTATTCGCACCTCGCCTGTGCCGAGGCCATGCCCGACTACACACCGCTGCCGTGCGAGACTTTCGATGCCGCCTTCCAGGCGGTCTCCGAGGGCCGGGCGGCGCGCGGCATGATCCCGATCGAGAACTCGGTCGCCGGCCGGGTCGCCGACATCCACCACCTGCTGCCGAATTCCGACCTCTTCATCATCGGCGAGCATTTCCAGCGGGTGAACCATCAACTCCTGGGCCTGCCCGGCGCCGGCCTCGATGCCGTTCGGGAAGTCCACAGCCACATCCACGCCCTCTCGCAGTGCCGCAAGGTGATCAAGGAGCTCGGCCTGAAGGCCATCGTCCACGCCGACACCGCCGGCGCCTGCCGCATGGTGGCGGAGGAGAAGGACTCTTCGGTCGCGGCCATCGGCTCGAGCCTGGCGGCCGAGAGCTACGGCCTGGAGACCCTGCGCCAGAACGTGCAGGACCACGACAACAACATCACCCGTTTCGTCATCATGGCGCGCGAGCGGATCGTGCCGCACCCCAAGGACGGGCCGGTGATGACGACCTTCATCTTCGGCGTCCGAAGCGTCCCGGCGGCCCTCTACAAGGCCTTGGGCGGCTTCGCCACCAACTCCATCAACATCACCAAGCTGGAGAGCTACATGCTCGAGGGCAGCTTCGAGCAGGCCCAGTTCTACGCCGACATCGAGGGCCACCCCGACGACCCGGCGGTGGCCCGCGCCTTCGAGGAGCTGCAGTTCTTCTGCACCGTCTTCAAGATCCTCGGCACCTACCCCAAGCACCCCTTCCGCGAGGGCGACTGAGCTTCGCTCAGCCGCTTGTGCCGGCTAACGCGGGCTTGCCAAGCCACTCGCGCGCCCTAGTCGCCCCTGAGCCAGCCGCGGGCGAGCTGGTAGGCGATCGAGAGCGGCGGCGGCATCCGGGTTTGGCTCTCGTCGGCCCAGCTCTCGACCATGGTCTCGATCTCAGGCCTTGTGAACCAGCGGGCGTCCTCCAGCTCGTCCTGGTCGAGCTTGATTTCCTTGCTCTCGGCATAGGCGAAGCAACCGATCATCAGCGAGGAGGGAAAAGGCCAGGGCTGCGATGAATGGTAGCGGACCCGCTCGCAGACGATGCCGGCCTCCTCGCGGACCTCGCGGCGGACCGCCTCCTCGATGTTCTCGCCCGGCTCGACGAAGCCGGCCAGCGCCGAATAGACGCCGGGCGGAAAGCGCGGCTGGCGCCCCAACAGCACATTGTCGGCGCCATCCAGGACCAGCATGATGGTGACCGGGTCGGTGCGGGGAAAGTGCTGGGCACCGCAGGCCTCGGCGAGGCAGCGGCGCATGTAGCCACCCTCCGCCAGCTCCGAGGGGCTGCCGCAGACGGCGCAGAAGCGGTGCCGGGCGTGCCAGTCGACCAGCGAGCGCGACTGCGACAACACCGCCGCATCGCGCCCATCGGCCCGCATTGCGGCGGTTCGGACGTCGACATAGCGCCCGTGCTCGCGGAAGGGGGCACCGCCCTCGGCGTCGGAGACGTCGACGGCGAAATGGGCGACGCCGTCGTCCAGGCCCAGAAAGACGACGGTGGCGCCGGCCTCGACGAAACCGTCGACCTCCAACCGGCCGAGCCAGTGGATCGCCGGCTCGGGCCCCGGCTGCATCAGCGCCCTGAGCTTGGAAAGGGCGACGAAGCGGGCCTGCAGATTGTCGCGCTGACCGGCGAGCCAGGCATCGTCGCGGCGCTTGTCGCCGGCCCGGTCGAACCAGCCGCCGGCGAATGTGTGGATATGCACCATCGTCGCCCCGCTCCCCGAAATCGCCCCGCCACCGAGCCCGGAGCCTGCCACAGGGCAGCAACCGGAACAACGCCGGGACGTGGGCGATTGCATTAAAGGCTGCTGCCGACTTTGCCGCGCAAAACGAAAAAGTTGATGGAGACGCGGGAGCTTAGCTTGCGTGTAGTTCCAGCGTGGTCTCGTGGCCGGTCGCCGCCAGAGCCTCGCTCATCCGCGCGATCTTCGTCGGATGGGCGGGGTCCATTATCCGCTGCACCTCGCGGTTGTCGACCTTGAGGCGCCGGGCCAGATCGGCGATCGACATGCCGGACTCAAGCATGGCGAGGTAAAGGGCGATTTTCCAGGCAACGGCCGCATCCGGGCTGATAGCCCTTTCGTTCTTGCGGCACTTGGAAGGCGCGGGGACATCTTCCCGATATTTCATGCGGAACGAAAGGACGGAGTTCAAGAGATCGACGGCCTCGGTGCGGGCTTCGGCCAAATCGACACCGTCCGTCGCCGCCTCCGGGAAGTCGCGAAACGTGACGAGGATGCGACCGTCTTCGTCCGCTTCGAACTGGGCTGGATACGCGATCTTCATGAGATGTCATCCCGATTGAGACCGAGGTCCGATAGCATCTTGTTCAGCAAGCCTGTGCCAATGTCCTTCTTCGGGCTCTTGATCGTGGTGAACACGGAGCCGTAGTAGACGCGGCCGTGACTGCCCTTACCTGGCTTGCCGTCATAACGGACCGGAATCCCGTTCGCTCTGCCGAGCCGTCTGAGCTTCCTGAGCAGTTCATTGCCCGTCATCCCTCGAATATAGGACAAATATGTCCTAAAACAAACAGCTATGGATCCGCGCCTCCATACCTTGATGTGCGGTTCTTTCGCGGGGCGGGAAAGTTGCTATATTGGCGGTGGGGGATTGGCGGCGGGCGCGCCACTCGCCAATCCGGTCAGATCCGAGAGGAAGCAGCCGTAACGAGACCGGCTCGGGTCGCCAGTCCAGTCCCCCACTTATCGCCCGCCGGGGGACCTCCGGTGGGGCGCGGAGCTTAATCGGCAGGCATTATCCCCGGCAGTCGATGGACGACGACCCCAGCAAGCCAGGCGGTGACGAGGCGGCGGTCTACCAGGTCTTGGCCCGGAAATACCGGCCCCAGACCTTCGAGGCCCTGATCGGCCAGGACGCGATGGTGCAGACGCTGACCAACGCCATCCGCCAGGACCGGATCGCGCATGCCTTCGTGCTTACCGGGGTCCGGGGCATCGGCAAGACCACCACCGCCCGCCTGATCGCCCGAGCCTTGAATTGCACCGGCGCCGACGGCACCGGCGGGCCGACCGTCACCCCCTGCGGCGTCTGCGAGAGCTGCGTCGGCATCGCCGACAGCCGCCACATGGACGTCCTGGAAATGGACGCCGCCAGCCGCACCGGCGTCGACGACATCCGCGAGCTTTTGGACGGGGTCCGCTACCGCCCGGTCAGCGCCCGCTTCAAGGTCTACATCATCGACGAAGTCCACATGCTGACGCGCAACGCCTTCAACGCGTTGCTGAAGACGCTCGAAGAGCCGCCGCCGGGGGTCAAGTTCATCTTCGCCACTACCGAGATTCGCAAGATCCCGGTGACGGTGCTGTCGCGCTGCCAGCGCTTCGACCTGCGCCGCGTCGAGGTGGCGGTGCTGGAGCGGCATTTCGCCGAGATCGCGGCCGAGGAGGGGCGCGAGGTCGAGGACCAGGCGCTCGCCCTGATCGCCCGCGCGGCCGAGGGCTCGGTGCGCGACGGGCTCTCGCTCTTGGATCAGGCGATGGCCCATGCCGCGGGCCCGATCAGCGGCCAGGTGGTGCGCGAGATGCTGGGGCTGGCCGATGCCGAGGCCGTCTACGACCTCTTCGAAGCGCTGATGCGGGGCGATATGGGCGTGGCGTTGACCGGCCTCGGGCGGCAATACGACCTCGGCGTCGATCCCGAGGTCGTGTTGCAGGACTTGCTGGAGCTGGCGCACTGGCTGACCCGCCTCAAGGTCGTGCCGGGCGCTGAAAACGAAGGCGCCGCCTCGGAGATCGAGCGAACCCGCGGCCGCGCATTGGCGGACCGACTGTCGATGGCGGTGCTGGCCCGGGCCTGGCAGATGCTGTTGAAGGGGTTGGGCGAGGTCCGGGCCGCGCCCTCGCCGCTGGCCGCCGTCGAGATGGTCCTGGTGCGGCTCGCCTACAGCGCCGACCTGCCGCCGCCGGCAGAGGTCGTCGCCGAGCTGAAGGCAAAGGACGTGGGGGCCGCTGCGGCGGCGCCACCGAGGCCGTCGCCGGCCCCGAGCGAGGCCCGCGCCGAAGCCCCCGGGACCGCCTCGGCCGCACCGCTGGCCGCCGAGCCGGAGCGGGCGCCGGCGCCGCGGCCGGAAGAGGCGCCGAGTGCCACCCGGAACGAGCCGCCGGTCGAGAGCTTCGAGGCCCTTGTGGCACTGGCGGCGGAGCGAAAAGAAGGCGTGCTCTCGGGCCTCTTGCACCAGAACATACGCTTGGTCCGCTTCGAGCCGGGCCGCTTGGTCTGCCAACCGGTCGGCCTACCGGCCTCGGAACTGGTGGCGCTCTTAGGCCAGAAGCTGCAAGAGCTGACCGGCCAGCGTTGGGCGGTCGAGATCGACGAAGAGGCGGAGAGCCAGCCGACGCTCGCCGAGCGCGCCACCGCGGCCCGCGAGAGCCGATTCACCGAGGCCCGGGACCACCCCACCGTCCAGGCCGTGTTGGAAACCTTTCCGGGCGCCGAGATCAAGGCCGTGCGCGAGCTGGGTGCGACGCCCGAAAACGAAGAAGGATAGACCGGACGATGAAGAACCTGGGCCAGATGCTGCGCCAAGCGCAGGAGCTGCAAACCAAGATGGCGGAGATGCAGGCCAAGCTCGAGCAAGAGCAAATCAGCGGCCAGTCGGGCGGCGGCATGGTCCGCGTGACGCTCAACGGCAAGGGCGAGATGCGCGGCCTGGATGTCGACCCGTCGCTCCTGAGCCCGTCCGAGCGCGAGGTCCTGGAGGACCTGGTGATGGCCGCGCACAACGACGCCAAGGTGAAGCTGGAGGCCTTCACCGCCGAGGAGATGGGCAAGCTCACCGGCGGACTGGAACTGCCGCCGGGCATGAAGCTGCCGTTCTGAGCCCGACCGGCGCATGATTGGGCCCGAGGTCGATCGGCTGATCCAGCTATTGGCCAAGCTGCCGGGGCTGGGGCCGCGCTCGGCCCGACGCGCGGTGCTGCAGCTGATCAAGCGCAAGGAAGCTCTGATGACACCGCTCGCCGACGCCTTGCACGAGGTGGCGGAGCGGGTCCATCCCTGTGCCGAGTGCCGCAACCTGGACGTCATCGATCCCTGCACCATCTGCCGCGACCCGCGCCGAGACCCGAGCCTCATCTGCGTCGTCGAGGAGGTCGCGGACCTCTGGGCGCTGGAGCGGGCCGCCGCCTTCCACGGCCGCTATCACGTCTTGGGCGGCACCCTCTCGGCCCTCGACGGCGTCGGGCCGGAAGACCTCGAGATCGGCCGACTGGTGGCGCGGGCCAGCGCGCCCGAGGTGCGGGAGGTGATCCTGGCCATGAACGCCACCGTCGACGGCCAGACCACGGCCCACTACCTGACCGAGCGCCTGGCCGAGGCCCAGGTCACGGTCTCGCGCCTGGCCCACGGCGTGCCGGTCGGCGGCGAGCTCGACTATCTCGACGACGGCACGCTGGCCACGGCCCTCAGAGCCCGCCGACCGCTATAGTCCTGGTCCCACGCGGAGCGGTGGGTAACCTGAGTCCGGAGCTGCAAATGACGGTCGCCTATTTCCTCAACATCACGGCGCCGGCGTCCCTCGGCGACGCGCTCGCCGCCTGGGCGCGAGAGTGCCTGCCCAGGGCCTTGAACGGCGCCGGTGGCGCACGTGGGGCGGAGGTCTACTTGCCGACGGCCGAGGCCGCCGCCGACCCCCTGACCGACGACGGCCGAGGACCGGCGTTGCTCCTCGAGGTCGACTTCGACGATCTAGCCGGGCTCGAGGCCTGGGTCGCCTCGGCCGAGGCGGGCGCATTCTTCGAAACCTGTCCGGCGCTGGCCCGCGACGATTGCCACCTCGATTGCGAGGCCTTCGAGGTGCAGCGCTTTCCGGTCGCCGGCGAGGCGATGCCGAGCGCACGGAAGGCAGCCTTGTCCTTCGTCGTCCGCTACTACCGGCCGGCCGCGGACGAGGCCGCCTTTCAGGCCTTCTACGTCGCCCACCACCCGCCGATCCTGGGTCGCTTTCCCGGCATTCGAAACGTCCTCTGCTACCTGCCGCTCGCCTGGCGAAACGACAGTGCCATCGCGACCTCGGACTGCATGCTCGGCAACGAGGTGGTGTTCGATTCGCTGGCCGATCTCGACGCGGCGCTCGCCTCGGAGGTGCGCCACGAGCTCCGCCGCGACTACGAGCGCTTTCCCCCCTTCTCGGGCGCGGTCACCCACCACGCCATGCTGCGCCAGCGTCTCTGGTCGGCGTCGTGATCGACCGCATATCGGCGATAAAGGCTGGCCCAGGCGCGCCCGGTGTTGTTTCATAGGCCGGGGAGAGCCAAGAAACCATGACCGACGCCTATCGAGCCGAAATACCCTACGGCGCCTATTGGTCGACGCCGTTCGCCCGCTGGCAGGGCAGCTTCGCCAACCTGCACAGCCTCGCCTTCGCCGCGCACGTGACCAAGGCGGAGCTTGCCAAGCGCGAGATCGATCCGGAGGTCTTCGACTACGGCGTCCTCGGCATGACGGTGCCGCAGCAGCACGCCTTCTACGGCCTGCCCTGGCTGATGGGGCTGATTGGCGCGCCCCAGGCCGGCGGGCCGACGATCGCCCAGGCTTGCGCCACCGGCGCGCGGACCATGCTGACGGCGGCGCAGGAGATCGAGTCGGAGCTGGCCTCGGCCGCCCTGGTGCTCTGTGCCGACCGGACCTCGAACGGCCCCCATATCCTCTACCCCGACCCCTCCGGACCCGGCGGCAAGGGTGCGGCCGAGGACTGGGTTTGGGATAACTTCGGCTGCGACCCGCTGGGCCGCCACTCGATGACCGAGACGGCGGAGAACATCGCCGCCAAGTACCAGGTCACGACCGAGGCCCAGCACCGGGTGGCACTCAGGCGTTACGCGCAGTACGAAAACGCCACCGCCGACGACCACGCCTTCCAGAAGCGCTATATGACGTTGCCCTTCGAAGTGCCGACAAAGAATTTGAAGCGAACGGCCGCCAGCCTCGACGGCGACGAGGGCATCGCGCCATCGACGGCCGAGGGCCTGGCCAAGCTGAAGCCGGTGATGGAGGGCGGCACGGTCACCTTCGGCGGCCAGACCCATCCCGCCGACGGCTCGGCCGCGATCGTGCTGGCCGCACCCGAAAAGGCGAAGGAGCTGAGCGCGAGCCCCGAAATCCAAGTTCGGCTCTTGGGCTTCGGCCTCGCCCGGGTCGAGCTCGCCTACATGCCGGAAGCGCCGATCCCGGCGGCACGAATGGCGCTCGAGCAAGCGGGGTTGGAGATCAGCGAGATGGACGCGATCAAGACCCACAACCCCTTCGCCGTCAACGACATCGTCTTCGCCGCCGAGACCGGGGCCGACCTCGAATCGATGAACAACTACGGCTGCTCGCTGATCTGGGGTCATCCGCAGGGCCCGACCGGGACCCGGGCGGTGATCGAGCTGATCGAGGAGCTGGCCTTGCGCGGCGGCGGCGTCGGTCTCTTCACCGGCTGCGCCGCCGGCGACACCGCCATGGCGGTGGTGCTGTCGGTCGGTGACCGGCAGTCGGCTTGAGCGGACAGGCGGGCGGGCCATGCGCTTCAAGGTCGGCATCGACGTCGGCGGCACCTTCACCGACTTCTTCCTGGTGCCGGACGGGGCTGAGCCGCTGGTGCACAAGGTCTTGTCGACGCCGGCGGACCCCTCGATCGCGGTCCTACAGGGGCTGGAGGAACTGGCGGGGATGCTGGAGCCGGCACTGACGCCGGCGGCGTTCTTAAGCGCGATCTCCACCATCGTCCACGGCACCACGGTCACCACCAACGCCACCCTGACCCGGACCGGGGCCAAGTCGGCGCTGCTGACCACCAAGGGCGTGCGCGACGCCCTGGAGATGCGCCGCGGCATCCGCGAGGAGCAGTACAACAACCGCTTCACCAACGTGGCACCCCTGGTGCCGCGCTACCTTCGGATCGGCGTCGAGGGCCGCCTCGACCGCAACGGTGCCGAGGTGGTGCCGCTCGATGCGGCCGAGGTCCACGAGGCGCTGGCACTCTTTAAACGGGAAGGCGTCGAGGCGGTCTCGATCTGCTTTATGAACGCCTATGCCAGCCCGGCGCACGAGCAGGCGGCGGCCGCAATCGTCGCCGAGGTCATGCCGGATGCCTATCTGACGGTCTCCAGCGACTTGCTGCCCTCGATCCGGTTTTACGAGCGGGTCAGCACGACGGCGCTCAACAGCTACGTCGGGCCGATCCTCGACCACTACCTGGCGCAGTTGACCGGCCGGCTCGAAACCGGTGGTTTCGCCGGCGTGCTGCTGATCATGCAATCGAACGGCGGCGTCATGGCGCCCGAGGTAGCACGGGCGAAGGCAGCCCTGACGCTGCTGTCGGGGCCGGCCGGCGGCCCCGGCGCCGGCCTCGCCTATGCCCGCGTGCATGACCTCGACAACTGCATCGTCATCGACATGGGCGGCACCAGCTTCGAGGCGGCCCTCGTGATCGACGATCCGGTGATGGTCAACGAGGGCGAGATCGACCGCTTGCGGATCGCGCTGCCGATGCTCGGCATCAACACCATCGGCGCCGGCGGCGGCTCGATCGGCTGGCTCGACGAGGGCGGATTGCTCAGGGTCGGTCCGAAGAGCGCCGGCGCCGACCCCGGGCCGGCCTCCTACGCCAAGGGTGGGACGCTGCCGACCACCACGGACGCCAACCTGGTGCTGGGCTATCTCGATCCCGCGTTCTTCGCCGGCGGGCGGATGTCGCTCGACATCGACGCCGCACACCGGGCGATCGAGGAGCATATCGCCCGGCCGCTCGGCTTCGACGTCCGCCAGGCTGCCGCCGGCATGTACCGGGTCGCTTGCAACAACATGGCTCAGGGCATTCGCGAGATCACCATCAAGCGGGGCAGCGACCCGCGCGAGTTCCCGCTGATCGTGGCCGGCGGGGCGGGACCGATCCATTCCTGCCTGATCGCCGACGAGTTGGAGATCCCATTGCAGATCGTGCCCAAGGAATCCTCGATCCTCTGCGCCGTCGGCATGCTGATGGGCGATCTCAAGCACGACTTCGTGCGCACCTTCGTCGCCCGCCTCGCCGACCTCGATTGGCCGAGGCTCGACGCCTTGCTGGCCGAGATGCGGGCCGAGGGCGAGGCGTTGTTGGAGTCGGAAGGCATCCCGGCCCCGGCACGGGCCCACCACGTCAAGCTCGATTGCCGCTATCAGAAGCAATACCATGAGGTCTCTTTCGTGGTGCCCGAGGCGGCATTGAAGGCCCGTGACTGGCAAGCCGTGGCCCGGGTCTTCCACGACGAGCACAACCGCCTCTACGGCTACGCGCTCGCCGAGGAGGCAACACCGGTGGAGATCGTCAACGTCCGCCTGCAGTCCATCGGCGCCGGCGACAAGCCCGAGCTCGCCTGTGGCGCTTTCGAGGGCGCCGATGCCGGTCATGCGGTCAAGGGCGAGCGCGAGATCTATATCTTCGAGGAGGACGGCTTTCGCGCCGTGCCGATCTTCGACGGCCATGCGCTTCGGCCCGGCAACCGGATCGCCGGCCCGGCGATGATCGAGGAGGTGACGACCGCGATCCACGTTTCCGCGGCCTTCGACTGCGTCGTCGATGCCAGCGGCTCTTTCGTGCTCTATGCCAAGGGCCGCGAAGACCTGGCCGCCGGCGCGCTTGGGGAGAACTGAAGCATGAGCCAGATCGATCCGATCCTGCTGTCGGTCTACGCCCGCACCTTCAAGTCGGTCACCGACGAGATGAGCATCTCGGTCGAGAAGACGACGCGCTCGCCGATCCTGTGCGAGGCCAAGGACTTCGTCACCGGCCTCTACGACGCCGAGGGCAACATGCTGGAGCAGACAGAGAACCTGCCGATCCTGGCCTTCTCGCTGGCACCGGTCTGCAAGCACATCATCGAATTCTTCGGCGACGAGATCTACGAGGGTGACGTCATCTTTCACAACGACGTCTTCTCGCTCGGCAACCAGAACAACGACGTCGCCGTCTACAAGCCGATCTTCTTCGAGGACGAGCTCGTCGCCTGGGCCGCGGTCAAGGGCCACCAGGCCGACATCGGTGGCGCCGTCCGCGGCGGCTACAACCCCAACGCCACCGAGGTCTGGCAGGAGGCGCTCAGGATCCCGGCGGTCAAGGTCTACGAGAAGGGCAAGTTCCGCCAGGACGTCTGGAACCTGATCTTCGCCAACATCCGCCTCGACATCGTGCAGCACGACATGAAGGCGCAGATGGGGGCCTGCAACGTCGCCGAGCGGCGGATGCAGGCGCTGTTGGCGAAATATGGCCGGCCCCACTTCGAGGCCCACAAGTTGGCCCTCTTCGATGCGACCCAGAAGATGATGCAGGCCGAGCTCCGCACCATCCCGAACGGCGACTACACCGGCGAGGGCATGGTCTATTTCGACGGCCACCACGACGGCAGCGAGTTCACCATCCGGGTCCGCATCGTGGTCGACGACGAGCACATCCGTTTCGACTACTCCGAGACCGACGCCCAGACGAACGGCTTCGTCAACGGCACCTTCACCTCCAGCGCCTCGGCGACGATCCTGACGCTCTTGCAGATGGTCAATCCCGAGATCCCCCACAACGAGGGCATGATCCGGCCGATCGATATCGTCATCCCGGAAGGCACGGTGCTGAATGCCAGCTATCCCAAGGCGACGACCTTCGGCAACCACCTCTGCCCGCCGAACGCGGATGCCATCATCCGGGCCCTGGCGCCGGTGATCCCGGACCGGATCACCGCCGGCTGGAACAACCTCCTTTGCTCGCTCACCACCGGCATGGACAAGGAGAAAGACGAGGCCTATGTCGACATCGGCTTCATGGGGCTGAAGGGCGGCTCGGGTGCGATGGCCGGCACCGATGGCTACGACCACATCGGCATGATCGACGCCTCGGGCGGGGTCCTCGACCAGGACTACGAGATGTTCGAGCAGCAGACGCCGCACCGGCTGACCCGGCACGAATACATCACCGATTCCGGCGGCGCCGGCCAGTGGCGCGGCGGCCTTGGTGTCGAGACCGAGTTCGTCATCGGCTCGGAGGACACCCAGCTCGTCACCTTCGGCGACGGCGACTTCGAGCCCGCCTTCGGCCTCTTCGGCGGCCACGACAGCATCCTCAACATCATCGAGCTGACCTATCCCGACGGCGCCCATGTGGTGCCGAAGAACAAGGACCTGATCCTGGGCGTGCCCAAGGGCACGGTCTATCATCAGATTGCCGGCGGCGGCGGCGGCTATGGCGAGCCGGGACGGCGGCATCGAGAGACCTTGCGCCGCGAGGTCCGCGACGGCGTGATATCGCCCCAGGCGGCGCGCGAGACCTACGGTCTCGAGGACGAGTGAGCGGCGGCCATGGACTTCGACCTCACGCAAGAGCAACGGGTGATCCAGGAGACATTTGCCCGCTTCGCCGATGAGCGCATCAAGCCTGAAGCCGAGGCGATGGACGAAGCGCATGCCTTCCCCGAGGCGCTCTTCCGAGAGCTCGGCGGCCTCGGCTTCTTCGCCATGCGCTATCCGGAAGACGTCGGCGGCTCGGACGTCGACCTGCTGACCTATTGCCTGGCGATCGAAGAGATTTCTCGCGGCTCCATGTCGCTCGCCGGCTGCGTCACCATGCAGTCGCTGATGGGCACGAAGTTCCTGCACATGCTGGGCAGCGACGACATTCACGAGAGGCTCTTCAAGCCGGCGCTCCGGGGTGAGAAGGTCGGCGGCATCTGCATGACCGAGCCCGATGCCGGCTCCGACCTCGGCGGCATCTCGACCAATGCGGCCCGAACCAACGACGGCTATCGCCTGAACGGCCAGAAGATGTGGGTGACCTCGGCCCCGGTGGCCGACTTCTTTACCGTCTTCGCCCGCGCCGGCGACGAAGGGAAGCTGACGATCTTCCTGGTCGAGCGCAATTTCGAGGGCCTTCGGATCGGCCGTGCCATCGAGAAGATGGGAGTCTGGGCCCTGCCGACCTCCGAGCTCGCCTTCGAGGACTGCCTGGTGCCGGAGAGCCACCGCTTGAGCGCCGAGGAGGGCGACGGCGAGGCGCACTTGCGCAAGCTCTTGGCCGAGATCCGCATCGTCACCGGCGCCATGGCGCTGGGCACCGCGCGGGCAGCACTCGACGACGCCGTGCAGTACGCCGCCGAGCGCAAGCAGTTCGGCCGCGCCATCAATCGCTTCCAGGCGATCCAGTTGAAGCTGGCGGAAATGGGCACCGACCTGGAGGCGGCGCGGCGCCTCGTCCACTACGCCGCCTGGTTGAAGGACGCCGGCCGCCCGCACCATAAGGAGGCGGCGATGGCCAAGCTCTTCGCCAGCGAGGCAGCACTGGGGGTCTGCGACAAGGCGGCGCGCGTGCTCGCCTCCTACGGCTATGCCATGGAGTACCCGGTGCAGCGCTACTTGCGCGACATCCGCTTCACGCTCATCGGCGGCGGCACGTCCGAGATCCTGAAGCTCATCATCGCCAAGGAGCTGTCGACGTGAGCGAGCGCAAGATACGTGTGCTGATCGCCAAGCCCGGCCTCGACGGCCATGACGTCGGTGCCAAGGTCGTGGTCCGCGCCCTGCTCGACGCCGGCTTCGAGGTGATCTACACCGGCCTCCGCAAGACGCCGGAAGAGATCGCCGCCCAGGCACTGGAAGAGGACGCGGACGTGATCGGCCTCTCCATGCTCTCGGGCTCGCACTTGCCACTTTGCAGGAAGCTGGCCCAGTTGCTGAGCGAGAACGGCCTCGGCGACAAGCTCTGGATGGTCGGCGGCAACATCCCGGCGCGGGACCGCGAGACCCTGGCGGGGCTCGGCTTCGCCGGCGTCTTTCCGACCGGCACCGGCCTTGACGAGATTACGAGCTTCATACGGGAGAACGTGAGATGACCGCGGAACGCAAGCCCCGACCGGCGATGGAGATGGCCGCCGGCCTCGCCCCCGTCGTCAACGAGTCCGGCATCGAGATCAAGCCGCTCTACACCGCCAAGGACGTCGTCGCCTCGGGCGGCGTCGACCAGAGCCTGCCGGGCGAAGCGCCCTTCACCCGCGGCATTCACGCCGAGATGTACCGCCGCCGGCCCTGGACCATGCGGCAATACACCGGCTTCGCCAACGCCGCCGACACCAACCAGCGCTTCAAGTATTTGATCGGCCACGGCCAGACCGGGCTCAACGTCGCCTTCGATTTGCCGACCCAATGCGGCTTCGATTCCGACGCTGCCGAGGCTTTCGGCGAGGTCGGCCGGGTCGGCATGGCGGTCGACACGCTGGCCGATTTCGAGACCGCCTTCGACGGCATCGATCTCGACCGGATCACGGTCTCGCTGACCGTCAACGGCTCGGCCGCGATCCTGATCGCCATGTACCTGGCGATGGCGGAGAAGAAGGGCTTCGCGGTGGAGGGCCTGCGCGGCACGGCGCAGAACGACATCCTGAAGGAGTTCCTCTCGCGCGGCACCTGGGTCTTCCCGGTCGAGCCCTCGATCAAGCTGATCGCGGACACCATCGCCTACTGCGCCGAGCACGCGCCGAAGTACAGCCCCGTCAGCGTCTGCGGCTATCAC
Source organism: Alphaproteobacteria bacterium (assembly GCA_030746295.1). Next base: position 28,747 of record JASLMY010000001.1, on the reverse strand, counting down.
ATCCGCGAGGCCGGCGCCAACCCGGCCGAGGAGATGGCCTACGGCTTCTGCATCGCCAAGGCCTATATGGACCAGGTGCTGGCGCGCGGCGTCGACATCGACGATTTCGCCGGCCGGCTGTCGTTCAACTTCAACATCTTCGGCAACCTCTTCGAGCAGGTCGCCAAGTTCCGCGCCGCACGGCGACTCTGGGCCAAGATCGTGCTCGAGGAATACGGTGCGAAGAACCCGAAATCGGGCTGGATGCGGATGATCGCCGGCGGCGGCGGCTCGGGCCTCACCATCCAGCAGCCGGAGAACAACATCGTCCGCGGCGCCTACTACGCCCTCATCGCCGCGCTCTCGGGCGCCCAGACGATGGCGCTCTGCTGCTATGACGAGGCCTACACGATCCCGACCCCGAAGGCGCAGCGGATCTCGCTCCGCACCATGCAGTTGCTGATCGAGGAGGTCGGCCTCTGCGACACCGTCGATCCCATGGGCGGCTCGTACTACGTCGAGACCCTGACCAACCAGATGGAGGCCAAGATCGTCGAGACCATGGACTGGGTCGAGGCCCAAGGCGGCATCGTCAAGGGCGTCGCCGACGGCACCATCCAGGCCCGGGTCTCGCGCCAAGCCTACCAGTATCAGCGCGACCTCGAATCCGGCGAGGCCCGCAAAGTCGGCGTCAACTGCTATGTCGAGGCGCAGGAGGAAGCACACGAGGTCGAGCTGCACGGCTATGACGAGGCCGGCGCCGAGGCCCAGGTGGCGAGCTTGCAAAAGGTTCGCGAGGGGCGCGACCAAGCCGAGGCCGAGCGCTGCCTCGACGCCTTGCGGCAGGCGGCCCAGGCCGGGGACAACGTCATGCCGGCGCTGTTGGACGCGGTCCGCGCCTACGCCTCGGTCGGCGAGATGACGGCGGTGTTGGCCGAGGTCCACGGCCGCTTCCAAGAGCCGATCCGGTTCTGAGAGGGTTGGCGATGGCGTTAGCCGAATCGGAGGCGGGCCTGCCGCAAGAGTACGCGGCACCGACGACGCTGGAGGCGGCGGCGCGGCTGGCGGCCGACGGCGAGGCGACGCTGCTGGCAGGCGGCACCGACCTCATGCTGCGGGCCGCCGACGGCTACGGCCGACGATTGGTCAACCTCCGCCGGGTCGGCGAGCTGGCGGGCATCGAGGTCGGCGAGAAGCGGGTCCGTCTCGGCGCGCTTACCACGGTGTCGGAGATCCTGGAAAGCGACGATCTCCGCAGCACCGCACCGCTTCTGGCCGAGACGGCGGACCGCTTCGCCAGTCCGCAGATCCGCAATGCCGCCACCCTCGGCGGCAACATCGCCCACGCCTCGCCGGCCGCCGATCTGGTGGTGCCGCTCTTGGCGCTCGACGCGGAGATCGAGCTGGCCGCATGGCGCGATGAAGCCATGAGCACTCGGCGCTTGCCGCTGGCCGAGGCCTTCACCGGCCCTGGTGCCACCGTCTTCGGCGCCGACGAAATCCTGACCGCGGTCGCGTTCGACCGCCCGCCCGCCGGCCTTGTCGGTGGCTTCCTGAAGTCCGGACCGCGGCCGGCGCTGGAGATCGCCGTCGTCTCGGCGGCACTGACGGGCGTGCTGCGGGACGGCGCGTTGCACCAAGTCCGCATCGCCCTCGGATCGGTCGCGCCGACGCCGATCCGCGCGCGGGGCGCCGAAGCAGTCTTGGAGGGACAGGCGCCGACACCGGATACGATCGACGCGGTGGCGCGAGCGGCGGCAGCCGAGGCGGCACCGATCGACGATGTCCGCGGCTCTGCTTGGTATCGCCGTCACCTTGTCCGGGTCTACCTGGAAAGGCTCTTGGGCGATGTCCTGCCGGGTTGAGATCGCCTTCAGCTTGAACGGCCGGCCGGTCCGCACGACCGTGCCGGCGGAGATGAGCACGCTCGCCATGCTGAGGGACGCGCTGCAGCTGACCGGGGCCAAGCTCGCCTGCGGCGAGGGCGAGTGCGGCGCTTGCACGGTGTTGGTCGACGGCCGTTCGCAGAACGCCTGCCTCATGTACGCGGTGGACCTAGACGGCCGCGAGGTCGAGACCGTCGAGGGCCTGCGCGGCGACGAGCTGCACCCGTTGCAGCGGGCCTTCGTCGCGCACGGGGCGATCCAGTGCGGCTTCTGCACGCCTGGCCTGATCATGCAGGCCAGGTACCTGGTCGAGAACGGCCTGGCGAGCGACCGCGAGGCACTGAAGCGGGGCCTCGAGGGCAACCTCTGCCGCTGCACCGGCTATGCCAAGGTGCTGGACGCAATAGCCGAGGTAGCGGGGCTGGAGAGGTAGGACGCCATGGCGATGCCGAGCGAGATTGCAAAGACGACGGTGATCGGCGAGCGGGTCACGAAGCCGGACGCGCCCGACAAGGCGATCGGCCGGACCCGCTACATCAACGACATGGAATTGCCGTTGATGCTGACGGCGAAGATCCTGCATGCCGACCGGCCGCACGCCCGGATCAGGGGGATCGACGTCACCCGCGCGAGAGCGCTGCCGGGCGTCCATGCGGTGCTGACAGGCGACGACGTGCCCGAGCTCCGCTTCGGGATCTCCAAGGACAACCTGCCGCTCAAAGGCGGCAAGGTCCGCTGCATCCGCGACGAGATCGCCGCCGTGGCGGCGGAGAGCGCGGCGATCTGCGATCAGGCACTGGCCCTGATCGAGGTCGACTACGAGGACCTGCCCGGCGTCTTCTCGGTCGACGAGGCCCTGGCCGAGGACGCGCCGCTGGTGCACGAGGACCGCCCCGGCAACCTCAGCCTCGCCTACAAGTTCGACCACGGCGATATCGACGTGGCGGAAGCCGGATCGGACGTGGTGCTGGAGACCACCTTCGACGTCCACTACGTCACCCACTGCTGCATGGGCCCGAGCTGCGCCATCGCCGACTTCGACGCCGACGGCAAGCTGACGATCTATTCGCAGACCCAGTATCCCTACAACTTCAAGATGGACATAGCACCTGCGCTAGGCATCCACCCGGGCGACATCCGGGTCGTGCAGCCGCCGGTCGGCGGCGCCTTCGGCTCGAAGCTCGACGTCTATCCCTTCGAGCCGATCGCCGTTCTGCTGGCCAAGGCGACCCGGCGGCCGGTCAAGCTGCTCTTCGACCGGGAGGAGGAGTTCGTCAACGCGCCGACCCGCCAACCGGCCGAGATCACGCTTCGGACCGGCGCCAAGCGCGGCGGCACGCTCACCTTCCGCGACGTTCGCGCCCGCCTCAACAACGGTGCCTACACGTCGTGGGGGCCGACCACGCCTTACGTGATGATGCGGACCTTCTCCTCCCACTTCCGGGTGCCGAACGTCCGCTTCCGAAGCCAGGCCGTCTACACCAACAACCCCTATGCCGGCTCGTTCCGGGGCTACGGCAACGTGCAGGCGACCTATTGCACCTCGGTGCAGATGGACATGCTGGCCGAGGCGCTGGAAATCGATTTGGTCAGTCTCTGCCTCAAGAACGCGCAAACCTCCGGCGAGGTGACGCCGCAAGGCAGCCGCCTCGCCGACTGCGCCTTCGCCGAGTGCCTGGAACTGGCGGCGGAGAAGAGCGAATTCCTGGCCAAGCAGGCGCGCTATGCCGCGGCCAGGGACGTGCCGGGGCGGATCAAGTGCGGCATCGGCCTCGCCTCCTCGATCCACAATGCCGGCGGTGCCAAGATCCACCGCTCCGATGGTTGCGGCACCATCCTGAAGCTGGACGACTACGCCCGCTGCACGCTGATCACCGGCGCTTCCGAGATCGGCCAGGGGATCGACGCGGTCTTGTGCCAGATCGTCTCGGAGGAATTGGGCATCCCGCCGGCCGACATCACCATCGTCAACAACGACAGCGCCATCGCGCCCTGGGACGTCGGCGTGCACGCCAGCCGCACCACCTTTATCGCCGGCAACTCGGCAAAACGCGCCGCCCGGGCCGCCCGCGACCAGATCCTGGCTGCCGCGGCGCACCAAGCCAACGTGGCGGCGGAGGCCCTCGACCTTCGCCAGGGCTACGTCGTCCAGACCGACAACGGCGTGCCCGTCGTCGAGCTCGACCGTCTGTTGCGCCAAATGCACTTCCAAAAGGACGCCGAGCTGGTCATGACCACCGACTACTACGAGCCGCCGAGCGAGCCCGAGGACGAAAACCACGTCGGCGATATGTCGGCGGCCTATTCCCACGCCGTGCACGTCGCCGAGGTCGAGGTCGACACCGACACCGGCGAGGTCCGCGTCGCCCGCGTCACCTCGGCCCAGGACGTCGGCCGCGTCATCAACCGGACCGGCCTTGAGGCCCAGGTCGAGGGCGGCATCGTCATGGGCCTCGGCTACGCCTTGAGCGAGGAGCTGCAAATCGTCGAGGGCCGGGTCCTGAACCCCAGCTTCCGCGACTACAAGCTGCCGATGGCGACCGAGATGCCCGAGTTCGACCTCTATTTCGTGGAAAGCGATTCCGAGACCGGACCGATGGGCGCCAAGGGCATCGCCGAATTGCCGACGATCGTGATTGCGCCGGCGATCGCCAACGCGGTCCACAACGCCACGGGCTTGCGCTTTCCCGCCCCGCCGCTGACGCCGGAGAAGGTCGCGCGGGCGATCTGGGAGCAGCGGCAGGCCGGGGATGCATCGAGATGAAACCGGGCGTCATCCTGTCGATGGAGCAGGCGTTATCGATGACCTATGCGACGCTCCGCTTCGTGCAGCTCGGCTGGCGGGTGATCAAGCTGGAGGCGACGGCGCCGCGCCCGGACATGCTGCCGGGCGACCCCAACCGCTATATCGGCAGCATCGTCGAGGACGAGGGCCGGCGCTCCTATTTCGTCGCCCCCAATGTCGCCAAGGAATCGATCGCCCTCAACCTGAAGACCGCCGAGGGGCGGGCGGCGTTGCATCGGATCATCACCGAGCTCGGCGTCGACGTCTTCTGCTGCAACACCCTGCCGGCGCGCTATCAGCCGCTCGGCATCGACTACGAGAGCCTGAGTACGGTCAAGCCCGACCTGATCTGGGCCGCGATCTCGGCCATGGGCCCCGACTTCCCCAACGTCGCCGGCTACGATCCCGTGATCCAGGCGATGGCCGGCTACATGGAGGTGACGGGCGAGGCCGATCGGGCGCCGATGCTGTCGGGCATCCCCTTGGTCGACCTCAAGGCCGGCGACGAGGTCTATGCCAACGTCTGGATGGCGCTGGCCGAGCGGGCCACGAGCGGCCGGGGCAAGCGGATCGACGTCTCCATGTTCCAGGCTGCCGCGTCCTGGCTGATCACGGTGCTGCCGCTGGTCGACTTCGACTGCGACCCGTCCGAGATCACCCGCTGCGGCAACGAGCACCGCAAGTTCGTGCCCACCAACGCCTATCCGACCGCCGACGGTGCGGTCTTCATGGCCATCGGCTCCGACGTGATGTGGCGGCGGCTGTCCGAGACCCCGATGTTCCGCCCGATCACCAACGAGGGTCGGGCCACCAACGAGGGCCGGCTCGCCGACCGGGCCCAAATCCACGCCGATATCGCCGCCGTCACTCGCCGCTACAAGACGGCCGAGGTCGACGCGGTGCTGGCCGAGGCGATGATTCCGCACGCCCCCATTTTGACCGTGCCGCAAGTCATGGAGCACCCCGCGTTGCAAGACAAACTGACCCGGCTTCGGATGCCCGACGGCCGCGAGACGCGGATGCAGCCGATGGCGGTCGACATCGACGGCGCCGGGACCGAGTTCGCCTTCCCGCCGAAGTACGGCGAGCAAACCCGGGCGATCCTGGAAGAGGCCGGCTACGACAACGCCGGCATTCACGCCTTGGCCGCCGCCGGCGCCATCGCCGAGACCTGACGCAAGCGCCGGTTGCCGCGATCTACCGATAGACGAGTGAGGATGAGATGGAAACCGAGACGGCAGCGGTGCACACCAAAGTAGTCGATCGGGGCGCGGCCGGGCGCGTGGCCCGGATCACTATCGACTACGAGCGCAAGCTCAACTCCCTGACCCGCGACCTGATGGCGCAGATCGTCGCGGCCTTCGAGGCTGTCGCCGGCGACGAGGCGCTCAGATGCGTGGTGCTGACCGGCGCCGGCGACAAGGCCTTCGTCGGCGGTGCCAATCTGCAGGAATTGGCGACGCTGAACGTCGATGCGGCCCGCGATTTCATCACCTGGGTGCATCGTGTCTGTCACGCTGTGCGGGTCTTGCCGGTGCCGGTGATCGCCCGCGTCAACGGCTACTGTCTCGGTGCCGGCCTCGAGCTCGCCGCAGCCTGCGACCTCAGGATCGCCAGTGCCAACGCCGTCTTCGCCATGCCCGAGGTCAAGGTCGGCCTGCCCTCGGTCGTCGAGGCGGCCCTGCTGCCCCGGCTCGTCGGCTGGGGCAAGGCGGCGGAGATCGTCTATCTGGCCCGCAACTACGATGCCGACGAGGCCCTGGCCATGGGCCTGGTCGAGCGCGTCGTGCCTGGGGCGGAGCTGGACCAGGCGGTCGAGGAATGGCTCGACGACCTTCTGGCGGCGGGTCCGCGGGCGATCCGCCTGCAGAAGGCGTTGCTGGCGAAATGGGAATCGGAGCCGCTGGAGGCAGCCATAGAGGCCGGCATCGAGTCGCTGGCCAGCGCCTATGAAACCGACGAGCCGGAACGCCTGATACGCCCCTTTCTCGATCGCAAGTCTCGATAGCAGCGGCGATGTCGCAGGACCGATCCTCGCCTCGGGAGCGCACGTTCCGTGCGCCCCGATTCAGTCTTTCCTCAATTCTTCAGGTGTCCTTAAGACGCAAATGATGCCGTGCCGATTCGTAGTGTTCGCGCCCAGGCATGCAAGAAAAACGTAGAAGAAAGGACCAGCTATTCGAAGTTACTGGCAAAAATCTGGACTTTGCCGGGTTGGTCTGATATTCAGATTCCGAGGGCACAAGCATCGCCTCGCCAGTCCAGGCTTGGTCTCCATGGGGAAGCGAATCGGAGGCGATGGCTGACGGGGCGAGGAGAAGGCGGAGAAGCCAATGTGCCGCAAGTTTGTTGATATCGCCCGTAATGTCGTGAAACTAGCCTCGACCGACATGTTTGATGGGATCGCATTTTCTTCGTCCGGAACCGCTGGGCGCCTGCGCCGACTCTGGCGAGACGAGAGCGGTGCGACCGGTATCGAGTACGGCCTCATCATTGTCGGGATCTCGATCGCCATCCTCGCCACCGTCTTCGCGATCGGTGTCGAGATGGACGAGATGTTCGATTTCATCGGCAGCAAGCTGCGACAGAACATGGGCAACTTCGGCACCGGCACCTGATGCCAGCGATGTCGTACGAGACCCTAATCGAAGCTGACCCGCGCTAGCGCGGGAGGTCGCCCGCCCAGGCGACGTCGAGCGCGCCGGCGAGCCGTTCCAGACGGCTGAAATCGCGAATCAGGACGGTCTTACCGCGGCGCTCGATGATGCCGCCGCTCACCAGTTGGCTCAACGATCGCGCCACCGTCTCGCGCGTGGTGCTGGCGAGGCCGGCAATGGCCTTTTGGGTCGGCATCGGCGAGACCCGCCAGTCCTCGTCGGTCCCGGGCTTCGGCCTGTTGTCCTCGGCCAAACGCAGGATCTCGACGTAGACCCGCGGCACCGCGCCCAGCGTCGAGAGATCCATGATGCGCTCGTTGCAGACCCGAACGATGCCGGCGAGACGGAGCAAAAGATGGCGCACCATCTCCGGTTCCGAGACCACGAGCCGGGTGAAGAGGCTGCCCGACATGGCCGCCAGCAGGCTCTCCCGCGCGGCGACGACGCTGGCCGAGCGGGGGGCGCCATCGATCGCCGAGAGCTCGCCGAAATAGCTGCCGGCCTCCAGCTTGGCGAAGGCGATCTCGCGGCCGGTCAGCGAATAGTTGACGATCTGCACCGCGCCCTCGACGACGAAATAGACGTCGCTGTCGGAGCTGTCCTTGTCTAGGATCTGCTCGCCGGCCCGGCAACGCCGCCACCGGCAGTGCTTTTCGACCTCGCGCAACGCCTCCGCGTCGAGGCAACTGAGAAACGGTACCGCGTCGAGCCGTTGGCTGAGCTCGGTCGACATGCTTCAGTGCCCCCGTCTGACCAGTTCGGGCCGGAATTACGCGTCCGGAAAGACTCTATACCCGAGGATATACAAGCGAGCACCGCCATAGAAGCCCGGATATCGGCGGTCCGGCTACTGCTTTGGCACGTGGTCGCTCAACCGCCGAACAAGAGCTTGTCGCGCTCGTAGAGGCGGCCGGCGAAGACGAAGAGCGCCGTCGCGACGACGCCGGTGGCGAGGCAGGCGACCGCCGATTCGCCGAGCGTCACGGTCTCCTCGCGCATCAACTTGCCGATCAGGAGGACCTGAGAAAAGGTCGGCACCGTCATCATCCAGACCTGCGCCTTGAGGGGAACGAAAACCAGGATCATGCCCGGCAGCGAGGGCACCAGCGGCAGCAGTCCGAGATAGGTTTGGGTCTCCTTGTAGGAGCGGCTTACCGTGGCGACGATGATCTGCAGCGCCACCGCCAAGGCGACCAGCGGCAGGGCCAGCAGCAACACGTAAAGGAAGGAATCCAAACCGGGATTGACGTCGACGCCGAAATCGCTGCGGGTGACGATCTCGAACATGATCTTGAAGGCGGCAAGCTGAAAGATCACGGAGGTCAGCGTGAAGGCGAAGGTCGCCAGGGCCTTGCCGACCATCAGCTGCCAGCGCGCGATCGGGTTGGCCAAGAGCGGCTCCATGCTGCCGCGCTCGCGCTCGCCGCTGGTGGTATCGATCGCGAGATAGACGCCGCCGACGAAGATGGTGAAGATGATGAAAGGTGGCAGCATGTTGAGGAAGAAGCCGGCGAGGCTGCGGCTGCGGCCGACATTGTCGTTCTTGATGTCGAGTGGCTGTGCCGCCTGCTCCGGTATGCCGAAGCGCTTGAGCCGCGCCTTGCTCACCGAATCGCCAAATTCGCGGAGCTTGGCGACGATACGGCTGACCGTCAGCACCGTCGAAAGCCGCGTCGCGTTGATGACGACACGCACGTTGGCCGGCCGCATCGCCTCGAAGTTCTGGGCATAGCGCTCCGAGATCACCAGCACGACGTCGGTCTGACCGCTCTTCACCGCCGCGTTGGGGTCGGCCGGAGCCGGCAAGACCTCGACCTGGTTCTGCTGCAAGAAGGCGACCAGATCCGGTGCCCGTTCGGCGCCCAGCACCGGCAGCTTCAAGAGGCTGACCTGGACGTTGCCGGGGACCGCGGCCTGGCGCTTGAACATGGAGCCGACGAAGCTCAGCAGCAGGCCCAGAAGCAGCGCGCCGATGAAGGGATAGACCAGCGCCATCAAGAGGCTGCGCCGATCGCGCAGGTTGTCGATGCTCTCCTTCTGAAAGACGATCCAAATGGGGCGCATGGCCGGGTCAGCTCCCCGCCTCGACGGTCTCGAGAAAGACTTCCTCGAGGTCGGCGCGCCCCACCGCGTGGCGCAGCTCCGCCGGTGTCCCGTCGGCGACCACCCGGCCATGGGCGATCACGACGATGCGATCGCAAAGCGCCTCGACCTCGCTCATGATGTGGCTGCAGAAAAGGACGCAGCGGCCGGCGTCGCGGATGCCGAGGACGAGATCCCTGACTGCCCGGCTGGAGGCGATGTCGAGACCGTTCGTTGGTTCGTCGAACATGACGTTGTGCGGCTCGTGCACGAGCGCGCGGGCCAGCGCCACCTTCATCGTCTGGCCCTTCGAGAACCCCTTGGTCCGGCGATCGGCGATGTCCTCCATGCCCAGCTGTCGGACCAGGGCGTCGATCCGCTGCTCGAGATGAGCGCCCGAGAGGCCGTGCAGGCGGCCGTAGTAGCGGATGTGCTCGCGCGCCGTCAGCCTGGGATAGAGGCCCCGGTTGTCGGGCAGGACACCGATGCGGCGCTGCACCTCGCGGCGCTGGGAGGTCGTATCGAAACCGTCGATCGTGGCGCTGCCGGTATCGGGCTTCAAGACCGTGTAGAGAACCCTGAGCGTCGTCGTCTTGCCGGCGCCGTTCGGTCCAATCAGCCCGGTGATCTCGCCGTCACGGGCGCTGAAGGAAACGCCGTGAAGGGCTTCGAACCGGCCGAAGGACTTGCTGACATCTCGTACTTCAATCATCGCTACCGCCGTGGCGCGCCGGCCCCCTCGAATCGGCCCCAACCTTGCCCGATGGCCGGCCCGAATGGAAGCAGGTCGCGTGAGCGTTGGCGCGGCGGATTTCGGCGGCACCGATGTCAGCCGGGCCGCCTGCTGCCCCGGGATGCGGCGCCGATCATTGACTTAGATCATTGCGTTTCATAAGTAATTCGGCATATTCGCCGAACTGTGAAAGCACCGCACTCGCGGTTGCAGCCCGAGACATTAGGCGCTATTGGCAAGCGGATCGCACACGTCCACGCGAGCAGTTGGTCTGTTTTCAACGCCGCCGCCATGAGGGGGCATCAGTCGGGGGATCGGTCATGGAGTTGTTGGCAGGCGCCCTATTGGCCTTAGGCGCCGTCTTTGGGCTGGTGCTGGCGTTTTCGGCTGCCGATCTCGGCATGACCGTCCATGGCGTCGTCTTTCTGCTGGCCGGCCTGCTGGGCCTGCTGGGCCTGCTGAAACGCCGTCGGGCGGGGGCCGGCGCGGCCGAGGGGCCACAAGGCTACAACGACGCCGTGGTCCGGGCCGGCGCCATCGCCTCGACCTTCTGGGGCATCGTCGGCTTTCTGGTCGGCCTGGTGATCGCGCTGCAGCTCGCCTTCCCGGTCCTCAACCTGGACCTGCCCTGGACCACCTTCGGGCGCCTGCGCCCACTGCACACCTCGGCCGTGATCTTCGCTTTCGGCGGCAACGTCCTGCTGACCTGCGTCTTCTACGTCGTGCAGCGGACCTGCCGGGCCCGGCTGGCCGGCGACTTGGCGCCCTGGTTCGTCTTCTGGGGCTACCAGGTCTTCATCGTCCTGGCGGCCACGGGCTACGTCCTGGGCGTGACCCAATCCAAGGAATACGCCGAGCCGGAGTGGTACGTCGACCTTTGGCTGACCGTCGTCTGGGTGGTCTTCCTGCTGGTCTTCCTCGCCACGCTGTGGCGTCGGCGCGAGCCGCACATATACGTCGCCAACTGGTTCTTCCTGGCTTTCATCGTCACCGTGGCGATGCTGCACATCGTCAACAACCTGGCGCTGCCGGTCTCGCTGACCGGCGCCAAGAGCTACCAGCTCTTCGCCGGCGTGCAGGACGCCCTGACGCAGTGGTGGTACGCGCACAACGCGGTCGGCTTCTTCCTGACCGCCGGCTTCCTCGGCATGATGTACTACTTCGTGCCCAAGCGGGCCGAGCGGCCGGTCTATTCCTACCGCCTTTCGGTGGTGCACTTCTGGTCGCTGATCTTCCTCTATATCTGGGCCGGGCCGCATCACCTGCACTACACGGCGCTGCCCGACTGGGCCCAGACGCTGGGCATGACCTTCTCGGTGATGCTCTGGATGCCGTCCTGGGGCGGCATGATCAACGGCCTGATGACGCTGTCGGGGGCCTGGGACAAGCTGCGCACCGATCCCGTCCTGCGCATGCTGGTGGTCTCGGTCGCCTTCTACGGCATGAGCACCTTCGAGGGGCCGCTGATGTCGGTGAAGGCGGTCAACGCGCTTAGCCACTACACCGACTGGACCATCGGCCATGTCCATTCGGGCGCCCTCGGCTGGGTCGGCTTCGTCAGCTTCGGCGCCCTCTACTTCCTGGTGCCGAAGCTCTGGGGCCGGGCCGAGCTTTATTCGCTGAAGCTGGTCAACGTCCACTTCTGGACCGCGACCATCGGCATCGTCCTCTACATCACCGCGATGTGGGTCTCCGGTATCCTGCAGGGCCTGATGTGGCGGGCCTACAACAGCCTCGGTTTCCTCGAGTATTCCTTCGTCGAGACGGTCGAGGCGATGCACCCGTTCTATGTGATCCGGGCCGCCGGCGGGGCGCTCTTCGTCCTCGGCTCGCTGATCATGGCCTACAACCTGTGGCGCACCATCCGGGGCGACGCGCCCGAGGCAGCGACGGCGACGGTGGCGGACCGGCCGCTGGCACCGGCGGCGGCGGGCGACTGAGGGGGCGGCGATGTCTTTCGGCCAAGCACTGGAAAAGAACTCCATCCTGATGACGGTGATGGTCCTGATCGTCGTCTCGATCGGCGGCATCGTCGAGATCGCGCCGCTCTTTTACCTCGAGAACACGATCGAGAAGGTCAAGGGGATGCGCCCCTACACGCCGCTGGAGCTGGCGGGGCGCAACATTTACATCCGCGAGGGCTGCTACAACTGCCACAGCCAGATGATCCGCCCCTTGCGCGACGAGGTCGAGCGCTACGGCCACTACTCGCTGGCGGCGGAGAGCATGTACGACCATCCCTTCCAGTGGGGCTCGAAGCGGACCGGGCCGGACCTGGCCCGCGTCGGCGGCCGCTATTCCGATGAATGGCACGTAAGCCACATGATCGACCCGCGCTCGGTGGTGCCGGAATCGGTGATGCCGGGCTATCCGTTCCTGGCCGAGACGGCGCTCGACTACGCCGCCATGGCCGACCACCTGGCGACCAACCGCGCCATCGGCGTGCCCTATACGGACGAGATGGTGGCCCAGGCGAAGGCCGACGTGGAGACCCAGGTGGCGCCGGATTCCGACGGCGTCGACGCCTTCCAGGCGCGCTATCCGAAGTCCACGGTGCGCGATTTCGACGGCAACCCGGAGATGATCTCCGAAATGGACGCCCTCGTCGCCTACCTGCAGATGCTGGGCACGCTCGTCGACTTCGACGCCTACAAGCCAGCCGAGAACCAGCGTTAGGAGGCACCGCCATGAGCTACGAAAGCGTGGCCAGCTTCGCCCAGACCTGGGGCTTGGTCTACATGGTGCTGCTGTTTCTCGGCGTCCTGGTTTACGCCTTCTGGCCGGGGAACAAGGAAAAATTCAAGCGGGCGGCAAGGCTGCCCCTCGAGGAGGATTGACGCCGTGGCCGAGCAGCCGGAAACCGATGCCTTCTCCGGTGTCGAGACCACCGGACACGAGTGGGACGGCATCAAGGAGCTGAACACGCCGCTGCCGAGGTGGTGGCTGTGGACCTGGTACGCCACCATCGTCTGGGCGATCGCCTATTGGATCGCGATGCCGGCCTGGCCGCTGGTCTCGGACTATACCCGCGGCGTCCTCGGCTATTCGCAGCGGGCCACGGTGGCGGAGGACATCCGCCTCGCCCGCGAGGCGCAGTCCGAGCACCTGGAGCGGTTGGCGGCGCTCGAGCCCGGCTCGATCCGCGATGACCCGGCCTTGCTCGCCTTTGCCACCGCCGGCGGCAAGTCGGCCTTCGCCGTCAATTGCTCGCAATGCCACGGCACCGGTGCGGCCGGCTCGCGCGGCTATCCCAACCTGATCGACGACGATTGGCTTTGGGGCGGCACGGTCGAAGCGATCCACGACACCATCCGCTACGGCATCCGCTCGGGCCATGACGAAAGCCGCGAAAGCGACATGCCCGCCTTCCTGAAGGACGAGATCTTGACCGAGGCCGAGGTCGGCGACGTCACGGCCTATGTGCTCTCGCTCTCCGGCCGGGCCGAGGACAAGGCCGCCGCCGAGCGCGGTGCCGCCCTCTACGAAGAGAACTGCGTCGCCTGTCACATGGAAGGGGGCCAGGGCAACAAGGAAGTCGGCGCCCCCAGCCTCAAGGACGCCATCTGGCTCTACGGCGACGGCGCCGCCGACATTCGGCAGACGATCGCCTTCAGCCGTCGCGGCGTCATGCCGGCCTGGGAAGACCGCCTCGACCCGGTTGCGATTAAGCAATTGGCGGTCTATGTGCACGCTCTCGGGGGAGGGGAATAGCACGAGCGGGACGCCTTTGCGTCTCGAGGGGTAGCTGAATGTCTGAGGCGGCTCTGGACGAGATCGAGCGCCGGGCGCCGGTGACGGGCGAGGTCGAGACGGTCGACGTCGAGGCCGTCAACCGGCGCGAGGGCCGTTCGCTCTACGCCAAGCGGAAGAAGATCTACCCCAAGCTGGCCCGCGGTACCTTCCGCCGGCTGAAGTGGTCGCTGATGGCCGTCACCCTGGCGATCTATTACCTCAGCCCGTGGCTGCGCTGGGACCGGGGGCCGAATGCGCCCGACCAGGCGATCCTGATCGACATGCCGGGGCGCCGCTTCTACTTCTTCTTCATCGAGATCTGGCCGCAGGAGGTCTACTACCTGACCGGCCTCTTGATCATCGCCGCGATCAGCCTCTTCCTCGTCACCAGCCTGGCGGGGCGCCTGTGGTGCGGCTATGCCTGCCCGCAGACCGTCTGGACAGACCTCTTCCTCGCCATCGAGCGTCTGGTCGAGGGCAACCGGGCGGCTCGAATCCGCTTCGACAAGCGGCGCTGGTCGATCGCCAAGCTGGCCCGCAAGATGCTGAAGCACGCCCTCTGGCTCGTCGTCGCCCTGATGACCGGCGGCGCCTGGGTCTTCTACTTCGCCGACGCACCGACTCTCGCCGGCATGCTCTGGCGCTTCGAGGCGCCGATGGTCTCCTACCTTTTCATCGCCATCTTGACCTTCACGACCTACCTCCTGGGCGCTATCGCCCGCGAGCAGGTCTGCATCTACATGTGCCCCTGGCCGCGCATCCAAGGGGCGATGCTGGACGAAGAGACCCTGACCGTGACTTACCGGCACGATCGGGGCGAGCCCCGCGGGCGCTACCGCAAGGCCGAGACCTGGGAGGGCCGGGGCCATTGCATCGACTGCAAGCAGTGCGTCGCCGTCTGCCCGACGGGGATCGACATCCGCGACGGCCTGCAGCTCGAATGCATCTCCTGCGCCCTCTGCATCGACGCCTGCGACGACGTGATGGGGCGCATCGGCCTGCCCAAGGGCCTGATCGCCTACGACACAGACGGCAACATCGAGCGGCGCCAGAGGGGCGAGTCGACGCGCTTCAAGCCGCTTCGGGTCCGGACGATGGTCTATGCGGGCATCGTTCTCGTGGTCGGTGCCGTCATGCTGGTGGCGCTGCTGACCCGAGGCAGCCTCGACATCAACGTGCTGCGGGACCGCAATCCGCTCTTCATCACGCTCGCCGACGGCAGTATCCGCAACGGCTACACCATCAAGATCCTGAACAAGTACCACCGCGAGGGTGTTTTCGACCTTCGCATCGAGGGCCTGACGGGTGCCGAGATCAAGCTCGGCGGCGCCGCGGACAGCATCCGCGTGCCATCCGATTCCCTGAAGAGCTTCCGGATCTTCGTCTCCACCCCCGCAGCCGGGATCGCCGCCGAGACGACGTCGATCCGCTTTATCTTGCGCGAGCGCGAGAGCGGCGAGACCTCGGCGAACGACAGCCAATTCCGAGGGCCGAAACGATGACCGGCAGCACCGCCAAGGAACTGACCGGCCGCCACGTCCTGGCCATGCTTGTCGGCTTCTTCGCCGTCATCCTCGTCGCCAACATCGTCTTCGTCTGGCTGGCTCTCGACAGTTGGACTGGGCTCGACACCGAAAACGCCTATCTCAGGGGGCTCGACTACAACCGGACACTAGAGCAGGCGGCGGCGCAACAGCGGCTCGGCTGGCGCCTCGACTACGAGATCGTCGATGAGGGAGCGAACAGGCGGCTCACGGTCCGGCTGAGTGACCGCGACGGCGCGCCGATAGCGGGGCTCCGGGTCGGAGCGCAGCTGAAGCGGCCGACGCATGATGGCCACGATCTGGCGCTAACGCTGGAACCGCGCGGCGGCGGGGTCTATGGCGCCACTTTCCGGCCGCCGCTACCGGGTCAATGGGACCTGACCGTCCGGGCCGGGCGCGGCGAGGTCCCTGATTTCGTTCTCGAAGACAGGATAGAGATCCGATGAGCGACGGCCTCGCCCTGGCGCCGGAGACGCTGGCCGCCTTCACTAAGTTGGGCGAGGACGGCACGGCGGAGATCAATCTGGCGGTCGAGAACATGCACTGCGCCGCCTGCATGGCCCGGATCGAGGGTGCCTATCGCGACGCGCCGGGGGTCGTGCAGGCCAGGGCCAACCTCACCAACCGCCGCCTTCGCCTCGCCTTCGACCCCGCCCGGGCCAGCGCGGCGGACCTGGTCGGCCGGCTCGACGCCCTCGGCTACCGGGCGGTGACCTTCGAGCCCACGGTCACGGCGGCACAGAACCGGGCCGAGGAGCGCCGCCTGTTGACGGCACTTGCCATCGCCGGCTTCGCCGCCGCCAACGTCATGCTGCTCTCGGTCTCGGTCTGGTCGGGCGCCGCCTCGGGCGACATGGGCCCGGCGACGCGCGACTTGCTGCACTGGGTCTCGGCCCTGATCGCGCTGCCGGCGATCGCCTTCGCCGGCCGGCCCTTCTACCGCTCGGCTTGGGTCGCGCTCGGCGCCCGACGCCTGAATATGGACGTGCCGATCTCGCTCGCGGTGCTGCTGGCCGCGGCGATGAGCCTCCATGAGACCTGGACCGGCGGCGAGCATGCCTATTTCGATGCCGCGGTGTCGCTGCTCTTCTTCCTGCTGGTCGGCCGCTATCTCGACCGCCGGGCGCGCGGCCGAGCCAATTCGGCAGCCGAGCAGATGCTGGCGCTGGGCGCCGTCGAAGCCCGCGTCGTGGCGCCCGACGGCAGCGCCCGCTCGGTGCCGATCGGCCAGGTCGGCGCCGGCATGCGGGTCCGGGTCGCACCCGGCGACCGGGTGCCGGTCGACGGTGTCGTCGTCGCCGGCCGTTCCAGCCTCGATGCCAGCCTGGTCAGCGGCGAGAGCCTGCCGCGGCCGGCTGAGCCGGGGAACGCGGTCTATGCCGGCGTCGTCAACCTGGGGGCAGCGCTGGAGATCGAGGTTACGGCCGCAGGCAACGACACCGCGCTGGCCGAGATCGTCCGCCTGATGGAGGCAGCCGAACAAGGCCGCGCCCGCCACGTCCAGATCGCCGACCGGGTCGCCCGGATCTACGCGCCGGCCGTGCATCTGGCGGCGCTCGCGACCTTTCTCGGCTGGTTCGTTTTCGCCGATGTCGGCTGGCAGACCGCACTCCTGACCGCGGTCGCGGTACTGATCGTCACCTGCCCCTGCGCCCTGGGCCTGGCCGTACCGGTGGTGCAGGTGGTGGCGAGCGGACGGCTCTTCCGCCGCGGCATCCTCGTGAAGTCGGGCGACGGGCTGGAGCGCCTGGCCGAGGTCGACGCCGTGGTCTTCGACAAGACCGGGACCCTGACGCTGGGCCGGCCCGAGCTTCAGGACGCCGACAGCCATCCGCCCGAGACCTTGCGGCTCGCGGCCCGTCTCGCCGCCGCCAGCCGCCATCCGCTCGCCCAGGCGCTGGCCCGCGCGGCGCCAGCGGCGACACCGCTGGAAACGGTCAACGAAACACCGGGCATGGGATTGGAGGCGAGCCTCGACGGCGAGACGATCCGGCTCGGCAGCCGCGAATGGTGCGGCGTCGCGGCCGAAGAAAGCACAGAGGACACCGCCTCCGAGATCTGGCTTCGGCGGGGCGACGCGGCCCCGCAGGGCTTTCGCTTCCAGGACCGCGCTCGCGCGGATGCGGCCCAGGTCGTCGCCGAATTGAAGCGGCGCGGCCTCGAGGTCGAGCTCCTGTCCGGCGACCGGGCCGCAGTGGTCGCGGCGTTGGCGGACGAGCTCGCCATCCCCCGTTTCGAGGCCGAGTTGCGGCCGGCGGAGAAGGCGGCGCGCCTCGCGGCCCTGGCAGAGGCCGGCCGGCGGGTGTTGATGGTCGGCGACGGCCTCAACGACGCCCCGGCGCTGTCCGCGGCACACGTCTCGATTTCGCCCTCCTCGGCCGCCGACGTCAGCCGCACCGCGGCCGATTTCGTCTTCCAGGGCGAGCGGCTCGACGCGGTGACGGCGGCGCTCGACATGGCCCGGCGGGCGGACCGGACGGCGCGGCAGAACTTCGCGCTGGCCTTCCCCTACAACGCCGTCGCGGTGCCGCTGGCGATGGCGGGGCTGGTGACGCCACTGATTGCCGCGCTGGCGATGTCGGCCTCCTCGCTGGCGGTGACCTTGAACGCGCTCCGCCTCAAGCTCCGGGCCGCGAGGGCCTGAGATGGGAGCACTCGTTTACCTGATCCCGGCGGCGCTCTTCCTCGGCCTCTTCGGCCTCGGCGCCTTCCTCTGGGCCCTGCGCTCGGGCCAGTTCGACGACCTCGACGGCGCCGCCGAGCGGATCCTTCTCGACGACGACGAGCTGCCGGAAGACGACTCCGATCCCCGCTAAACCGCCGTCCGCCCGGGTCCAGATCGCGCGGCCCGGTGACAAAGCCACCCGTCTCATTTCATTATCGGCCCTGGGCAAGGGAAGGGCGGGGCGCGGCATGAGCCGAGCGAGCGACGGAGATTCGGGTGGCGGCGCGCCGGAGGCGACAGCGCGCACTTCGTGGATCGGCGCCGCGCTGCCGCGCAAGGAAGACGCGGCCCTGCTGACCGGCCGGGCCCGCTTCATCGACGATCTGGAGCCGGTCGCGGGACTGCGGCACGCGGCGATCCTACGCGCGCCCCACGCCCATGCCCGGATCAAGGCGATCGATGTCTCCGGCGCCGAGGCGATGGCGGGCGTCATCGGCGTCATCACGGGGGCCGAGATCGCCGCCGAGACCCAGCCGGTGCCGAGCGTCGTCCGGCTGCCGACGCCCTTCCGCCCCGCCGCCGTCGACAAGGTGCGCTATGTCGGCGAGCCGGTCGCGGTCGTCGTCGCCGAGGACCGCTACCTCGCCGAGGACGCCCTCGATCTCATCAGCGTCGAGTACGAGCCGTTGCCCGCCGTGACCGACCCGGTCGCCGCCATGGCCGAGACGGCGCCGGTCCTCGACGAGGCGTTGGGCAGCAACGTCGCCGGCCGGCGGCAGTTCGCCTATGGCGACCCCGACGCCGCCTTCGCCAACGCCGACCGGGTCTTCGAGCTCGACTACCGCTTCCCCCGCTATGCCTCGACGCCGATCGAGACCTTCGGCGTCATCGCCCACCACGAAGAACTGCCCGACCGCTTCACGGTCTGGTCCAACTTCCAGGGCCCCTTCGTCCTGCACCCGTTGATGGCGCGGGCGCTGGGCGTGCCGGGCAACCGCCTGAGGCTGATCACGCCGCCGGCGAGCGGCGGCAGCTTCGGCATCAAGCAAGCCGTCTTCGCCTATGTCGTGCTGCTGGCGGCGGTGAGCCGAAAGCTGGGCGTGCCGGTGAAGTGGATCGAGGACCGACACGAGCACCTGATGGCCGCGTCCTCCGCCAGCGACCGGGCCGGCGCGGTGGCAGCGGCGTTCAAGGCGGACGGCACCCTTCTCGGCCTCCGCTACCAGAACATCGCCAACATGGGCGCCTATGTCCGGGCGCCGGAGCCGGCCTCGGTCTACCGCATGCACAGCACCTCGAACGGCAGCTATAGGGTCCAGGACATCGCGGTCGAGAACGTGCTGGTGCTGACCAACAAGGTGCCGGTCGGTCTCAACCGCGGCTATGGCGGCCCCCAGTTCTACTTCGCGCTCGAGCGGATCATGGAGATCGCGGCCAAGGGGCTGGACATCGACCCGGCCGAGATCCGTCGCCGCAACTTCGTGCCCAAGGACGCCTTCCCCTACCGGTGCCCCGCCGGCTCGATCCTGGATGTCGGCGACTATGGCGCGGTGCTGGACGAGGCCCTGAGGCTGGCTGGCTACGACGAGCTGAAGCGCCGGCGCGAGGCGCTGCGGGCCGACGGCCGGCGCTACGGCATCGGCTTTGCCGTCGGGGTCGAGCCCTCGGGCTCGAACATGGCCTACGTCTCGCTGGCACAGACGGCCGAGGCCCGCAATCGGGGCGACCCGAAGTCGGGGGCTGCCGCCAGCGCCGTGGTGGCGATCGACCCTTCGGGCCAGGTGACGGTGCATCTTTGCAGCACGCCGAACGGCCAGGGCCACGCCACGGTGGCGGCCCAGATCGTCGCCGAGCATCTGGGCCTCACGCCCGATGCGATCGACGTGGTGACCGAGATCGACACCCTGACGAGCCCCTGGTCGATCGCCTCCGGCAACTACGCCAACCGCTTCTCGGCCGTGGTCACCGGCGCCATCGATGCTTGTGCCAAGAAGGCTGCCGACAAGCTTATCCGGATGGCGGCGGACGCCCTGGAGGTGGCGGCGGAGGATATCGAGCTCACCGAAGGCCGGGCCCGCATCGCCGGGGTGCCCGAAAGCGGCATTGTGCTCGGCCGGTTGGCGGCGCAGGCCCATTGGGACGCCTCGGGGCTGCCTGACGGGGTGACGCCGGGATTCCACGAAACGGTGGTGATCTCGCCGCCGTCGCTCGGCCGGCCGGACGCGGGGGATCGCGTCGCTTCCTCGGTCACCTACGGCTTCGTCGCCGACCTGGTGGCGGTCGAGGTCGACCCCGACACGGGCCGGCTCCGCATCGACAAGTACGTCTCGGTGCACGATGTCGGTCCGCGCCTCAACCCGCTGATCGTCGACGGTCAGGTGCACGGCGGCTTCGCCCACGGCCTCGGCGCCGCCCTCTTGGAGGAGCTCGCCTACGACCGGGACGGCAACTTCCTCTCCGGCACCTTCGCCGACTACCTCTGCCCCACGGCCATGGAGATGCCGCCGCTGACGGTCGGGCACTTGGCGACGCCGTCGCCCCAGAACCCGCTCGGCGCCAAAGGCATGGGCGACGGCAGCTCGATGCTGACGCCGGCGGCGATCGCCAACGCCGTCGCCGACGCGCTCGATTGCCAGGAGATCGAGCTGCCGCTCCGCCCGCACCGGCTCTGGGCCCTGGCGCAGGGCCACCGGCCGGCGGAGGCCGCGCCCGAGGCCGCAACGGCACCCGGCATTGCCCCCGGCCCGGGCCTGCTCACCGGTGAGGGCGCGTCCGACCTGGCGGCAACGCCCGCCACGGTCTGGGACATGCTGGTCGATCCCGAGGTGCTGGCCGCCATCGTGCCGGGCTGCGAGACCCTGGAAGAGACCGCGCCCGGCCGCTACCGGGCCGTGGTCGAGATCGGCGTCGCCGGCATACGCGGCCGCTACGAGGCCGAGATTGCGTATCGCGAGCAAGAGGAACCGAGCCGCTTGGTTCTGGCCGGCACGGCCCAAGGGCGGCTCGGCTTCGGCGAGGCCGAGGGCGAGGTCCGTCTGGAGCCGACTGCGATCGGCACCAGGCTCTCCTACCACTACCGGGCCCGGGTCGGCGGCAAGGTGGCGACAGTCGGGCAACGCATGCTGGGCTCG
This sequence comes from Alphaproteobacteria bacterium, assembly GCA_030746295.1. The sequence continues at coordinate 7,553 of JASLMY010000001.1, read as the reverse complement.
GTGACCGAGGCCCTGATCCGACAGTTCTTCCGCGCCCTGGCACGGCGCCTCGCCGGGCCGTCGGAAGCCGGCTGGCTTGTTCGACTTTGGCGACAGCTCTTCGGGAAACGTGAGCCGTGAAGCCCGTCGCCTTCGAATACTGCCGCCCGGAGACGGTGCCGGAAGCGGCGGCGCTCCTGGCCGAGCTCGGCGACAGGGGGCGACTCCTCGCCGGCGGCATGTCGCTCGGCCCGATGCTGAACATGCGCCTCGTCCGGCCCGACGCGGTGGTCGACCTGATGCGCCTCGATGCGTTGAAAGCGGTGCAGATTGGCGAAGAGACCGTCTCGACCGGCGCCATGCTCAGTCAGGCGGCGGCCTTTTCCAATTCGGAGTTGATGCGGGCGGTGCCGCTCTTGGCGTTGGCGCTGCCCCATGTCGGCCATCGCCAAACGCGGAACCGCGGCACGCTCGGTGGCTCGGTCGCGCATGGCGACCCCAGCGCCGAGATCCCGCTGGCGTTGGTCACCCTCGACGGCAGCGTCGTACTGCATTCGCACGCGCGCGAGCGGTGCGTCAGGGCACGCGACTTCTTCCAGGGCGCGCTCGCGACCGCCTGCCGGCCGGACGAGCTGGTAAGCCGCCTCGACTGGCCGCGCCAGCGCACCGGCGAAGTCTATGCCTTCGAGGAGGTCGCCGAGCGGCACGGCGACTTCGCCATCGCCGCCGTCGCCTGCCGGCTCGTGCTCGCCGGCGATGGCACTATCGACGCCCTGTCGCTCGGCCTCGGCGGCATCGAGGACCGCCCCCTGGCCCTGCCGACAGACGACTATCTGGGTAGCCCATCAACCGAGGGAACCGCAGTGGATCTGGCCGAGGCAGCGGCGGCGCGGGTCCAGCCCATCGCCGACCCTATCGCCGGCGCCGACTACCGGCGCCATCTCACCCGACTCCTGGTCCGGCACGCGCTGGAGCGCGCCTTCGGGCAAGCGAGGAGAACCCCATGACCGTGTTGCGCATCAAGCCCGGCGAGAGGCACCGGGTGCGGCTGACCGTCAACGGCCGTGAGCGCGCCGGCCATGCGGAGCCGCGAATGCTGCTCTCAGACTTCCTGCGCCACGAGCTCGGCCTCTACGGCACACATGTCGGCTGCGAGCACGGCGTCTGCGGCGCCTGCACCGTGCTGATGGACGGCCGCGCGGTCCGAAGCTGCACCCAATACGCGGTCCAGGCGGACGGCGCCGAGATCGTCACCGTCGAGGGACTGGCCGAGGGCGACGCTTTGAACGCGCTGCAGCAATCCTTCCATCGCCACCACGCCTTGCAGTGTGGCTTCTGCACCGCCGGCATCCTGCTGTCGGCGAGCGAGTTGCTGGCGGCGACGCCAAAGCCCAGCGAGGCCGAAGTGCGGGAGATGCTGTCGGGCCACCTCTGTCGCTGCACCGGCTACGAGGCTATCGTGCGCGCGATCCTGGCCCTCGCCGAAGAGGCCAAAGAGGAAGAAAGCTGAGCGATGGACCTCGGCACCGCCTTCGCCTACACGGCCGCGCGCGACCCCGGCCGCGAGGCCTTCGTCGAGGGTGCGCGGCGCGTCACCTATGGTGCCTGGTACGACGAGGTCCGAAGCCTCGCCGGCGGCCTCGCCGGCCTCGGCCTCAGACCCGGCGATACCCTCGCCGTCGTCATGCGCAACCGCTACGAGATGGCGAGCCTCTATTGGGCGGCACAGCTCTCGGGCCTGGTCTTCGCCCCGTTGAGCTGGCGCGGCAGCGCCGACGAGATCGCTTACTGCCTCGAGGATTGCGAAGCGAAAGCCATCGCCTATGACGGCGCCGCCGGCGACGCCGCGCCCGAAGCGGCGACCCGAGCGCGAATCGACCGCGCTATCGTGGCCGCCGACGCGACCGGCGAGGCCACCGCCTATGCACACCTCCTCGACGGCACGGCCGTCGACGGGCCGACGGGCGCCGACGAAGAGAGCCCCTGTCTGATGCTCTACACGTCGGGCACGACGGGGCGGCCCAAGGGCGTGCCGCGTTCGCACCGCGCCGAGCTCACGGCCACGGTCTCGCACATCGCCCACAACCGTTACGCCTTCGCCACCGCATCCTTGGGTGTCATGCCGCTCTTCCACACCATGGGCATCCGGGTCCTGTTGGTGTCGGCGTTGTTGAACGGCAGGTATGTCGCCGTGCCCGAATATGGGCCCGAAGAAGTGCTGCGGCTGATCGCGGCCGAGCGGGTGGAGAACCTGTTCCTGGTGCCGACCATGTTCCACGACATGCTGCGCCACGAGCGGTTCGGTAGGCATGACCTGGGCTCGCTGTCGCGGGTCGGCTATGCCGGCATGACCATGACGCCGGCCTTGATCGAGCACTGCCTCGAGGCGCTGAGACCTGAGCTCTTCGTCAACTACTACGGCTCCAGCGAAATCTACACCTTCACCTTCTCGGACCGACAGAACCGCAAGCCGGGCTCCGCCGGACGCCCGGGCCTCAACCAATCGATCCGGGTGGTGCCGGCGGACTCCGAGGGCCGCGCCGTCCACGACGAGGTCTTGGCCGCCGGCCAGCCGGGCGAGATCATCGCCTCGATGGCTTCGCCCGAGGCCTTCAAAGGCTATTGGCGGCTGCCCGAGGCCGACGCCAAGGCGATCCGCGACGGCTGGTACTACACCGGCGACCTCGGCCAATGGGACAAGGACGGCGAGCTCACCATCATGGGCCGGGTCGACGACATGATCATCTCCGGCGCCGAGAACATCTATCCCGAGGAGGTCGAGGACGTCGCCGTCCGCTCGGGCCTGGCGGCCGACGTGGCCGTGATCGGCATGGCGGACGCGCGCTTGGGCCAGCGCGTCGTCGCCTTCGTCGAGCCGGCGATGGTGGGGCTCGACGCGCAAGCGCTGGACCAGGCCTATCTCGCCAGCCCCCTGCCCCGCTTCAAGCGGCCCAGGGAGTACGTCTTCGTCAAGCGGATGCCGCGCTCGGCCTCGGGCAAGCTCTTGCGCCGCCTGCTCCGGGAAGGCGAGTACGAGGCCCTGTCCGATGACTGACGATCGAGTTCCAACCAAGGAGTAATACCATGCAGAAATACGCCGAGCGCCGCGCCGCCCTCCTCGCCGAGCTGGACGGCCTGAGCGTCGAGATCGAGCCCGAGAAGGGGGTCGCCTACCTGATCCTCGACCGGCCGCCCCTCAACATCGTCTCCTACCGGGCGCGGGCGCAAATCGCGGCCCTTTTCGAGGAGTTCGGCCGCGACGACGAGGTCCGCGTCGTCGTCGTCCGCGGTGCGGGTGGCGTCTATACCTCGGGCGCCGACGTCAAGGCCTTTCCCGACATCCACCGCGACGGCATGTCGCACCTGGCCTGGAACATCGCCGCCGCCGAGCGCTGCCCCAAGCCGGTCATCTGCGCCATCGAGAAATACGCCTTCGGGGTCGGTTTCGAGCTGGCGATGGCCTGCGACTTCCGTTTCGCCACCGAGGAGTCGAAGCTCGGCCTGCCCGAGGTCTCGATCGGCCAGATCCCGGGCAGCGGCGGCAGCCATCGGCTGGCCCGCATCGCCGGCCTGACCCGGGCCAAGGAGGTCTGCATGCTGGCCAAGCGCATGTCGGCCAAGGAAGCCCTGGACTGGGGTGTCGTCACCAAGGTGGTGGCGGATTCCGCGGCCCTGGACGCGGCCATCGAAGAAGCGGTTACGACGCTCACGCGGCAGTCGCCGCTGGCGCTGACCACGGTCAAGCGGGTCCTCAACACCGCCTACGACACCAGCCTCGCGGTCGGCCACGAGGTCGAGGGCCACGCCTATGAGAAGCTTCGCGACAGCGAGGACTACAACGAAGGCATCGCCGCCTTCGCGGAAAAGCGCAAGGCCGACTACAAGGGGCGCTGAGCAGGGCCGGGGAAATTGACGATCCGTTAACCCTTTCGGTGCGAGGATGCTCGCTTGGGTCGGAGTGATCGACAGAGGACCGGATTTTCATGACCGAGGACTTTTCGGGCATCGAGCCCGAAAGCGGCGCCGATAGCGTCGACGCCGAGATGGTCGCGCGGGCCGAGGCCGCGGTCGCGGCGCTGGGCGACAATTTCTCCGAATGGCTCACCGCCGACGTCGCCACCGCCAGCCAAGCGCTGGAGACGGCGCGGTCGCCCGAGACGGCGGCTTCCGGTCTGGAGACCCTTTACACCACGGCGCACAACATAAAGGGCTACAGCGGTACCTTCGGCTACGAGCTGGCGACAGACATCGCCGACAGCCTCTGCCTCCTGCTGAAGCGCGCGCCGGGCGGCGGCGAGGCCGTCCTGGAGACGGCAGCATCGCACGTCAAGGGCCTCGACCTGATCGTCGCCCACGACATCGCCGGCTCCGGCGGCCCCCAGGGCGAAGCGCTGATGGCGAAGCTCCGGGCCGCCGTCGACCGCGCCCTCGGCGAGGGCTGAGTCGGCCGCTCCGCTCAGATCACGCCCTTTTTCCGCAGGGCCTCGATATCGGCCTCGTCTAGGCCCAAGAGGCCACCGAAGATTTCTGCCACATGGGCGCCGAGGCCGACGCCCAAGTTGTCGATCCCACCCGGCGTCTGGCTGAGGCGAGGCATGACGTTCGGCACACGGAGGCGGCCGAGGCGCGCATCCTCGATCTCGGCGATGTTGCCGCGGGCCTGGAACTGCGGGTCCTCGAAGATTTCGTCGATGGCGTAGACCGGGCCGCAGGGAACCTGGGCCTCGTCACAGAGCTGCAGGATCTCGTCGCGGGTGAGGCCGCCGGTCCACTCCTGGACCATGGCGTCGACCGCCTCGCGCGCCGCCGAGCGTTGGCCGATGGTGCCGAAGCGGCCCTCGCCGGCGACTTCCGCGACACCCATCAGCCCCGCCAGCCGGGCGAAGATCTTGTCGCTGGTACACGCGATCGCGATCCAGCGCCCGTCGCCGGTCTGGTAGTGGCTGTGCGGCACCGAATTGACGGTGCCGGGCCCCATGCGCTGGCGGACGAAGCCGGTCTGGTCGTAGACCGGGGCCAGCTCGTCGAGGACGCGGAAGATGCTCTCGTAGAGGCCGATGTCGATCATCTGGCCGCGGCCGGTCTTCTCGCGCGCCCGCAGCGCCAGCAGCACGCCGAAGGCGCCGAAGAGGCCCGACATGTAGTCGGGCAATGTCGCCGAGCCGGGCGTCACCGGCGGCCGGTCGGGATAACCGGCGAGAAAGGCAAGGCCGCCGAAGGCGTTGGCGATGCGACCGAAACCGGGCCGGCCGGCATAAGGCCCGGTCTGGCCATAGCCGGTGACGCGCAGCATCACCAAGCCCGGATTGACCTCTGACAAGACGTCGTAGCCGAGGCCCCAGCCCTCCAGAGTCCCGGTCTGGAAGTTCTCGCAGACGACGTCGGCCTCGGCGACCAGCCGCTTGAAGAGGTCCGCCCCGTCGGGCGTCCTGAGGTCGAGGGTCACCGACTTCTTGTTGCGCGCCTCGGAGAGCCAGACGAGGGTCTCGCCGCAATCGGTGGGCGTGCCGAAGTTGCGGAGCGGATCGCCCACCTTCGGCAGCTCCACCTTGATCACCTCGGCCCCGAACTCCGCCAGCAACGTGGCGCAGAACGGGGCCGCGATGAAGGTGGCGGTATCGATGACGCGGACGCCGTCGAGCGGCCGGGCAGGTTTTTCATCGTCGCTCATGGGCGCGCTCCTTGGGCGAGTGGCGGCAGGCGACGGTGCCAGTCCGTGGCGTCTTCATAGGCGGCGCCGAGACGGAAGAGCCGGGCCTCGTCGAAGGGCCGGCCGACAAGCTGCATCGACAGCGGCAGGCCGCTTTCCGTGAAGCCAGAAGGCAGGCAAAGCGAGGGCAGGCCCAGAAAGCTGATCGGCCGGGTCATGGCCGATATCTTCAGGATCAAGGCCGGCATTTCGTCGTCGTCGCCGATATCGGTCTCGGCTAGCGTCGGCGCCGGCAGCGGCGTGCCCGGTATCAGCAGGGCGTCGGCACGATCGAAGGCTTGGCGCATGAAGTCGGCGAGGATGTCCTGGCGCAGGCTCATCGCTTCCAGATAGCGGGTCGCCGGCTGGTAGAGGCCGATCTCGATGCGGCGGCGGATCTGGGCGCCGTAGTCGCCCGGCCGTTCGCGGAGCCAGCGGCGGTGGATCGTCGCCGCCTCGGCGGAGATGCCGACCGTCCACAGCATGTTGATCTCGTCATGGTCCGGCACCGGGACCTCGACCAGCTCGACGCCGAGGTCGGCGAACTGTCGCCGTGCCGCCGCCAGCGCCGCCGCGACCTCGGGCGTCAGGCCCTGGTCGTAGTAGCTCGTGGGCAGGCCCAGGCGAAGGCCCGCGACCGGCGCCCCACAGGCCGCCTCGTAATCCGCCACCGGCTGCCGGCTGGCGGTCGGGTCGGCAGGGTCGGCGCCGGCAATGACGCCGAGGACGCGGGCCGCGTCCCGGACCGTGCGGGCCAGCGGGCCGGCGCAGTCGAAGGAGAACGACAGCGGCATCAGGCCGTGCCGGCTGACCCGGGTCTGGGTCGGCTTCAGGCCGACGACGCCCGAAAAGCTGGCCGGGATGCGAATGGAGCCGCCGGTATCCGAGCCCAACGCTCCGCCGACAATGCCGGCGGCGACCACAGATCCTGAGCCGCTGGAAGAGCCGCCGGGCGCATGGTCTGTATTCCATGGGTTACGGCAGGCCCCGAAATGGTCGTTGTGGCCGAGTGGCCCGACGGCGAATTCGGACATGTTGAGGTTGCCGAGATGCACCGCACCCGCCGCCTCGAGCCGCGTCAGCACCGTCGCGGTGCTGCCAGCGACGACCTCGCGACGGATCGACGAGCCGCAGGTCGAGATCTTGCCCTGACGGTAGTACATATCCTTGTGCGCCAGCGGCACGCCGGCCAGTGGCCCAACCGCCTCGCCCGCCGCCAAGCGCCGGTCGATGTCGCGGGCCGCGTCCAGCGCGGCCTCGGCCTCTAGGGCGATGAAGCAGTTGAGATCGGGCTGCAGCGCCTCGGCGCGTTGAATCGCGGCGCCGACCACTTCCTCAGACGAAACCTCGCGGCCGCGGATTCGCGCCGCCGTCGCGACCAGGCTCGCGGCCGGCACGTCAGCGCTCACCGGCGGCTTCCTCGGCCAGCCTTTCGATCAAGCGCTGAAAGTCGGCCGGCTCGGCCTCGAAGGCCAGGCGCTCGGCGGCCCGCTCCGCCACGGCGTCGATCGGCGCCAGGAAATTGGCGATCCCAGCCGCCTCGTCGTCCTCGAGGTCGATCCCGTGCCAGACCCGGGCCAGCAAGGCCACAACATCGGCGGTGATTTGGCTCATCCCTCGCTCCTTTTCTCGATCCCGCGCCGGTGGCGCGGGCGAAGTGTAGCAACTCGGGCCCGGCCGCGTCAGCCCAGCGGGCTTCCACCAGGCGGCGCCATCGCCTAGGCTAGAGCGGCGTCCCGATACGCAGTCGACAACCAGGGCATGTGAGGCCGCCGCCATGAAAACAACGATTCTGATCGCTCTCGCCGTCCTGCTCGGCCTGCAAGCGACGCCGAGCACGGCCGCGCCTGTCGCCCTGATCCTCGAGGTCGAGGGCGAGAGCAAG
>JASLMY010000019.1 GCA_030746295.1 Alphaproteobacteria bacterium | reverse complement strand
CGGACCTGAGCTATGTGGCGCTCAGATACTTCAATGCCGCCGGTGCCGATCCGGACGGTGAGATCGGCGAGGCCCACGAGCCGGAATCACACGCCCTGCCGCTGGCGATCCAGAGCGGCCTGGGCCTGCGTCCGCCCTTCCAGATCTTCGGCGACGACTATCCGACACCTGACGGTACCGCGGTCAGGGACTTCGTTCACGTCTCCGACTTGGCCGCGGCGCACGTCTTGGCGCTGGCGCGACTGCTGGACGGTGCGGCTGGATCGGAGAGCTTCAACGTCGGTACCGGTATCGGCGTCTCGGTGCGCGAGTTGATCGATGCCGTGTGCCGGTCGCTCGGTGCCGAGTTGCCGTTCGGGACAAGCGGTCGGCGGCCCGGCGATCCGGCCGTGCTGGTGGCAGCGCCCGACCGAATCAAGACCGTCCTCGGCTGGCAGCCGAACTTCGAGGCCTTTCAAGACATCGTCGATACGGCCGTCGCCTGGCACCGGAGCCAAGTCGCGGCTGACGCTTGAGGCGCTCGGGCAAGGCACAACGCGGATGCGCCGACGGCGCCGACCCTCTATAAACGAAGCTCGAGCCAACCTCGCCAGGGAGCGCGCGCCATGACCTTCCCTGCCCAGAAGTACGACACCGTCGGCGCCTATTTCTCTGCCTACACGGATCGGTATCGGCAGGCCGCTGCAGCCGTCGATCTGGACCGTATCGAGGCCGCGGCGGCACTTCTCCAGGCGGCTTATCGCGACCGTCGCTGGGCCTTCTGTTGCGGCAACGGGGGCTCGGCGGCGATCTCCAACCACCTGGTATGCGACCATATCAAGGGGGTCCAGACCGACACCGCCATGCGGCCGCGTGTCGTCAGCCTGTCATCGAACCCGGAGATCCTGACCGCGATCGCCAACGACATCGCCTACGACGACGTTTTTCTTTATCAGCTTCGATCGATGGCGGAGGCGGGCGACGTCCTGATCAGCATCTCCTCCTCGGGCGATTCGGAGAACATCGTGCGCGCCGTCGCCTGGGCCCGCGAGAACGGCCTCGCCACCATCGCCATGACCGGGTTTGCAGGCGGCCGCTCGGCCGAGCTGGCCGACGTCAATATTCACGTCGAGAGCGACAACTACGGCGTCACTGAGGATCTGCACCAGTCGGTGATGCACGTGCTGGCGCAGTATCTGAGGCAAGCAGAGATGGCGCCGGATCTCGTCGAGGCGCGAAAGTTCTAGCCTGGGAGGCGGATGCCCGGCATGGCGAGGGCAGGCGACGGCGATTCCGACGGCGGCGACCGGGTCACACTGGTCGGCTCCTTCGCCTCGACGCAGTTCCTGAAGTTCCTGCTCTTTTCCGGTCTCGCCGCGGCGGCGAACTTCCTGGTCGGATTGTTCTTCTATAACGTCCTCGGTTGGGACGCGGCCTGGTCCTACAAGCTCGCCGTCATGCTCGGCTTCGTCGCCGGCATGGTGGTCAGCTTTGCCCTCAACCGGGCCTTCACCTTCGCCCGCTCAGGCAGGCGTCTGCACCAGGAAATGCACACTTTCGTCATCGTCAGCCTGGGCGGCTTGCTACTGACTGTCGTCTTGGCGGCCTCGCTCAGGGCCTGGACGACGCCGTGGCTCATCGCCGCTCTACCGCCGGGGACACTTCTCGCCCGGCTCGCCGGCGACGCCGAGGCTACCAGCCATTTTCTCGCCATCGGCCTCGTCGCCTTCTACTCCTTCACCAGCCACCGCCTCTTCACCTTCGACAAGGGCATTTCCTACTACTTGAGGCGCCTCGTCGGCTGAGGTCTGCGCAGACTTGGACGAGGATGCTACAGCGACTCGGCCGTGGCCACGAGCCTGCCGTTGCGGCGCGCGACGGGCACTGCGAACGGGATTCGATCTACCGCGAGAGCCAGGTCGCGATCGGCCGGGTCATAATCGCCGCTGGCGATGAGCGCCGGATCGGGGTCCGGTACAAGTCCGAGGACGGCATCGCGGATCGCGTCCCTATCGGGCTTTCGTCCCTGTAGCAGGGCGCGGAGGTAGAGGGCGCAGAGCTCGTCCTCGGCCGCGCGCGCGCCGCCCCGCGCGCCCATCGCCACCAGCGTCACCTCTTCCGGCTGTCGCCGCAGGATGTCGTTCGCGGTGGCCTCCGCCGTGACCAGAGCACCGGCATAGAGACGTTCGGCGGCCGACGCGGCGACGAGACCGGCGGTGCCGTTACTGGTGGTTTGGATCAGGCTCTTGCCGGCGAGGTCGGCGCGCGACAGCGCCGCGGGCGAATTCGGGAAGTCGAAGCCCGGCGGCATCCGGCCGTCTCGCTCGCCGAGGCAGTACACGCCCGCGCCCGCGTCCCGCAGGCGGAGCGCCGCATCGACGTCGCCGACCATCAGAATTCGCGTCGCACCCTTCGACAAGGCGACGGCGGCGGTGGTGAAGGCGCGAAAGACATCGATGACGACGACAGAGCCGCGTGCCGCTCGCGCCCCGGAAGGCAGGCTTTCGATGCGGATACGCATGCCGCCCTAAGTGGACAGGGCCGCCAAGTCCGGGATCGGCCGCGCGAGCCCGGGAATGGTCTGCAGATGTGCTTCGAGGGCCCCTGCCATGCCGAGGAGGTGCCAATCGGCATAGCGCTTGGAGACCAGTTGCAGGCCGAAGGGGGTGCCGGTCGGGTCCAGGCCGCAAGGGATCGAGACCGCCGGGTGCGCCGTCAGCGTGATGCCATAGGCGAGGCCCAGCCAATGGAAATAGCTCCGAAGCTCCTCGCCGTTGATATGGGTCGGATAGAGCTGCTCGACCGGGAACGGCGGCACCGCCGCCATCGGCGCCAGCAACAGGTCGACGTCGGTCATGAAATCGACGAAGCGGCGGTAGAGCGCGGTGTGGTCGGCCTGTGCCCGGGCCGCGTCGCGGAACGAATAGGTCAGCGCCTGCTCGACGTTGGCGACGATGTTGGGACCGAGCTTGTCGCGGTTGGTCTCGAAATTTGCCTCGTGTGCGACCAGGAACTGGGCCGCGCGCAGGATCTCGAAGATTTCGTCTGCGCCGTCGAGCGGCGGGTCTCGGCGCTCGACGCTAGCGAAGCAGCCCTCGATCCGCGCCACCGCCTCGGCGAAGCTGCGGCGGATGCCCTCGTCAACCGGAGCGAAGCCCAGATCCTCGGAGACGACGACGCGCAGCGAGGCGAGATCGATCTCTGGCGGCCGCGCCAGCACCGATGGGTCGGTCGGATAGGAGAGCGGGTCACGCGCGTCGCTCGCCGCCATGGCGGCGAAGAGCAGGGCGGTGTCGGGGATGTCGCGGCCCATGGCCCCCTGCACCGAAAGCGGCGACCAGCCGATGGCGCGGCGCTCCACCGGCACCAGGCCCGGCGAGGGCCGAAAGCCGACGACGCCCGAATAGGCCGCGGGCGTGCGGAGCGAGCCGCCGGTATCCGACCCCGTCGCCAGGGGCACCATGCCGGTGGCGAGCGCCACCGCCGAGCCACCCGACGAGCCGCCGCAGATCCGCGCCGGGTCGAAGGCGTTGCCGGTGGGGCCGTGCACCGGGTTGTTGGTGTTGGCGCCGGCGCCGAACTCGGGCACGTTGGTCTTGCCGACGACAATGGCACCGGCGGCGCGCACGGCGGCGACGCCGCGCTCGTCCGCTTCCGGCACGTGATCGGCGAAGAGGGGCGAGCCGAAGGTGGTCCGTACCCCCTCGGTCAGCTGCAGATCCTTGATACCGACCGGCAGGCCGTGCAGGGGGCCAAGCGGCCCGCCGGCCCGGACGACCTGTTCCGCCTGCTCGGCTTCGGCCTCGGCGCGCTCCCAGCAGGCCGTCGTAATGGCGTTCAGCCGCGGGTTGACGCGCTTCGTACGGGCCCGGCAGGCGGCTAGCAGCTCGACGGGCGAGATCTCGCCGGCACCGATCATGCGGCGCAGCCGAACGGCGGAGAGATCGCAGAGCTCGCTCACGTTGCGCCGTCCGCGGCGGCCCGTAGCTCGGCGCGGCAGCGCTCGGTCGCGGCCTCATCGACGGCCGGCGGCTCGCCCGAGATGACGACGCCATAGGCCTCGGCCGCGTGCTCGAGCGAGATCTTTTCGGATTGGACGTCGGCGAGCACGCGGCCGGCATCGCGGTCCAGCGCCTGGCCGTAACCGCCGCCGCTGGCAAGCCGGATCTCCAGCACGTCGCCCTGCCGGATCGTGGTCAGGAACTTGGAGGGCTGCACCTCGAGGCCGCCGTCGGCGCGCCTGATCTGGACGTTCGAATTCTCGCCCTCGGCCCCGCCCTTGAGGCCATAAGGGGCGATCTTGCGGCGGTCGGAACGAACCTGGATCGTCCCCTCGTCCTCGAGGAATCGGAGGTGGCGTTCCAACGCCAGGCCGCCGCGATATTCGCCCGGGCCGCCCGAATCTTCGATGAAGCCATAGCGCTCGACCAGGAGCGGCTGCTCGCTCTCCAAGAGCTCGGTCGGTGTATTGGAATAATTGACGATGATGCCGGTGCAGGCGTCCATGCCGTCGCGCCACGGACCCCCGCCCCACGAGCCGACCAGGAATTCGAGATAGACGAAGGGTTTGCCGTCGGCCGAATAGCCGCCGAGGCTGACCCCGGCGTCGGGCGAGTTGCCACCGCTGGCGGGTACCAGGTCGGGCACGATCTGGGCGAGCGCGCCCAGCACCGTGTCGGCGATCCGAAAGCCCGCCAGGCCGCGCGCCGCGACCGGCGAGGGTGGGTCCGGATTGACGATGGAACGCTTCGGGGTCAACACCTCGATGGGTCGAAAATAGCCGGCATTGTTGGGAATGTTGGCGTCGAGGACCGAGCGCACGCAGGCCCAGGCGGCCGAGGCGGTAAAGGGGTAGACCGAGTTGATAGCACCTCTCACTTGCGGCGAGGTGCCGTCGAAATCGACCACCATATGGTCGCCCTTGACGGTGATCTTGACCTTGAAGGTGATCGGCCCGGGGTCGATGCCGTCGTCGTCGATATAATCGGTGAAGTCGTACTCGCCGTCCGGTAGCTTGGCGATCTCGCTGCGGGTATAGCGCTCGGTATAGTCGAGAAGTTCCTGGCAATAGGCCTCGAACTCCTCCAGGCCGTATTTGTCGATCAGATCCAGAAGCTGGCGCGCGCCGATCATGCAGGCCGAGACCTCGGAACGGATATCGCCTAGCACGGTCTCGGGCACCCGGACGTTGCGCTCGATAATCGAGAAGACCGATCGGCTCGGCTCGCCGGCGTCGTAGAGCCGCACCGGCGGCAGTCGCAAGCCCTCTTGGTAGATCTCGGTCGAGTCACTGGCATTGCCGCCGGCGACGCGGCCGCCGATGTCGGTTTGGTGCGCCAGCACCGCGGCGTAGCCGACCAGGCGCTCGTCCAGAAATATCGGCTTGACGCAGACCACGTCCGGTAGGTGCGTGCTGCCGTCCCAGGGGTCGTTCATGACGTAGATGTCGCCGGGCCGCATCTCCCCCGCGAAGGCCCGCTTGGAGGCCTCGACGGCATAGGGCATCGCGCCCATATGGAGCGGCAGGCAGGTGCCTTGTGCGATCAGGTCGCCATCGGCGCCGAAGAGGGCGGTGGAGTAGTCGAGCGCCTCCTTGACGACGAAGGAGCGAGCCGTGCGTTGCACCGTGCCCGCCATCTCGTCGGCGATCGCGGCCAGCGCGTTCTTGATGATATCGAGGGTGAAGGGGTCGCGTGCGCTCTCGGGCCGCGGCGCCGTTTCGGTCTCGATGGCAAAACGTTCAGCCATGGTCTCACCTCGCCTCTTGCCTGCCGACGTCGATCTCCAAAACCTGCCAGTCGACCCGCCGAATTCGACAGTCGGGTGGCACGACGGTGGTGCTGTCGTATTCCTCGATGATCAGCGGACCGGCCCGCCACTCGGGCGAGATCGCCTCGCGATCGACGACTTCCGTTTCCATGCGGCCGTGCTCGGGTCCGAAATAGACGCTCCGCGGCTGCCGGGCCATGTCGGCGCCGGCCTGCGTCGTCACTTCCAGGGCATCGGGGACCCGCTTCTCCTCGCTCAAGCCGCGGGCGATCAGGCGCAGGTTGACGAGCTCGACGACCTCGTCGTCGGACTGATAACCGTAGGTCCGCTCGTGCTCCGCGCCGAAGGCCGCGACCATATCGTCGACGAGTCCATTGCCGCCGCCGGCCGGTACCGTCAGCTCGGTATTCTCGCCGCGATAGCGCAGGTCGGCGAAACGCTCGAATTCCATGGCCGCTTCGCCATAGCCTTCGCCGGCGAGCTCGTGCCGGCCGTCGGCCTCGAGGCCGCCGTAGGCCGCCTCTACCTCGGCCACTCGAAGCTCCGCCACCTCGCGTTTGAAGGTCCGGACGTAGTGATGCTCGGTGGCCGGGAAGAGCAAGCCCAAGGCGCTGAAGACGCCGGCCGTCGGCGGCACCAGGATTGTGGTGATGTCGAGCGAGCGGGCCAACGTCGCGGCGTGCACCGGGCCGTTGCCGCCGAAGGCCATCAGCGCGAAACGACGCGGATCGCGGCCGCGCTCGGACGATACGGAACGCAGGGCCCGGGCCATCGTCGCGTTGGCGACCCGATGAATGCCGAAGGCGGCCTCGTCGACGGAGACGCCGAGTGGTTTGGCGATCTGTTCCTCGATCGCCACCGCCGCGCCGCCGGCGTCCAGCGCCAGCTCGCCACCGACGAGGTAGTCCGGGTTGACGAAGCCCAGCACCACGTTGGCATCGGTCACCGTCGGCACGGTGCCGCCTTGGCGGTAGCAGATCGGACCCGGCACGGCGCCGGCGCTCTCTGGCCCGACGGCAAGGGCGCCGCCGGCATCGATACGGACCAGGCTGCCGCCGCCGGCGCCGACCTCGGCGATGTCGATCGCGGGCACCCGGACGTGATGACCACCGCCCTTCAGAAGACGGGCCGCGAAGTTGATGCCGGCGCCGACGTCCATTTCGCCGACCCGGTCGAAGGCACCGCCCTCGATGATTGCCGCCTTCGCGGTGGTGCCGCCCATGTCGAAGGTGAGCGTGTCCTCGAATCCCAGCTTGGCGGCGACCTCGGCGCCGCCGACGACGCCGGCGGCGGGTCCCGATTCGATGATATGAATCGGCCGCTGGCAGGCCGCCGCCACGCCCATGGCGCCGCCGCTAGACTGCATCACCAGGAGCGGCGATTCGATGCCGAGCCGTTCCAGCGCGGCCGAGAGCGCGGTCAGGTAATGCGCCACCACCGGCAGGATATAGGCGTTGACGACGGCGGTACTGGTGCGTTCGTACTCCTTGATCTCGGGCAGGATTTCCGAGGAGATACAGACCGGGAGATCGGGTGCCTTCTCGCGGATCAGCTCCAGGATGCGTTGCTCGTGTGCGCCGTTGGCGTAGGCGTTGATGAGCGAGACGGCGATCGCCTCGACCTCGTTGGCGATCAGTCGGTCGATCGCCGCCCGGGCCGAATCCTCATCGAGCGGGATGAGGACGCCGCCTTGGTGATCGACCCGCTCGGTCACCTCGATCCGGTCGGCGCGGGCCGCCAGCGCCTTCGGCTTCTCCCAGGTCAGGTCGTAGAGCCGCGGCATCCTGAGGCGCCGGATCTCCAGGACGTCGCGAAAGCCCTCGGTGGTTATGAGCCCGGTCTTGACGCCGCGTCGTTCGAGGATGGCATTGGTGGCGATGGTCGTGCCGTGGATCACCTCGTCGATCGCCGTGCCGTCGATGGCGCCACCCTCGAAGACCTGCACCAGGCCCTCGGCGATGCCGCGGCTATAGTCGTCCGGCGTCGACGGCACCTTCAGCGTCAGGGCGCCGCCGGTGCCGGTGAGAAACACCATGTCGGTGAAAGTGCCGCCGATATCGATGCCGACGCGGTAAGTCATGCTCGAATACTCTCGTTCTGGGGGCGAAAGGCTCAGTTGCGTCGCGATTCCTTGCGGTGGGCGAGGCTGGAGGAGGCGTCGTAGGCCTGCATCAGGTCTATGCCCTTGGGCTCGCCGGCTTCGGCCTTCGAAAGCGCCGCCTCCAGCCGACCGATGACGTCGTCGAGCTCTTCCTCGGTGATGGTCAAGGGCGGCACCAGGCGGAGGCAGTTGCGCGAGGTCAGCATCAAGAGGCCTTCGCCGACCGCATTGAAGCGAATCCGCTCCGCCATCTCGAAGTCGGGCGTCTTCGACTGCCGGTCGGTGACGATGTCGAGATACTGGTACATGCCGAGGCCGCGGACGTCGCCGATGAACTCGAAGCGCTGCTGCAGGGCTTGCAGCCGCTCCTCCAGATAGGCGCCCAGGCGCCGGGCGCGGCTCGTCAGGTCGTCGCGGATGACGATCTGAAGCTGCTTCAGGGCCACCGCCGCCGGCAAGGGGTCGCTCGAATAGGTCCCGGCCCAGGGGACGCCGGCCTTGCCGCGGGCTTGGTCGGCGATCTCGGGCGTGGTGGTAACGCCGGTGATCGCCATGCCGGCGCTCATCCCTTTGCCGAAGGTGACCGCGTCGGGGACGACGTCATAGTGCTCGAAGGCCCACATCTGCCCGGTCCGCGCCGGCGCCAGCTGGGCCTCGTCGAGAATCAACATCGCGTCCCACTTCTCCGCCAAGGCCTTCAGCTTCGGCAGGTATTCCGGCGGCGGCACGTTCATGCCCCCCGGCACCTGCACGCTCTCGGCCATGATCGCCGCCACTTCCTTGGTCGAGACGTGCTCCAACTGTGCCTCGCTCGCCTCAATGCAGGCGACGCCGCACTCAGGGTACTTGAGGTTGATCGGGCAGCGATAGCAGCTCGGTCCGTAGATGGCGTTGCGCGCCGCCGGGATCATCAGTGGACCCAGGCTCTGGCGCCGGGCGCCGCCGACCGTGGTCAGCGACTCGACACCAAGCGTGCCGCCGTGCAGCCCCTTGACCAGCGAGACGAGCTCGAACTTGCCGGTGGCGCCGATCGCCATTCGCATCGCGATTTCGTTCGCCTCCGAGCCGGTGACGGCGAAATTGGTCACCTTCAAGTCGCCCGGCAAGGTGCTCGCCACCAGCTCGGCGTACTCGACCGTCCAGGGGTTGGAATACCACGAGGCCTGGTGCATCAGGCGGTCGGCCTGCGCGTGCATGCAGTCGACCAGTTCCGGGTGGGCGTGGCCCAGCACCATCGACATCATGCCCGAGCTCAGGTCGTAATAGGCGTTGCCGTCGACGTCGATGACCTTCACGCCCTCGCCTCGGTCGAAGACGATTCTAGGCTGAAAACGCCAGCCCAGCACATGCTCGCCGTCACGCTCCATCAGGTCCAAATGGCTGGCAGAGAACTCGAAGCGATCGGTCAGGGCATCCGTCATCGGGCGGTCCTCCTGGAGGGGTGTTTGAAATTATGTCGGAAGCTCGCGCGAAACCCAAGCCGCTTCACGGCTCAATGAATTGCGATGGACGAGGAAAATGGAGCGGGCGAGGGGAATCGAACCCCCGTCTTAAGCTTGGGAAGCTCCTGCTCTACCATTGAGCTACGCCCGCCCGGTGGAGCGTTCCGGCAATCGGGCTCTTAGCACGATTTACAGGCTCCTGAAACCGGCGCACCGCTCGGGCCCTGTAAAACCACGGGCTCGCGTCGTATTCTCGGGCGCCGGCGCGATCGCTAAATATTCACCGCAGCATCCGGATAGCGGGCCGAATGGCGAGACCTTAGGTATGGGGTCGACCGAAACTCGAACGACGAGGTGACCCATGTTGGACCAAGAGATGTGGCAGGCGGTCCTCGACCGTGACCAGGCGGCGGACGGCAGGTTTGTTCTGGCGGTTCGAACGACGGGGATCTATTGCCGTCCGACCTGTCCCAGCCGGATGCCGAAGCGCGAGAACGTCCAATTCTTCGCCGTGCCCGAGGCGGCACGCCAAGCCGGCTTCCGGGCCTGCAAGCGCTGCCGGCCCGACGACGCCGAGGCGCCGGAGCCGAACCTGGCCCGGGTCCGCGAGGTCTGCGCCTATATCGAGCACCGCCTCGAGGACGGCGAGTGCGGGCCGCCGACGCTGGCCGAGATGGCGGGCCATGTGGGCTTGAGCCCGCATCACCTGCAGCGCCGCTTCAAGCAGTTGATGGGGGTGAGCCCGGCGCAGTATACGGACGCGGTGCGCCTCGACCGCCTGAAGGCCGGGCTCAAGGCCGGCGAGGACGTCACTGGCGCCCTCTACGGCGCCGGATATGGGGCGCCGAGCCGGCTCTACGAGCGGGCCCCCGGCGAGCTGGGGATGACGCCGGCGAGCTACGCCCGCGGCGGCAAGGGGGCGGCGATGCGCTTCGCCATTGTGGATTCACCGCTCGGCCGGCTCTTGGTCGCGGCAACGGCGACGGGGATCTCGTTCCTGGCCTTTGGCGACGACGATGCGGCGCTGGAGGCGGAGCTTCGGGACGAGTTCCCGTTGGCCGAGATCGAGCGCGACGAGGAGGTGCTGGGCGCCTGGACGGCTGCGGTGCTGGCCCATCTCGAAGGCGCGGCACCCCATGTCGGCCTGCCGCTCGACGTCCGCGCCACCGCCTTCCAGCGCCGGGTCTGGTCCGAGCTCTTGAAGATCCCAGTGGGCGCCACGCTGACCTATAGTCAGATCGCCGGGCGCCTCGGCAAGCCCAAGGCCCAACGGGCCGTCGGCCGGGCCTGCGCCACCAACCCGGTCTCGCTGCTGATCCCCTGTCACCGCGCGATCCGCGAGGACGGCGGCCTCGGCGGCTATCGCTGGGGCCTCGATCGCAAGCAACGACTGATCGAGAGCGAGCGGGCGCGCGCCGCGGCTTGAGGGACGCCTTGTTGGTGGAGCATCAGGGCGCTCGTCCCGAGGTCGACGCCGAGTCCTGGGTGGCGCCCAACGCTTGTCTCGTCGGCGCCGTCAGGGCCGGCGGTGGTGCCCGTATCCTTTGGGGCGCCGTGCCGACCGCCGACGGCGGTCCGGCCGGCATCGGGACGACGGCATCATCGTCGACGAATAGGCCTTTGGATGTGCGTCCAACCGATTGGTATTCAACGGTAATTCTAGAGAGAATCTGAGAACGTGCAGGGAGGCAGCAAAACACGGGGGCATATTCCCCGGTCATAGGACTTTCTTAATCGTGCCGTTGGAATGTTTGATGCTACGAAGTCAGCCATAGTGAGCGACAAAGACATGCTCGAAATCGATAGCCGAGATGCCATGACCGACGATGACCGGAGTGATTGGCAGCCGGGGATAGGCCACAACAGCTGCAACATTCCACCGGAGGAACTGGAAGCTGAATTGGCGGCGCTTCGCGAAGCCGAGGAAGAAACCGGTGCCAACGACGCAGCTAGACCCGAAATGATCGCATACCTCTACGAGGTCCGCTTTTATCTCGGCGGCCAAGTTCTCAGCGGCGAGCTCGAAGCCTATGACCTGAAACACGCCCGCCGAAAACTGCGCGTCATTTTGTGCACACCGCATTTGCCGGCCGACACGCGAATTTACGAAAAAGGCCCCATCGACGAGGAACGACGCAAGGAACTGGCCTTGCGCAACCGGCGTCTATTGCGGCAACTGACTGCCCATCACCGCTGGCTGCAGGGCGACGACGAGGGCGTCCGCGCCGACCTGTCGGACGAGGATCTGACCCAGGTCAATCTCGAAGGGCGCGATCTCAGCCATGTCCGCCTGAACAATGCCAAGTTATCCGGCGCCCGTTTGCGGGGCGCCAAGCTGGTCGGTGCCGATCTCACTGGCGCCGACCTGAACGGCGCCAACCTGACCAACAGCGATCTTTCCAATGCCTCTTTGACCGAGGCGAACCTGATCGAAGCGGACCTGTCCAAGGCGGACTTGCAGGGCGCGGATTTGTGGCGGGCCAATCTGGCGCGCTGCGTCATATCGCCCGACGCTCTGCACCAGGCGCTCAACTGTGACGCGCCCGGGCCGGCGGCGATTGCAGAAGCCGGGAAAGCCGCCGCTGACAACCGCGGATAGTTGTTCTCATGCGCGCTTGGCGCGATCGAGGCTCGAGCAGCGATCCAGTCGTATGCTGACCTTAACCAATGCCCCTTGGCACGACTGTCCCTCGCGCCGGCGGCAAATTCGGCTTAATAGGCCAAGCACGATACCGACACCCAAAAAGGCCGGAGACCGTCGATAGCGACGACCACAGATCGGAGGCAGAGGTCCGCTTGGTAGGATTGGTGAGGGCGGAGGGACCCGAACTCCCACGGGCTTTCACTCAACGGATTTGCCTAGCAGCTACGGCTTTCGCCGTCCTCGGTTGGCGAGGCTTGTAGTCTGGACTATCCCTTCACCATCGCGCCAGCGCCGTAGGTGCTGGCCGTATCGTCTCTAAGCCTTCCCGGCCATCGGCCAGGCCTGCCTATATCGCCAGTTTTCCGGACGCGAATTCAAGCTTCGCTCAAGTCCGTTGCGTCTATCAATACCGCTACGCCCGGGTGGTCAGAAAGAACGGATTCACCGGGGGAATGGGATTTCTAGGTCCGCCGCTTCTCCCCTCCGCGACGGCGCTGGTATGCTGCCGGCCCGGACGCAGTTGCTTGGGAGGGTGGACATGGCCGAGGCAGGCGAACGCGACCTCGGGAGCTTCGACTACATCGTCGTCGGCGCCGGCTCGGCGGGCTGCGTCGTCGCCAACCGGCTTTCCGCCGACCCCAACAACAAGGTCTTGCTGCTGGAGGCCGGCGGCAAGGACGACTACATCTGGATCCACATCCCGGTCGGCTACCTCTTCACCATGGGCAACCCCAGGACCGACTGGTGCTTCAAGACCGAGGCCGTGCCGGGGCTGAACGGCCGCGCCATCGACTATCCCCGGGGCCGCACGCTCGGCGGCTGCTCCTCGATCAACGGCATGATCTACATCCGCGGTCAGGCCCGCGACTACGACGGCTGGCGCCAGCTCGGCAATGTCGGCTGGGGCTGGGACGACGTCCTGCCGTATTTCCTGAAGTCGGAGGACCAGCAGCGCGGCGCCGCCGAGCTGCACGCCACGGGCGGCGAGCTACGGGTCGAGGACCTGCGGCTGTCGTGGGAGATCCTGGACGCCTTTCGCGAGGCCGCGGCCGAGGTCGGGATACCGAAGACCGACGACTTCAACCGGGGCGACAACGAGGGCTGCGGCTATTTTCAGGTGCATCAGAAGCGGGGTGTCCGGTGGAACAACGCCACCGCTTTTCTGAAGCCGGCGATGCACCGGCCGAACCTGACCGTGCTGACCGAGGCCCAGGCCAAGCGCATTCGCTTCGAGGGCAAGCACGCCAAAGGCATTGAATTCTGGCACAAGGGCGAGGCGGCTTTTGCCGCCGCCGGGGCCGAGGTGATCCTGACCTCGGGCGCCATCGGCTCGCCGCAATTGTTGCAGCTCTCGGGTGTCGGCCCGGGCGCGCTCTTGCAGGAATACGGCATCGACGTGCGGCACAACCTGCCGGGCGTCGGCGAGAATCTGCAGGACCACTTCCAGATCCGCCTCGCCTACAAGGTGAAGAACACCAAGACGATGAACGAGCGCTCGCAGAGCCTCGTCTCCAAGGCATTGATGGGGGCCGAGTATTTCCTTTTCAAGCGCGGGCCCTTGACGATGTCGCCGAGCCAGCTCGGCGCCTTCGCCAAAAGCGATCCCGCCCGCGAGACGCCCAATGTCGAGTACCACATCCAGCCGCTGACGACGGAAAAGCTGGGCGAGGCGTTGCATCCTTTTCCGGGCTTCACCGCATCCGTCTGCAACCTCAGGCCCGAGAGCCGCGGCCACGTCCGGATCGCCAGCGCCGATCCGAAGGCGCCACCGGCGATCCAACCGAACTACTTCGCCGATCCGGCCGACCAGCAGGTCGCCGTCGACTCGGTCAAGCTGACGCGCCGGATCGCCGCCACCCGGGCGCTGGCGAGATTCGAGCCGGAGGAGTTCAAGCCGGGACCGGCAGTGCAGTCCGACGAGGACATCCTGGCGGAGGCCGCCAACATCGGCACCACCATCTTCCACCCGATCGGCACCTGCAAGATGGGCAGCGACGCGGCGGCCGTGGTCGACGACCATCTCAGGGTTCACGGCCTCAAAGGGCTCCGCGTCGTCGACGCTTCGATCATGCCGGCGATCACCTCAGGCAACACCAACGCGCCGGTGATCATGATCGCCGAGAAGGCCTGCGACATGATCCTGGAAGATCGGATCTGAGCCTCCAAAACAGAATTAGGGTCAGAGTTGACCCCGACCCTAATTTTG
Organism: Alphaproteobacteria bacterium; assembly: GCA_030746295.1. Next base: position 22,656 of record JASLMY010000019.1, on the reverse strand, counting down.
ATCAGAGGCTTGCCAGGCGCTCGGTCAGGAGGGCGAAGACGCGCTCAGGCTCGGCTTCCGTCATGATCCGGGCGTTGGGGGTTCGGCCTTCCAGATGCGCGGGCCTGACGCGGGCGATGCTCTGGCCGGCAGTGGCCGGCGCGGCGCATTCGACTCCGACATGGGCCTGGACGCCGTCGAAGAGCGTCGGGTCGATCAGGTGGGCGATGACGCAAGGGTCGTGGAGTGCGGTGTCGCCGGAGCCGTAGACGCTCATCAGCTCGGCGGCGGTTCGGGCGACCGCGCCGCCGCGCTCGCGCAGTCGGGCCAAGCGTTCTTCCGTCACCTTGACTTGCAGCGTGACGTCGAGCGGGAACATGGTGGCCGGTATGCCGGACGCGAGCACGATCTCGGCCGCGTGCGGATCGACGTGGAAGTTGAACTCGGCCGTGGCCGTGACGTTGCCGGGGCGGAAGCAGGCGCCGCCCATCAACACCACTTCGGCCACCCGCTCCGCGATTGCCGGCTGCTTCACCAGGGCGACGGCGATGTTGGTGAGCGGGCCGATCGGACAGAAGGTGATGCCGCCGGGCGGTGCTGCCATCACGGTATCGACGATCAGGTCGACGGCGTGGGCGTCGACGCAGGCGAAGCCGGGCTCCGGCAGGCCGACGCCGCCCAGGCCGTCCCGGCCGTGCACGGCCGCGGTCGGGCCTGCGGCCGCCATCAACGGCCGGGCGCAGCCCGCCGCGACCGGGATGTCGGTGCGTCCGGCAAGCGTCAGGACCCGGCGCGCGTTCCGCTCGGTATCTGGAAGCGGCACGTTGCCGGCGACGCAGGTGACGGCGGCGAGTTCGATCTCCTCGGTCGAGGCCACGGCCAGCAGAATGGCGATGGCGTCGTCGATGCCGGGATCGCAGTCGAGGATGATCCGGCGCGGGGCCATTGGCCGCTAACCCAGGATTTCCAGGGCGACGTCGCGCGGCGTCTGGTCCGGGCCGTTGATCGGCATCAGGTCCATCGGACAGGCCGAGAGGGCGACGATCGCCGGTCGCTCGGCCCGGAGTGTGACTTGGTCGCCCGGTCGGCTGACCGGTGCCTCGAAGGCGATTTCGAGGTTGTTGGAGACGGGAATGTTCATGAAGAGGTTGAGGGGGTCGGGTATCCGGGGCGGCTCGCGGCCGATCGCCGCTAGGCCCTCGACCAGGTTGTCGGCGCAGTTGCGGTGATAATCAGGACAACCGAGCTTCTCGTAGGTGTGCATGTCGCAGCAGGCGATCAGGATGTCGTGGATTCCGGGCGAGGTGTCCTCCGTCAGCGTCAACAGCGGCTCGCGCCGGTTGGTGAAGAGTTGGTCGCCCGCCTTCGGCATGATCTTGAGCAGCATCCGCCGGGTGATCGCCATCGACAGGTATTCGCTCACGTCGTCGGCGGCGAAGGCCCAGGTGTCGACCACCTGCTGGCCGTGGGTGTTGGTGATGCGCAGGCTCTCGCCGGCGGCCAGCTCGACCGCCAGGCCGCGCGCTGCCGGCAGCGTCATTTGCCTCGATGCGCTCATGCCAATTCCTTCCCTGTTGTCTTTCGAAAGATTGGATGCGATCCGGCGGCGGGGATCAAGGGCGCATCGACGACGGGCAATCGCTCGTGGCTGCCGATCACGAGGATACCCGACGGCTGCAGGCGCCTCGTCAGCTTTCCCAATAGCCGCTGTTGCAAGGGTTCCGCGAAGTAGGTGAAAACCAGGTTGCGGCAGGCGATGAGGTCGAAGGGGCCCGCGGGCATCTCTTGTCGGATGTCCATCTTCTCGAAGCGGACGCCGGCGCGGAAGGCATCCTTCAGGCGGAAGTCGTCGCCGAAGCGTTGGAAGCCGGCCCGGTGCCAGGCTTCGGGCAGGCGGGCGAGCGAGCCTGCGCCATAGACACCACGATCCGCGCGGGCCAGCAGGTGGTCGTCGACCTCGGTGGCGACGATCTCCAGGTCGAGTGTCGGAAAGCGCGGCGCCAATTGCAGCCGCCAGAGGAGGGCGAGCGTATAGGGCTCTTCGCCCGAGGCCGCGCCGGCACACCAGAGGCGCAAACGATCGTCGCCTCGTTCGATGGCCCGGCCGGCGATGGCGGGCAGGATCGTGTCTTCGAGCGCCTGGAAGACGCCGGCGTCGCGATAGAAGCGCGAGATCGGGATCCGGCAGAAGCCATCGAGGCGGGCCCATTCCTCTGCATGGGTCTCCAAGTATTCCCGGTAGGCGTCGAAGTCGGCCAGGCCCAGCTCTCGGAGGCGCCGGCGCAAGCGCTTGCGGACCGTGCTGCGCACCTTGCGGAAGCCTGGCCAGCGCAGTTCGAGCCGGGGCAGGCACCATTGCAGGAAACGGACGCAGGCCTGATCGCGCATCCGGGCCGCCGCGGCGCTACTCCTTGCCGAAGAGGCGGGCAAAGAAGCGTTTGATGCGCTCCCAGAGGACGGCGCCCAAGAGACCGCTGGCGTCGAGCGCTTGCGGCGCCGACGGTGCCGGCGCCTCTGCCGCCACTTCCGCCTCCGCCGCCGGTCCGGTGGCGAGAGCCGCTTCCAGGGCCTGGGCGAAGTCGGCGGTCAGCCGGGCCGCCAGGTCGTTGACGAGGCCGCCGCGACTGAACTGGGCGAGCGTGCCGGTCAGCGTATAGTCGACGGAAAGGTCGATGCGGGTGCCGCCGTCCTCGGTCTCGGCGAGGCGATAGGCGACCTCGCCCTTGCATTGCGAGCGGCTTTTCTGATCGAGGCCGCTGCCGGCAAGGGTGCCGCTCAAGCTCGCGTCATCCCGACTCAAGCTGCCCTCGCCGGCGAAACCGGCGCTGATCGGTCCGAAGCGGACGTTCATGCGCCCTTTGATGCGGCCTTCGTCGTCGATATCGAGGATCTCCGCGCCCGGCAGGCAGGCGGCGACGGCCGGCACGTCGGCGAAGAAGGCCCAGACCCGGGCCGGCGGATGGCCGACGGTGAATTGCTGCTCAAGCTCCATGTCAGGCGCCGGCGCGCTCGGCCAAGACTTGGGCGATGGCGTCGACGATACCCTGATAGCCGGTGCAGCGGCAGAGATTGCCGGCGAGCTCGTTGCGGATTCGGGCCTCGTCCGCCGCCGGCAGGCGCAACACGATGTCGCGGGCCGTCACCAACATGCCGGGCGTGCAGTAACCGCATTGCAGCCCATGCTTCTCAGTGAAGGCGCGCCGCAGGGCGGCCATCACCTCGTCGTCGTCGAAACCCTCGATCGAGCGAACTTCCGCGCCGTCGGCCGCCACCGCCAACTGCAGGCAGGCGCGGACCGGGGCGCCGTCGACCTGCACGGTGCAGGAGCCGCAGACGCCGTGCTCGCAGGCAAGATGCGTGCCGGTCAGCCGCAACTCGTCGCGCAGGAAGTCGCCGAGGCTGGTGCGTGGCTCGACATCGGCGGCGACCTCGCGGCCGTTCACGGTCATCCGGACCTCGGTCATGTCGTTGCCTCCCGGTGGGCGCGCGTCAGGGCGACGGCGTGGATCCGCCGCTCGTAAGCGTCGAGGCCGGGCTCGGCCCGACCGACCTGATCGACGGCGTCGCTCGCGTCGAAATTGTCCAAGAGAAGAGGCGTGCCGTGGGTGGCGCCCATCACGGTTCGATGCAGGCCACGCTCCGGGTCCTCGAGCACGGCACCGATCGCTTCGGCGAACTCGCCCGGCTTGCGACAGAACTTGTAGTAGCCCCAGCCTGCGGCGGCCGAGAGTTTTGGCAGGATGACGCCCTCCAAGACCTCGTCGATCTCGAGGGCCGTGACGAAGGCGCCCTGCTGGAACTCGGAAAGCGGCAGTTGCCGTGCGCCGTCGGGCCCGGTGACGGCGACCTCGGCACCGAGGGCCAGCAGCACGCTCGGCCAGTCGGCGGCGGGGTCGGCGTGGGCCAGGCTGCCGCCGACGGTGCCGCGGCTGCGAACCGCGCGGTAGGCGATGTCGTGTGCGACGCCGGCCAGGATCCGGCCGAGCCGCCCCGGTACCGCACTGTCCTCGATCCGGGCATGGGTGACGCCGGCGCCGATGAAGACGGCCTCGCCCAGGTCCTCGATCCGCTTGAGCGCCTCCAGGCCCGAGATATCGATCAGGCAGGCGGGTTGCGCCAGACGCAGGTTCAGCATCGGCAGCAGCGATTGGCCGCCGGCCAGGACCTTGCCGTCGTAGCCGACGCCGCGCAACAGGGTCACCGCCTCCTCCAGCGAGGCGGCGCGCTCGTATTCGAACGCCGCCGGCTTCACTTGCCCGTCTCCTGCGCCTTCTGGATGGCATCGAAGACGCGCCTCGGCGTCATCGGCGCTTCCAGGATTTCGACGCCGTCGGCGCGTAGCGCGTCGTTGATGGCGTTGGCGATCGCGGCCGGTGGCGCGATGGCGCCGCCCTCGCCGACGCCCTTGATGCCGAATTCGGTGAAAGGCGAGGGCGTCTCCATGTGCTCGATGCGAATGGCCGGTACTTCGGTCGCACCCGGCATCAGATAGTCGGCCAGAGTCGAGGCGAGCGGCTGGGCCTGATCGTCGAACGGCACCTCCTCGTAGAGCGCATTGCCGATGCCCTGGGCCGCGCCACCGATGGTCTGGCCGTCGACGATCAGCGGATTGACCTTGGTGCCGCAGTCTTCGGCGATGACGTAGTCCAAGAGCTCGACCTCGCCGAGCTCCGGGTCGACGGCGACGACGACGGCATGCGTCGCGTAGGCGAAGGCGCCGTGGTCGTAGGTCGGCTTGAAGGTGCCGAGCGCCTCCAGCCCCTTGGCGACGACCTCTTCGGGCAGTTGGTCGGGGCGGGCATAGACGGCATTGGCGATCTCGGCGAAGCTCGTCTCTCCGCCGGGGCTCTTGGCCATGCCGTCAGCGACGGTGACCTCGGAAGGCTCGCACTGCAGCAGCGCCGCACCGGCCTCGGCGATGCGCTCGGCCAAGATCCGGCAGCCGCGGCCGACGGCGCCGCCCGCCATCACCATGCTGCGCGAGGCGTAGGTCCCGGTCGAGAACGGCGTCTCGCCGGTATCGCCGTGCACCACCGAGACCAGATCGATATCGATGCCCAGCACCTCGCTGGCGACCTGGGCCATGGTGGTCTCCATGCCCTGGCCGTGGCTCTGCACGCCGATCTCGATTTCGAGCGCGCCGTCGGGGGCAAGGCGGAGGCGGGCCTGCTCGTGCCCCGGCACGATCTCCATACCGGCGCCGGCGAAGACCTTGGTGCCGTGCGCGGTCTGCTCCGTATAGGTGGCGAAACCGAGGCCGATCTGCCGGCCGTCGCTTTCGCCTTCGGCCTGGCGCCGGCGGACGGCATCGACGTCGATCGCTGCCACCGCCCGACGGACGCTTTCGGGGTAGTCGCCGGAATCGATCAGCTTGCCCATGACATTGGTGTAGGGCATGGCCTCGGGCTCTGGCAGATTGAGCGCCCGGACCTCGTGTGGCTCCCGTCCTACCTCGCGGGCGATGGCGTCGATCACCAGCTCCAGCGCGAAACAGATCCCGGTGCGGGAGACGCCGCGGTAGGGCTGCAAGGGCGGCTTGCTGGTGGCAAAGGTCCGGGTGACGCAGCGATAGGCCGGCAGCACATAGGGGCCGGGGAAGCTGGCGCCGGCCTGCGCCGCCTCGAAGCCGCCGTGGAAGGGCCAGATCGAGTAGGCGCCGGCGTCGATCTCGATCTCGACGTCGATGCCGAGGAGTCGGCCGTCGCCGGCGGCATGGGCGGTCACCAGGTAGTGGTGCTCGCGGCAATTCGCCGCCGCTGTCAGGTGCTCGCGCCGGTCTTCGGACCAGCGCACCGGGTGCTCGACCTGCATGGCGAGCCAGGCGATCGCCACCTCTTCAGGATGCAGCACCGCCTTGAAGCCGAAGCCGCCACCGACGTCCGGCGTGATGACCCGGATCTGCCGCTCGGCCAAGTGCAGGCAGATAGAGAGCCCCCTGCGGATGACGTGCGGGATCTGGGTGGAGGTGTAGACGGTGAGCCGCTGCCGCCCCCGATCCCATTCCGCCAGCACCGCCTTGCCTTCCATCGGCGCCATGCATTGCCGGTTGAGGTCGATCTCGCGGGTGATGGTGATCGCCGCGGCGTCGGCGACGCCGGCGAGATCGCCGCCGAGCCGGGTCTCGATCATCAGATTGTCGCCCCACCCCTCGTGCAGCCTGGGCGAGTCCGGGGCGGCGGCGCGGACCATGTCGGGGACGGGCGGCAGCTCCTCCAGGTCGACGAAGACCTCTTGCGCCAGGTCCTCGGCCTCGGCCCGGTTGTCGGCGAGGCACATCGCGACTGCCTGGCCGACGAAGCGGACCTTGTCGGTCGCCAGGGCCGGATAGTCGGCGGCCTTGTAGCCGGGGGTGGAGGAATCGCCACGAATAGGTGCTGCACCCGTCATATCGGTGGCCGTGAAGACGCTGCCTTCGCTTCCCTCCGGCCGCTCGATGCCGCGGACGCGGGCATGCGCCAAGGGACTGCGGACGAAGGCGACCTCACGGCAGCCCGCCGGCTGCAGGTCGGCAACGAACCTGCCCCGGCCGGTCAAATGTCGGGCGTCTTCCTTTCTCGGATGCGAAGCGCCAATTCCCGCCTTCATGCGGCCCCTCCCGCTTGCCACGTCGCCGTATCAGGCTTGTATAATTGCCTCGCCGAAGGGCGACTAGGCAACCGCTATTCTGGAGAGAACCCGCCATGCAGCTGAGTGAACAGCAAAAATCCGACTACGCGCGCGATGGTTTCTTGGTTTTTCGCAATCTTTTCTCTGAGGGCGAGGTGGCGATCCTGCGCAGCGAGGTCGAGCGGGTTGCCGGCCTCCGTGCCGAGGAGGTCAAGCGCGAGGTCGAGGATGGCGCACCAAAGGCGATGTTCGCCATGCACGAGAGCGAAGGCGCCACCGCGTCGGCGGCCATGCACGCCCTCGTGCGCCTGCCCCGGACGCTGGAGGTCGCCCGCCAGGTCTTGGGCGACGACGCCCTCTACCTGCACCACACCAAGGTCAACCTAAAGAGCGCTATCGACGGCTCGGTATGGCCCTGGCACCAAGACTACGGCTCCTGGCGGCTGGACGGCATTCGCCGGCCCGACCTGACGACCTTCATGGTGATGCTGGACGAGGCGACCGAGCTCGGCGGCTGTCTCTATTTCCTCCCCGGCAGCCATGTCGAGGGCCGCCACGACCCGCACTTCGACACCTCCACCGCCTATCACCTCTGGGCCGTGCCGGCCGAGGTGATGCGGAACCGGATCGGGCGCTACGGCCCGCCGGTGGCGCTGACCGGGCAGCCGGGCGACGCCGTGGTCTTCGACTGCAACCTGCTGCACGCCTCGGGCCACAACCTCTCGGCCACGAACCGCTGGCAGGCCTATCTCTGCTACAACACCTGCGCCAACCGGCCCGCCGACGTCGAGAATCCCCGGCCCGCTTACGTCCGCGGCACCGACTGGCGGCCCTTGCAGCCGATCGATGACGACGCGTTGTTGGGCGCCGGCGCGCAGGTCGCCTGAGTCGGGCCGCTAGCCGCCTTCGCGCATCGCCGCCGCCGGCGTCCACACTTTTCGCCGGCGGGCGCGGCGGTCCTCGGCTCTCTCGGCCTCGTAGTCGACCGGGCCGGGGTTGGCGGCATAGGCCTCCGGGTCCTCGAAATAGCGGGTGTTGAGGGTGACGTAGGTGCTGCCGTCGTCGTCCTCGAAGAGGGCGCCCATGTAGGCGCCGCAGTTGCCGCAGATCAGGAAATCGGCGGTCTTCAGCCCAAAGCGATAGCGGCTGAGGCGGCTCGCGTCGGCGACCTCGATTTCGGCGCTGCCCTCGGCGTCGGTGGTGGTGCGGGCGCCGTGGCCGCGGCAGAACGAGCACCCGCAGGCCCGGACGGCAAGCGCTTGCGCCGTCTTCTCGCTCTCGAAGAGGACGCGGATATTGCCGCAGTGGCAGCGGCCCCGATGGTGCTGGGTCATGTCCGCCTCCCTAGCGGTAATCGGGCTTGCGCTTCTCGCGGAAGGCGGCGACGCCCTCGCGGAAGTGGGCGCTGGCGCGGACGCGCTCGCCGAGCTCTTGCTCCAGCGCTTCGCGCGACTGCGTGTGGGCCGCGATGTCGGCGCTGATCTGTTCCTTCACGGCCTGCACCGCCGTGGGGCTGTTGGCGGCGACCACCTCCGCCGTCTCGACGGCCCAGTCCATCAGCCCGTCCGCCGGCACCACCCGGTTGACGAGGCCGAGGCCGGCCGCCGTCTCGGCGTCGATCAGCCGTCCGGTCAACAGCAACTCCATCGCATGGACGTGGCCGATCTGGTGGTTCAGCTTCACGGTGGCGCCGCCGAAGGGATAGATGCCCCAGGTCACCTCGGGCAGGCCGAAGCGGGCATGCGGGGCCGCTGCGCGGATGTCGGTCGAGAGCAGCAGCTCCAGGCCGCCGGCGGCGCAGTCGCCGTTGACCGCGGCGATGATCGGCTTTCGGTAGGTATGCGTCTTCAGGAGGCCCCGATTGATGGTCCGGGCCAGCTCGGCGTCGGCCGAGAGATCGCCGCCGACGTCGGCGCCCGAGGTGAAGGCCTTGTCGCCGGCCCCGGTCAGCACGATGCAGCGGTGGTCGGACGCCTCCAACCGGTCCCATAGCGCCGCCAGATCGGCGATCATCTGCCGGCTCATGGCGTTGCGCTTGGGCTCGTTGTCGATGGTGACGACGGCGATATGGGGGCCGTGGTCGGTGCAGCGGATCTCCATGGCCCCCTCCCTAGTCGGCATCCGGGCCGATCGTGACCACGACCTTGCCCATCGCCTTGCGCTCGGTCAGCAGCTTGATCGCCGCGACCGCGTCGTCGAGCGGATAGCGGTGCGTGACCAGCGGCTTCAGCTTGCCTGCCTCGTACCAGGCGAGCAGGGCCTCGACCGAGCGTTGCAGCTTGTCGGGCGCGTGCCAACGGAAATAGCGCAGCGCCGAGCCCAAAGCCGAGCGATGCTTGACCAACAGTCGGTTGGCCGGAATCTTCGGAATCCCGCCGACGAAGCCGACCAGCAGGATCCGCCCGCCCCAGCCGAGCGAGGAGAGCGCGGCGTCGAAGAGGTCGCCGCCGACAGGATCGAAGCAGACGTCGACGCCGTTGCCCTCGGTCAGCGCCATCACCCGTTCCTTCAGATCCTCTTGCGAATAGTTGATGCCGTCGTCGGCGCCGTGCGCGGCGGCCGTCGCCAGCTTCTCCGCCGTGCTGGCGGCGGCGATGACGCGGGCGCCGAAGGCCTTGCCGATCTCGACCGCGGTCAGACCGACGCCGCCGGCTGCGCCCAGCACCAGCATGGTCTCGCCCGCCTCGAGCCGGCCCTGCCAGCGGATGGCGACGTCGCTGGAGATGTAGGCGACCGGAAAGGCGCCGGCTTCGACGAAGCCCATGGTCTTTGGGATCGCCCAGGTCTCGGCCTCCTTGGCCAGCGCCTGCTCGGCGAGACCGCCGTGGGCCAGGATTGCCATCACTCGGTCGCCAGGGCGAAAGCGGCTGACCCCGGCACCGCAGGCCCGGACGACGCCGGCGGTCTCCAGCCCGGGGCTGAAGGGGAAGGCGGGCTTGGTCTGATAGTGGCCGGCGACCATGATGGCATCGGCGTAGTTGACCGCGGTCGCTTGGACGTCGATCAGGATCTCGTCGGCGGCCGGCTCGGGCACCGGCAAATCCTCGATCCTCAGGTCGTCGACCTCACCCCAGGCCCGGCATGTCAATGCGCGCATGAACTCGTCCTCCGCTGATCAACGGCCATTATAGGGCCGTCTGCCTGCCGCCCGGCAAGACGACCGAGCCAATCGCGGACCGTTCTTCGGCGCGCCTCAGATAAAGCGGCCGTAGTCGATTTCGCCGTGCCGGTCGAGGCTGCGGTCGATCGGCGGCAGCGGGTATTTGAGCCCGGTGGCGCAGTTGAAGAGGACCACACGGTCGCCCTTCTCGACCCGGCCGTCGGCGAGCGACTGCTTGTAGGCGGCGTAGGTCGCGGCGCCTTCCGGGCAGAGCAGCAGGCCTTCGCGGCGGGCGATCTCGTCGAGGCAAGCCAGAATATCCTCGTCGGAGACGGCGATGGCGAAGCCACCACTCTCGCGGACCGCCCGCAGGATCAGGAAGTCGCCGACGCCTTGCGGCACGCGCATGCCGTTGGCGATGGTGTGTGGGTCCTGCCAACGCTCGGCATGCTCGAGGCCGGCCTCGAAGGCCTTGACCATAGGCGCGCAGCCCTTGGCCTGCACCGCCACCATGCGCGGGCGCTTGTCGTCCAGGAAGCCGATTTGGGCCAGCTCGTCGAAGGCTTTCCACATGCCGATCAGGCCGGTGCCGCCGCCGGTCGGATAGAAGATCACGTCCGGCACTTCCCAGCCGAGCTGCTCGGCGAGCTCGAGCCCCATGGTCTTCTTACCCTCGATCCGGTAGGGCTCCTTCAGTGTCGAGGTGTCGAACCAACCGACCGTCTCCTTGCCCTCGGCCACCAACTTGCCGCAGTCGTCGATTTGGCCGTTGACGCGATAGACATCGGCGCCCTGGACCGCCATCTCCTCGACGTTGGTCTGGGGCGTCTCCTCGGGGCAGAAGATCGTCGTCTTGATGCCGGCGCGGGCACCATAGGCCGACAGCGCGGCGCCTGCATTGCCGTTGGTCGGCATCGCCATGTGTTGGACACCCAGCTCCTTCGCCATCGCGACCGCCAGCGCCAGGCCACGCGCCTTGAAGGAGCCGGTCGGCAGGCGGCCCTCGTCCTTGACCAGCAGCGCGCCTGTGGCCCCCAATGCCGCCGTCGTCCGGTCGAGTTGCAGGAGCGGCGTCGTTGCCTCGCCCAAGGAGACGATGTTTTCAAGGCGGCGCACCGGCAAAAGCTCGCGGTAGCGCCAGAGGTCGGCCGCGCGATGGCTGAGCGCGTCCTTGGTGATCGCCGCGCCGACGCCGTCCAGGTCGTAGCGGACCAGCAGCGGTTTGCCGGCGGCCGAGAGATTGTGCAGTTGGTCGGCCTCGTAGCGTTCGCCGGTATAGGCGCATTCCAGATGGGTGGTGAAGGTCGGCCGTTCGTGGCGAAGGTTCGAATCGAAGCGCATGTCGGGGCAATCCTCTTACGATAACCCGGAGAAGACGTCCTGTGCCGGACGGATCGGCGGCAACGTGAATGCATGGTGGTCATAGCACTCGGGCCGAGCCATGGCGAGACACACGAACGGGCTGGCGAAACGCAACGCCTCTTCACGGCATCTCAGCGAAAATCGCCTAGTTTCGATCGTCGAGCGGCAGAGACGACGCGGACGCTACGACATGTTCTGGAAAGCGGCACTTCGGTGCCTTGCGACATTCCGGCTCCTCGGCCTGCTGATCAGCGACGCAGGCACCGTGTCGCCGGCACTTTGAGCTGACGGCGGTCCCGACCCGCCTGCCGGTCTCGAGCTTGCCCGACGTCGCTCGATCGACCACAATCGAAAGACCGGATACGAGCCGAAGCAGTGGCGTTTCCGGGGGAGCGACCCGGTGAGCGGACCCAGCGAAGAAGACGACAAGAACTTCGCCCCCTGGCAGGCGATAGATCCTTCGAGGCGGCGTTTTCGACGCTGGACCGTGGACCTGCGGGCTGATCTGCGGATCGTGGGGCGGGAGCTCGTTTGCATCGTGCGCGACCTGTCACCGGGCGGCGCCTGCGTCGCATGCGACGATAGCGAGATGCCGGCCGTCGGCACCGAGGTGGTGCTGAGCATGGAGCCCTACGGCTCGATCTCGTCGGAAGTGCGCTACGCCGAGGGCGGCATGCTCGGCATCCGCTTCATTCAAGAGCCCGCCGACGAGGCGCGGCTGGCGCGTTTCCTCGCCTCGCTCGCACCGCCGCGACTGCCGCAACGCCATGCCGTTCAGACCGAGGCGCGCGTGACCGCCGGCGCGGTCGAGCGGACGGGCACGGTGGTCGACCTTTCCGACACCGGCGCCCGCGTCAGCTTGGAGGACAGCAGGCCGCTCGCTCCGGGCGACCCGGTCGTTTTACATGTCGAGGGCCATGGCGATTTGAAGGCAACCGTGCGCCGCCTGGCCGAAGGTGAGATCGGCGTCGAGTTCGACACCGATTCGGATGCCGACGCGGGGCCCGAATCGGGCTTGGGTCGGCTCCGGAGCTGGCTCTTCGGAAGGAAGACGTAGGCCGACCTGCCAACGGGAATGGCAAGGACGGGCCCGGTATCGTCTAGTGTGGTGGATTTGAAGTTCCTCTTATGGGTGAGACTGACGCCGCGAGGAACTTTAAATCCATAAAGCACACTAGAATCAAAAGGACACTACCCGCTATCGATTTAGAGCGCTGGTCTTGATCAAGAGAATGAACGGCAAGGAGACGAGGCCGGTCACGCCCAGCAAGTAGAAGGCGTTGATATAGCCGATCATGGCGGCCTGTCGCTCGATCTCGCCGCTGAGCCGGGCCAGGCCGTCGGCCGATTGCAGGCTCCAGGCGCCGATCACGAAGGGATAGTTCAAAAGCTCGTTGTAGGGACTGACCCAGCCGCCCATGGTGCTGTAGTTCACGGTCGCCGAGCGGGTCACCAGCGCCACGGTCATGGAGATGTAGATGCTGGAGGAGATGTTGCGCAGCAGGTGCAGCACCGCCGTTCCTTCCGGCAGATAGGCGGCGGGCGTGTTGGAGAACATGATCACCGTCAGCGGCACCCAACTCAAGCCGACGCCGAAGCCCTGAATGAAGCTGGCCCAGGCGACGCCTTCGGTGGTCATGTTGATATCGAACCCCGCCAGCATCCAGCAGGACGCGGATTGGGCGACAAAGCCGAGCGCCAGGCCCAACCGTGGGCGATTTCGGCTGATCCATACGGTCGCGACGTTGCCCAGAAGGGCGCCGACCCCCCTGGCTGCCAGCAACAGGCCGATGATCGATTCGGGATAGCCGCGAAGGTCCTGCAACATCGGCGGATACAGCACCATCGGCGTGAAATTCAGCATGCCGTAGATGAAGACCAGCACGGCGCCCATGGTGTAGTTGCGGTCGCGAAACAAGGCGGGATTGAGATAGGGGGTGCGGGTGGTCAGCACGTGGACGACGAAGACGTGAAAGCAGAGCGCCGCCACCGCCGCCTCGAGGACGATCTCGGGCGACTGGAACCAATCCAGGCGTTGGCCGCGGTCCAGCATCAGTTGCATCGCGGCGATAGCGATCGAGAGGGCGAGGAAGCCGGTCCAGTCGAGGCGCTGCGCCGTTCGTGAGCCGAGGTCGTGGATGCAGAGCCAGGCGCCGGCCAGGCCGAGGGCGCTGAACGGCGCGATGACGTAGAAGCTCCATCGCCAATCGAACGCCTCGGTCAGATAGCCGCCGATCGTCGGGCCGATGACCGGGCCGAACACCACGCCCATGCCCCAAATCGCCGTCGCCACGGTGTGAAGCCGGCGCGGGAAGACGCCGAGCACGATCGCTTGGCCGAGCGGTACCAGTGGTGCCCCGAACGCGCCCTGAAAGACGCGGTAGAACACCAATTCCTCGAGGCTGTACGCGAAACCGCACAGCATGGAGGAGATCGTGAAGCCGGCGACCGACCACAACATCAGCCGCCGTTGGCCGAGGCGCGCCGTGAGCCAACCCGTCAGGGGCGTGACGACGGCCGTGCCGACGATATTGAAGGTCACCGTCCAGGCGATCTGGTCCTGCGTCGCGGCCAAGGCGCCCTGGAGCTGCGGCAAGGAGACGTTGGCGATGGTCACGCTCATCCCGTAGAGCGTGGAGGTCAGTGTGGTCGTCGCCAGGATCAGCCATGGCGAGACGCGGATGGTCGTGCCGACCGCTGCGTCCTTGCTCGTCATGCCTTGTCGCTCATGGCGCCCTCGAGGGGCGGCGTGCCCGTGCGAACGATAGTCCGCCGGTCGCGGGTCGGGGAATTACTTTCTCCGAGCCGCCCGGCCCCAGCTCTCTACGCTCTGGTCTTGGAACCGGAGGCGAGCCGGATTCCCCGTCACGTTCTGGGGACGCTAGTCCAGAACCGTGCGGTGACGGCTACTCGGCAATTCTGGGGGGTGCGGTTGTCTGCGAGAAGGCTGGTGCCCACAGAAAGATTCGAACTTTCGACCTCTCCCTTACCAAGGGAGTGCTCTACCCCTGAGCTATGTGGGCGCGTCGCTTGGGACCGCTCGGCAATACAGGATCGCGGGTGGCAGCGTCAAGGGTGCGGCAGAGCCACCTGGCGGGGGCTTAGTACCGCTTGATGACCTTGCGGCTGCGGGGAACGACGTAGGATTTGCCAGAGCCGTCCCGGCACACGGTCCGGGCGGTCAGCCTGGGGCGCCCGTTGACGTCGTGTTCGATTTTGTTGACCTGCCGGCAAACCGCACCGCTGTAGTCCGGCGAGTGGCGCTTGATGCGCCGTCCGGGTGTGACCGTCCCAGACCCTGGATGACGCCGTCGAATGGTCCGTTGTTTCTGCGGGTAGGCGTGCCCGTACCCGAAATCGGGCCGAGATCCGCGGGGAGGGACGAAGCGAAGGTCGCCGTTCCGGTGGGAGAACCGAGCTTCGTCGGATGCGATGGCGGCCGAGGAGGGCGCCAGAGCGAAGCCGGCGAGCAATAGCCCCGCCGCGAGCACCTGCCGCCATGGACCGCCTTCGCGCGTAGCACCGCAAACCATTTCCTACCGTCCCATGTTCAAATCATCACCGCGCCGAGAAACGCGACTGCCTCTACCACATATGGGTACGATCGGCCGCCGGCGCAATCGGCACCGTATCGGTGGGGCGAGGGGACGTTGACCCACGCCGCGGCAACCGTCAGCATCGCTGTGGCAGAGCGAGCGGGTTCGAATGAGCGATAGGGAAGACAAAGGCGGGCGCAAGACGGCCACGCGCAAGGAGCGCGAAGCGCGTCTCGCGGCCCAGCTCAAGGCCAATCTCCACCGTCGCAAGGCGCAGGCCCGCGCCCGTGGCGAGAAGGCGCGGAGCAAGCGAGACAATTCCTAGCCACGGCCATCGTCCGAGGCTCCGAACCACCGTTCGCTTCCTCCTTGGCCGGCCCTTGAATCTTGCAGTTCCGTATTTTGCTGCGATGCGGTAAAAGTCCGCCCGCGCTGGAAGCATGCCCGTCGTCGGGCCGCAGGGATCATGGATCGCATTCACATCATCGGCGGATGCCCGCTGCAGGGCCGCATTCCGATCGGTGGCGCCAAGAACGCGGCGCTGCCGCTGATGGCGGCGGCGTTACTGACCGACCAGCCCCTGACCCTTCGCAACCTGCCGCGCCTGGCCGACATCGACACCTTGGCAGCACTTCTGCAGCAGCACGGCGCCACGGTCGAGAGGAATGGCGGCGTCGAGGCGGATGGCCGCCTGGGCCGCACGGTAACGCTGCATGCGGCAACCATTGCCGACACCACGGCGCCTTACGATATCGTCCGCAAGATGCGGGCCTCCGTCTTGGTTCTGGGACCGCTGGTCGCGCGCGAGGGGCGGGCCAGGGTCTCGCTGCCGGGCGGCTGCGCCATCGGCACCCGGCCGGTGGACCTGCATATCGACGGCCTCGTCCGCCTCGGCGCCGAGATCGAGCTGGACGAGGGCTACATCGTCGCCGAGGCGCCCAAGGGCCTGGTCGGCGCGCATATTCGCTTTCCGTTCGTCTCGGTCGGAGCCAGCGAGAACTTGCTGATGGCGGCCACGCTCGCCCGTGGCGAGACCGTTCTGGAGAACGTCGCCCGCGAGCCGGAGGTGACGGACCTGGCCGAATGCCTCGTCGCCATGGGTGCAAAGATCGAGGGCATCGGCGGCGATACGCTGAAGATCAGCGGCGTGCCGAGGCTCGGCGGCGCCGACCACGTGGTGCCGCCCGATCGGATCGAAACCGCGAGCTACGCCATCGCAGCCGCCATTACCGGCGGGGATGTGCTGCTCCAAGGCGGCCGCCTCGACCTGATGGCGGCAACCGCGGCGGTACTGCGTGACGCCGGCGTCTCCGTTGAAGAGAGTAGCGAGGGCATTCGGGTGGCGCATAGCGGTACCCGGGTCAAGGGCGTGGACGTGACGACGCAGCCCTATCCCGGCTTTCCGACCGACGCGCAGGCGCAAATGATGGCGTTGATGGCGACCGCCGAGGGTGCCTCCGTGATCACCGAATCGATCTTCGAGAACCGTTTCATGCACGTGCAGGAGCTGATCCGCATGGGCGCCGATATCCGGGTCGCAGGTGCCAGCGCGATGGTCCGGGGCGTGCCGCGGCTTGCCGGCGCGCCGGTCATGGCGACCGATCTCAGGGCTTCGGTGTCGCTGGTGCTGGCTGGACTTGCAGCCGAAGGCGAGACCGTGATCAATCGGGTCTATCACCTCGATCGCGGTTATGAGCGCCTGGTCGAGAAGCTGGCTGCTTGCGGTGCCAGCATCGAGCGACTGTCGGGTTGAGGGGGACCGTCTTGGAATTGCCTCTGAAGCTGAAGGCCGAGGATCCGGGGGATCTCGAGGTCATCTCCACCTGCTTGCAGGACGCGCTGACGCGTATCGGCGACATATCCTATTCCGCCGACGAGCAACGCTTCGCCGTCGTCTTCAGCCGCTTCATGTGGGAGAGCCGGGACGTCGCTCCGGGTGCGGCGGGCATGCGGGTTCGCTCGGGCCTGCATTTCGACAGGGTGCGGAGCGTTGCTACCCAGGGCATCGACCAGAGCGACCGCGAGGGCGTCCTACCGCTGCTCGCCATTACCTCCGAAGTGACCTCCGACGGTGCCCGGATCCTGCTGCAATTTGCCGGCGGCGGTACGGTGCGCCTGGTGGCCGAGACCGTCGCCGCCCACCTCGCCGACATGGGCGCGCCCTGGCCGACGCCGAGCCGCCCCGACCACGCCATCGACGACGCCGGCTAGGGCGCGCGAGAGACGCAT
Source organism: Alphaproteobacteria bacterium (assembly GCA_030746295.1). The sequence goes on along the minus strand of JASLMY010000019.1, from coordinate 5,844 downwards.
GACCGATAGCAGCGCCACCCGGAGCCAAGGCGAGCCGCTCGTCATCGCCGTGCCCAGGGGCCGGATACTGCGCGAGCTGACGCCATTGCTGGCAGCCATGGGGCTGCAGCCGGAGGCGGCTTTCGATGATCCGTCGGCCAGGCAGCTGAGCTTTGCGCTGAACGAGAGCGGGGTCTCGATCATTCGGGTCCGAAGCTTCGATGTCGCCACCTTCGTCGCCTTCGGTGCCGCGGCGCTGGGCATCGCCGGCAACGATGTGCTGATGGAGTTCGACTATCCCGAGATCTACGCCCCCCTCGACCTCGATATTGGCCATTGCCACCTGGCCGTGGCCGAGCCGGCGGCACTGGCCGAGGCGGACGACCCGGCGGCATGGAGCCATATCCGCATTGCCACCAAGTATCCCCGCATCACCCGCCGGCACTTCGCGGCCCGGGGCGTGCAGGCCGAGTGCATAACCCTCTCCGGCGCCATGGAGCTGGCGCCGGGGCTGGGCCTCTGCCGACGGATCGTCGATCTGGTCAGCACCGGTGACACGCTGCGCGCCAACGGGCTGGTCGAAGTCGAGCGGATCGCCGACGTCAGCTCGCGCCTGGTCGTCAACCGCGCCGCATTCAAGACCCGATCGGAAGAGATCGGCGTCTGGGTGGAGCGCTTCCGCGAGGCCGTCGATGGTGCATAGGCTGGACACGCGCGGCGGCGACTTCGAGGCCGCCTTCGTAAACTTCCTCGAGGCCGAGCGCGAGGAGAGCGTCGACGTCGAGGCCGTCGCCGCCGAGATCCTGGAACGGGTCCGGCAGGAGGGTGACGGTGCGGTCATCGACTATACCCGGCAGTTCGACGGCCTGACGCTGACGGCGGAGAGCATGGCCGTCGAGGCCGAGGCGGTGGAAGAGGCCTGGCGGCAGTGCGAGCCCGAGACATTGGCCGCCCTGAAGCTGGCGGCCGCGCGGATCGAGGCCTATCATCGCCGTCAGCGGCCCGAGGACGAGACCTATGCCGACGAGCACGGGAACCGTCTCGGGCACCGCTGGCGGCCGATCCCGGCGGTCGGGATCTATGTCCCCGGCGGCACCGCGGCCTACCCGTCCTCGGTGCTGATGAATGCGCTGCCGGCCAAGGTCGCCGGCGTGCCGCGCCTGGCCATGGTGGTGCCGACGCCGTCGGGTGCGCTCAACCCGCTGGTGTTGGCGGCGGCCAGGCTTTGCGGCATCGACGAGATCTATCGGATCGGCGGTGCCCAGGCGGTGGCGGCGCTGGCTTTCGGCACCGGTACGATTTCGCCGGTGGACAAGATCGTCGGCCCGGGCAACGCCTACGTTGCCGCCGCCAAGCGCCAGCTCTTCGGCCGCGTCGGCATCGACATGGTCGCTGGCCCCTCAGAGATTCTGGTCGTTGCCGACGGCGACAACGACCCGGCCTGGATCGCCGCCGACCTCTTGTCGCAGGCGGAGCATGACAGCTCGGCCCAGGCCGTCCTGATCAGCGACGATGCCGATTTCGCCGAGGCCGTGGTCGCGGCCGTCGAGGGTCAGCTCGCGAGCCTGCAACGACGCCGGATCGCGGCCCAGAGCTGGGACCGCAACGGCGCCGTCATCCTGGTCGGCGACATCGCCGCCGAGGCACCGGCGCTCGTTGACCGGGTGGCGCCCGAGCATCTGGAGCTGGCGGTGGCCGAGCCCGAGCCGCTGGCCGAGCGGATCACCAACGCCGGCGCCATCTTCTTAGGCCGGCTGACGCCGGAAGTCGTCGGCGACTATATCGCCGGCCCCAACCACGTCCTCCCCACCGGCCGTAGCGCCCGCTTCTCTTCGGGCCTTTCGGTGCTGGACTTCATGAAACGGACGAGCCTGGTGCAGATGCAGGCGGCGGGACTGGCGGCGATCGGCTCGGCGGCCGTCAGCTTGGCCGAGGCCGAGGGCCTGCAGGGCCATGCCCGCTCGCTGACGCTTCGCCTTGAAACCACGGCTGCCGACGACTCGGAGCAGGGGCGGCGATGACCGAGCAGCATCGCATCGCCAGCCTCAGCCTGGACGACAGCACCGTCTCGCCTAGCGCCGCGCACTTGGAGCACGAGCGCCGCGTCGCCATGGCCGACATCCTGCAGGAGAACTTCTTCCGGCCGATCGGCGAGGTCCAGGGCCCCTACGACCTGCGCCTCGGCATCCAAGAGAGCCGCCTCGCCATCGAGGTCCGCGACCTGGAGTGCCGTCGCCTGGGCCTGATTTTGTTGTCTTTGACCCCGCTCCGGCGCGTCATGCGAGATTATTTGGCCGTTTGCGATTCCTACTACGAGGCCCTCAAGGCGGCCTCGCCGTCCCGCGTCGAGGCCATCGACGTCGGCCGCCGCGCCCTCCACAACGAGGGCTCGGAAGTCCTGCGCGAGCGCCTCGACGGCAAGATCGAGATCGATCACGAGACCGCGCGCCGCCTCTTCACCCTCATTTGCGCCCTCCGGGCGCGGGGCTGAGGTGCCGCCGGAGCGCGGGAAAGCGCTCTAACCTTTGGGAAACGGCTTGCAATTTGTCGCCTTGCTCCGCATCTTCGGCACCCGACGGCGCAAATTGGCGAAGGAACGGGAATGGCGAAGGAGGAATTACTGGAGTTTCCGGGCGAGGTGACCGAGCTTCTGCCCAACGCGATGTTCCGCGTGACTCTCGAGAACGGCCACGAAGTCCTGGCCCACACGGCCGGCAAGATGCGCAAGCACCGCATCCGAGTGCTCGCCGGCGACAAGGTCCTGGTCGAGATGACGCCTTACGACCTGACCAAGGGCCGCATCACCTACCGCTACAAATAGCGACCTCTTCTCCCTTGGCGGCGGTGCGCGCATCGGTGGGGATGCGGCGTTTGGTGTTGGCATCGGCCTCGCCCCGGCGCGAGGCCCTGCTGCGCCAAGCCGGCATCCCGCCCGACCAGGTGGTGGCGGCCGAGATCGACGAGCGGGCCGCCAAGGCCGAGCTTCCAGCCGATCTCGTTCGCCGTCTCGCCGAGCGCAAGGCCGAGGCGGTCTTTGCTGGCCACGGCGACGCCTTCGTCCTGGCCGCGGACACCGTTGTTGCGGTCGGCCGGCGAATTTTGGGCAAGCCCGCCGACGATGCCGCGGCACGCGACTGCCTGCAAAGCCTTTCGGGCCGGCGCCACCGGGTCCTGACCGCGGTCGCCGTCTCGGCGCCTGACAGGCGGCGGGCTCGCCGCCTCGTCGTCTCCACCGTCGCCTTCAAGCGGCTCGACCAGGCCGAGATGGACTGGTACCTCGCCACCGAGGAGTGGCGCGGCAAGGCCGGCGGCTACGCCATCCAGGGACGGGCCTCGCGCGTCGTGCGCGGGCTGGCGGGCTCCTAGTCCACCGTCGTCGGGCTGCCGATCTACGAGACCGTGGCCTTGCTGGACGGCCTCGGCTATCCGGTCCGGCGGCAAGTCGGCAACACCGACGGCTCGGGGGCCCCCGGATGACCGATGAGATTCTGATCAACGTCGGCCCGCGCGAGATCCGCGCCGCCCTGATCGAGGCGGAACGGCCGGTCGAGGTCTGGCACTGGCGCCGCGACCAGACGCCGCTGCTGGGGCGGATCCACCTCGGCCGCGTGACCGGCCTGGCACCCGGCGCGGACGCGGCCTTTGTCGATTTCGGCGGTGAGCGCGCCGGCTTTCTGAGCCTCCGCGACGACCGTCTCGAGGAAGGCCAGGCCGTGCTGGTGCAGGTTGCCAAGGAGCCGTACGCCGACAAGGGTGCCAGCCTGACCATGGATCTGAGCCTGCCCGGTCGCTTTCTGGCGCTCCGCCCGTTGCAGCCCGGCATCGCCCTGTCCCGACAAATCAAGGACAAGGCCGAGCGGGCCCGCCTGTTGGCCCTGGGCGAAAGCCTGGCCGAGAGCGAGGGCCTGGCCGAGATCGGCGGCGGCTTCATCCTGCGCACTGCGGCCGAGGGTGCCGATGAAGCCGCACTCAGCGCCGAGGCGGCGGCGCTCGTCGAGCGCTGGCGGCGGCTCGACCGCGAGGCGGGAACGGCGAGGCCGCCCGCACTGCTCTACGCCGACGACGATCCGATCCGGCGGTGCCTGCGCGAGCAGTGTTGCCCGAAGGTCCGCCGGGTCTTGATCGACGACGGCGAGGCCTTGGCGAGCGCCCGGGACTATTGCACCGAGATGATGCCCTGGGCCGCCGAGCGCCTGGCCCGGCACACCGGTGCCGGCGCCCTCTTCGACCTCTACGATACCGAGGCCGAGATCGAGGCGGCGCTGGAGCCGCACCTGGACCTCCCCTCGGGTGGCTCGATCGCCATCGAGGCGACCGAGGCACTGACCGCGATCGACGTCAACGCGGGCCGCCTGGCGGGCGGGCGCGATGCGGCGGAGACGGCGCTGGCGACCAATTTGGAGGCGGCCGCGGAGATGGCCCGCCAGCTCCGCCTCCGGGCCATCGGCGGCCTGATCGTCATCGACTTCATCGACATGAACGCGGCCGGCGCCGTCGCCCGGCTGTTGGCCGCCCTCGACGCGGCACTGGCCCGCGACCGGGCGCCGACCCGGCGCTCGGAGATGTCGGCCTTCGGCCTGGTGGAGATGACGCGCCGCCGCGACCGGGAGCCGCTGGCCGCACGCCTGACCGAGCCCTGCCCCGGTTGTGCCGGCGGCCGCCGGCCGAGCGCCCGGGCCATCGCCGAGCGGGCGCTCCGCCTGGCGGCGGCCGAGGCCCGGCGGGCGCCCGGCGGGCGGATCGAGGATGCCGCCGCGCCGGAGGTGATAGCGGACCTGGGCGGTGAGGCGGGCGGCCGAGTCGAATGGCTCGGCCGCCGCCTCGGCTGCCGGCTCGGCCTCCGCGCCACGCCCGAGCGCGGCCGCGAGGCGATCGACGTCTATCGGCCCTGAAGGGGAGGCTCTGATGGCACGAAAGAACGATTGTCCAATCTGCGGCGAGGCGGCGCAGCCGACCTACCGGCCCTTCTGCTCGAAGCGCTGCGCCGACCGCGACCTCGGCCGCTGGCTCTCCGGCCATTACCGCATCGCCGCCCTGGAGCCTCCGGACGAGTTCGAGCTCGAGGCCGAGCTTCGCGCCCGCGACGCCGAGGGGGGTGAGGGCGACGGCAACGCCTAGGCCGGGCGCCGCCCGGCAGAACGCGCTGACGACTGGACAGCCGCCCCGATATCCCCTAAAACGCCGCCTCCGGGCGGCACTTCCCGCCGCCACGCCCCATGGGCCCAGGTAGCTCAGTTGGTAGAGCAGCGGACTGAAAATCCGCGTGTCGGTGGTTCGATTCCGCCCCTGGGCACCATATTTCTCAATGGCTTAATGGGCAGGCAGCGCGACGCGATAGCTGGACGCGTGTAATTTCAGTGTAATCTCGACACAGATCTTCACCCGATTTGGGACGAGCGGCCAGGAACGCTTCAGGAGTTAACGGCCCGAGAGGGGTCGGATGCGCTTGCGCGGCTGAGGTTTGCGGCCGCATCACAGATCAGTACCATCCGACGATATCCTATGGAGTCGCGGGACATTGATGCAGATGCTAATCTAAATATGCGATGGCCGATGCATTCTTCGAGAAGCCGATCCTCAACTCGCCCTATGAGTACCCCTCAACACATTGGGAACTCGACGGCGATGGGCAGCCGACGAATCAGATTCTAGAGACGCGTCGGCGCTCCGAGTTGATCACGCCGGTACCGAAACCCAAGAAGCGCAAGAAGGGCAAGGGCAAAGGGCAGGCCGAGATGGTCTTCGACGCCGGCGACGGGCTCTCCAGCGTCGAGCAGGAATACAATCCGTGTCAACGGCGGAGTAAAAATGCGCCACTCGGGCGGAGCAAAACTACACCACTGACAGGTCGGGAGCTTGTCCACG
>JASLMY010000199.1 GCA_030746295.1 Alphaproteobacteria bacterium | reverse complement strand
GTCGCCGCAGACCGGGCAGACGACCTCGCCCTTCTTGGCCTGGCGCTCGAAGGACTTGCTGTCCGGAAACCAGGCCTCGAAGACGTGCTCCTTGGCGCATCTGAGGTCGAAGACGATCATCCGGGTTACCCGAAGCTTCCGAAGGGGCCTTTTGCCCGATCTTTAGTATCGTCGATAATTCCTCGATACAAATGGTATTTTCCGCCGCCCTTCGCAACCATTTGAGAGAGCGAATGCCGATGTGCAGCGACCAGACAGAGGCCGGACGGGGAGCACACAGCCCCTGGGTCCGCCGCTTCGCCCACCTGGTGACGGCCGGCGGCGAGGTTCTGGACGTGGCCGCGGGCGGCGGTCGCCACAGCCGGTTCTTCCTGGATCGCGGCTGCCGCGTCACCGCCGTCGACCGCGATGTCGACGGGCTCGCCGACCTGGCGGATCGAGGGGATGTGGAGGTGGTGGCACACGATCTGGAGGACGGCGGCAACTGGCCCTTTCCCGGCCGCCGCTTCGACTGCGTGGTTGTCGCCAACTACCTCTATCGGCCGCTCCTGCCGGTTCTGGCGCAAAGCCTGACGCCAGGCGGGGTACTGCTCTACGAGACCTTCGCCGTCGGCAACGAGCGCTATGGCCGGCCGCGGCGGGCCGACTTCCTGCTCCAGCCCGGCGAGCTCTGGCGGGCCTTCGCCGATGAACTGCAGATCATCGCCTACGAGCACGGCTACGAGGCCGAACCGAGAGAGGCGGTGCGCCAGCGGATCGCCGCCGTCGCCGCCTCGGAGCCGCGGCCACTGGCGGCCCCGTGACCACGCTTCAGACTCGGCGCCTCATCTTGCGACCGTTCGCCGAGGCGGACATCGAGGCCCTGGCCCGCCTCCATCTCGATTCGGAGACCATGCGCTATTTCCCCTATGGCGCCAGCCCCAACATCGACGAGGCCCGGGCCCGCGCCATGAAGCAGATCGCCGCCTACGCCGCCCATTGGGCCGAGCGAGGCTACGGCATCTGGGCGCTCGAAGATCGCCTAGATGGCGGATTCGTCGGCCGCTTGGGCCTGCGTTTCGTCGACGAGTTGGGCGAGATCGAGATCCTCTATCTCGTCGCCCGTACGCGTTGGGGCCAGGGCCTGGCGAGCGAGGCCGGGCAGCGCGCGCTCGCCTTTGGTTTCGAGACGGCGGGCCTGGACCGCATCGTCGCGCTCGCCATGCCGGCCAACGCCGCCTCGCGCCGGGTCATGGAAAAGCTCGGCATGACCCGCGAGCCCGACCGCACCGTCTGGGGCCACGATCTTGTCTGTTACGCCTTGACGCGGGACTCCTATGAGCGCGACCAGGCGAGCGAACCGTAACGGCAACCAACAGCTCGTCACCCCCGCGAAAGCGGGCGTGACGAGGGGTCGCGGCAGTAGCGGTAGTAGCGGTAGTAGCCTACCGGACAGACGGAGCTATTCCGCCGCCTCGGTGACCCCGGGCAGCGGCGTCGGGGTGGGGAATGCGCGGTCGTGGGTCAGCGAGGGCACCTGGGCGCGGGCCTCGGCAATCCGGTCCGTGTCGATCTCGGCGATCGAAACGCCGGCCTCCTCGCCGCCGTCGGACAAGACCTCTCCCCAGGGTGCCACAATCAGCGAGTGACCATAGGTCTTGCGGTTGTGAGCATGGGTGCCGCACTGCGCCGGCGCGATCACGAAACAGCCGGTCTCGATCGCCCGGGCCCGCATCAGCACGTGCCAATGCGCCGCCCCGGTCGGCCGGGTAAAGGCCGAGGGGATGGTCAGGAAGTCGGCCCCGGCATGGGCCAGCGCCCGGTAGAGATAGGGAAAGCGGAGGTCGTAGCAGACCGTCATGCCGAGAATGCCCCAGGGCAGGCGAACGAGCTCGGTCAGCTCGCCGGGGCGGTAGCTGCGGCTCTCCTGATAGCTCTCGCCGCCCGTCAGCTCGACGTCGAACATGTGCATCTTGTCGTAGCGCCCGGCGATGGCGCCGGCGGGATCGAACAGAAGCGAGCGGTTCGCCATGCGGCCGTCGTCGGCCCGGACCGCCATCGAGCCGGCCAGAAGCCAGGCCCCGGTCTCGACCGCCAATTCGGCAAAGGCGGCGACCGCGGGGTGGGCCGCCTCTTCCACCGCCTGCTCGCGCATCGGTCGGCCGCGGTCCATCAGCGCCACGGTCTCCGGCGTGGTGATGAAGTCGGCACCCTGGTTGCGGGCCTGCCGGGCCAGATCGCCGACCATGGCCAAGTTGGCGGCCATGTCGTCGCTCGAAGTGAGCTGCAGGCAGGCGGTCTTGAAGGTCGCCATAGGCAACGTCCTCAGGTTTGGGCGAGCAAGGGGTCGAGCTCACCCTCGTAGTCGAGCGCGGCGAGATCGTCGAAGCCGCCGATATGCCGCTCGTCGATGAAGATCTGCGGCACCGAGGTGCGGCCGCCGGCGCGGGCCTCCATCTCCTCGCGGGCGCCACGGGTGAAGCCGACATCGATCTCCTCGAATGCAGCGCCCTTCTTTTTCAACAGCCGCTTGGCCGCGGCGCAGTAGCCGCAAAACATGCTCGTGTAGATCTTGATTTCGGCCATGGATCCCTCTGACGTTTACTCGGACTTCGGGCGGCCACCCTCGCCTAGATAATCTATACCATCACCGCATGCGAACAACCCGAGCCAGGGTGAGGACATCGACGGCCCGGGCGCCAGCGCGTAGTAGCGTGCGGGCCGCAGCCTCGACGGTGGCGCCGGTGGTCAACACGTCGTCGACCAGGATGACGCAGGCACCCCCCAACCGCTCGGACCTCCCTTGTTTGATGGCGAAGGCGCCGCTGACGTTACGCCGTCGCTCGCTGCGGCTGAGGCCGTGTTGGCTCGCCGTCGCCCGACGGCGGATCAAGAGGTCCGGCAAGACCTCTAGACCGCTGGCGCGCGCCAGGGCCTGGGCCAGCACAGCGGCCTGGTTGTAGCGCCGCCGCCAAAGCCGCCAGCGATGCAGCGGCACCGGCACGATCAGCTCCGCATCGGCCAGAAGCTCGGCCCCGGCGCGGGCGAGCCAGCGGCCGAACGGCGCCCCCGCCTCCAGACGGTCGCCGTGCTTGAAGCCGAGGACGAGGGCGCGGCTGGCATCGTCGTAGACCATCGCCGCCCGAGCCCGGGCGAAGGCGGGCGCCCGCGCCGCGCAGCCGCCGCAGACCGCGTCCGGCCCCTCGTCGTAGGCGAAGGGCAGCCCGCAACAGGCGCAATAGGGCGGGGCGATGAAGGCGATGCCTTGCCAGCATGCAGCGCAGAGCAAGCCTTGACGGTCGACGGGGCCGCGGCAATTCAGGCACTGCGGCGGCAGCAACAGATCGAGGGCGAGCGATGTGCCCTGCTTGGCCGCTCGGACTGCGCCTTGAAGCGTCGTCATGGCTGCCATGAAATCGGGCGGGACGAAGAGAGTCAAAGCCCCTTTTGTCAGGCCCGCATCCGTGCCCTTATGATCGGTGCCGAAGGGAGCGGTGACATGGGTCGACTGGAAGGCAAGCGGGCGTTGATCACCGGGGCCGGGGCCGGCATCGGGGCCGCCGCGGCCCGCCTTTTCGCCGCCGAGGGCGCGCGCGTCGCCATCGCCGAGCGCGTCACCGAGCGCGGCCAGGCGACGGCGGAAGCGATCCTGGGCGCCGGCGGCGAGGCGATCTTCATCGAGACCGACGTCGCCGAGCCGGACAGCGTCGGAACCGCGGTCGAGGCGACGGCGGCGGCCTTCGGCGGCCTGGATATCCTCAACAACAACGCCGGCGGCGCCACCGCCGCCGACGGCAACATCACCGAGATCGAAATCGCCGAGTTCTGGCGCACGATCTCGGTCGACCTCTTCGGCACCTTCCTCGGCTGCCGCTTCGCCATTCCCCACCTGATCTCGGCCGGTGGCGGCGCCATCGTCAACACCACCTCGATCCGGGCGATGACGGCGACGCTGGGCGCCGATGCCTATACCGCCGCCAAGGGTGGGGTGCTGACATTGACCCGGGCGCTGGCGATGGAGCTGGCGGCGCACAAGATCCGCGTCAACGCGATCGCGCCGGGCATGGTGCTGACCGAGCGGGTGAAGGCGCTGGGCGCCGGCGGGGCCGGCAACACGAGCCTCGCCGACAAGCACCTTCTCGGCCCCGGCGAGCCCGAGGATGTGGCCAACGCCGCCCTTTACCTCGCCTCCGACGAGGCGGCCCGCGTCACCGGCGTGATCCTGCCCGTCGACAGCGGCGCCAGCGCCGTCTGAGGGGACCTGGGGGCCATGGCCGGCGACGAGATGCGGGTCTTCGACCGGGCCGCGGTCCGCCGCCACCGCGACCGGGCTGCGGGCCGCCTGGCCGAGCACGATTTCCTCTTCGCGGAAGTGGCGACGCGGCTCGCCGACCGCCTCGACGACGTCAACCGGCAATTCCCGGTGGCCCTGGATCTGGGTTGCCACAGCGGTCAGCTCGGCCGCACGATCGGCGCCCGGGGCGGGATCGAGACCCTGATTCAGGCCGATCTCTCGTTCGAGCTGGTGCGCCGCGCCGGCCGGTTGGCGGTCGTCGCCGACGAGGAGGCCCTGCCCTTCGGCGAGGCCCGCCTCGACCTGGTGCTGAGCGTCCTCTCGCTACACTGGGTCAACGACCTGCCTGGCACCTTGGCGCAAATCCGACGCGCCCTGAAGCCGGACGGCCTGTTCCTGGCCGCGATCCTGGGCGGCGAGACCTTGCGCGAGCTGCGCCAAGTCCTGATCGCGGCGGAGACGACGGTCTCGGGCGGCGCCGGTCCCCGGGTCTCGCCCTTCGCCGAGATCCGCGACGCGGGCGCGCTTCTGCAACGGGCCGGCTTCGCCCTGCCGGTGGTCGATGCCGACGTCTTGACCTTCAGCTACCGCGACCCCCTTCGACTGATGCACGAGCTGCGGGCCCTCGGCGAAGGCAATGCCGTCGCAACGCGGCGTAAGACCCTCACCGGGCGGCAGCTCTTCCTGGAAGCGGCCCGGCTCTACCACGAGCGGTTCGAGGACGGCGAGGGCCGCGTGCCGGCCACTTTCGAGGTCCTCTATCTCATCGGCTGGGCCCCGGGCCCGGACCAGCCCCGGCCCAAGGCACCGGGCAGTGCCGAGACCCGGCTCGCCGAGGCCCTGGGCTCAAAAGAGCGCTCCGCCGGCGAGAAGGCGGGTTCCGGCCGATCGGGATTGGGGTATCGTTGATGTACGTCAATGGCAAGGCCGAGGCGCGGGTGCGAGGATCGGGCATGATGCAGTTCAAGTTCAGAGTTTCGATGTCGCGCCTCACGGCCACGGCGGGCGTGGCGCTGTTGGTCTCGGCGGGTGCCATGGCCCAGGGCCGCGCGCCCGACCCGGCGATCGGCGAAACGCTGGCCAAGCAGTGGTGCACCCAATGCCATGTCGTCGACGAGGGCACGACCGTGGGCGCCGATGCCGGGCCGCCGTTCCCGGCCCTGGCCCGCAGTCCCAAGACCAGCGCCTCGGCGATCCGCGGCTTCCTGCACGAGCCGCAACAACCGATGCCGCCCTTGGAGCTGACCAAGCAGGACATCGACGACCTGGTCGCCTACATCGAGAGCCTGAAAGCGCCGGAAGCGCCCAAATAGCTGCTTAGAGAAGGTCGCGCAGCATGGCGACGAGCGGCCGGTCGGCCGGCGGCATCGCCAGGTCGGTCATTCGGATCGGCCGCACCCACTTCAGCGCCTGGCCCTCACGGGGGCTCGCCTGCCCCTCCCAGCGGCGGCAGACGTAGAGCGGCATCAAAAGGTGGAAGTCCTCGTAGGCGTGCGAGGCGAAGGTGAAGGGGGCGAGGCAGGCAGCGGTGACGTCGACGTCCAGCTCCTCCTTCAACTCGCGCATCAGGCAGTGCTCGGGCGTCTCGCCGGCCTCGACCTTGCCGCCCGGAAACTCCCAAAGGCCAGCCATGCTCTTGCCCTCGGGCCGCTGCTGCAAGAGGACCCGGCCGTCGACGTCGACCAGCGCCGCGGCCGCCACCAGGATCACCGGCAGCGCCGGCATCAGGAGCGATAGTCGGCGTTGATGTCGATGTAGCCGTGCGTCAAGTCGCAGGTCAGCACCGTCGCCTTGCCCCGGCCGATGCCGACGTCGACCTCGATCTCGATCTCCTGGCCCCGCATGTGCGGCACCACCTCGGCCTCACGGTAGCCGGCATGGGCATAGCCCCTCTCGGCCACCAGCACGCCGCCGATGCGGATCGAGAGCGCGTCCCGGTCGGCCTTCTCGCCGGCCTTGCCGACCGCCATCACGATCCTGCCCCAGTTGGCATCCTCGCCGGCGATCGCGGTTTTGACCAAGGGCGAGTTGGCGACCGCCATGGCGATCCGTCGCGCCGCCCGGGCCGAGGCGGCACCGGTGACGGTTATCCGGATCAGCTTCCGCGCGCCCTCGCCGTCGCAAACCACCTGCTCCGCCAGATCGCCTAGCACTTCCGCCAGCTTGGCCTTGAAATCGCGCAAGGCGCGGTCGCCGGCCGAGGCGATCGGCGCGTGCCGGCCGGCCGCACCGGTGGCGAAGAGCAAGAGGGTGTCGCTCGTCGAGGTATCGCTGTCGACGGTGATGGCGTTGAAGCTCGCCTCGTTGGCGCGGCGCAGGCAGGCGTCCAGGACATCCGCCGGCAGCTTGGCGTCTGTGAAGACGAAGGAGAGCATGGTCGCCATGTCGGGCGCGATCATGCCGCTGCCCTTGGCGATGCCGACGATGCCGACTTCTCGATCGCCGATCCGGGCGACCCGGCCGCTCGCCTTGGCGAAGGTGTCGGTGGTGCGGATCGCGTTCGCCGCCGGCTCCCAGTTGTCGGGCTTCAGCCGCTTCGCCAGACGCGGCAGCGCCTTCAGCACGGCCGCGTTCGACAGCCGCTCGCCGATGACGCCGGTGGAAGCGACGAAAATCTGATTGGCCCGGCAGCCGACGAGGCCGGCGACGGCGGCGGCCGTCTGCCGTACCGTCTCGGCGCCGTCGCGGCCGGTGAAGACGTTGGCGTTGCCGGCGTTCACCACCAGCGCCCGGGCCCGGCCGCGGCCGATCTGGCGGCGGCACCAGTCCACCGGCGCACCTGGCATCCGGCTCTTGGTGAAGACGCCGGCGACCGTCGTTCCCGGGTCCAGGGCCGCCAACAGCATGTCGTCACGGCCCCGGTAGGTCAGCTTGCCCTCGACCGTGCCGAGCCGGAGCCCGGCGACGTCAGGCAGCTTTGGAAACGCATCCGGCGCCAGCGGCGAGACCGGCAGCTCGTCCATGGCATCCTCCCCCAACGCTAAGGCGGCCGGGATCGTATACGGCACCGCCGCGAGGCGACAAGCGCCCCATTTCTTGACTATTTCGTCGGCTGGATGAGTTTGGGCATGACCAGCGGCGTGCCGTCGGGATTGAAGAGCTGCACCTTCGCCTTCGAACGCAGGTCGGCGACGATGGCGAGGACGGCCTCGCGCGCGACCTCGTTCCTGAGCCCTTCGGCGACCTGCTCGAAGGGCGGCGGCTGGGCCTTGCGCTTCGCCACCACCTGGATGATATGCCAGCCGAACTGCGTCTTCACAGGCTCGGAGACCTGGTCGGGCGCCAGTGCGAAGGCGGCCTCGGAAAAGGCAGGCACCATCTGCTGGCGGCGGAAGAAGCCCAAGTCGCCGCCGCGCGGCGCCGACGGTCCCTTCGAGCGCTGCTTGGCGAGCTCGGTGAATTCCGCTCCCTTGGCGATCTCGCTCAGCACGGCCCGGGCGTCGGCCTCGGTCTCCAAGAGAATGTGGCGGGCGTGTACCTCCTCCTCGCCGCCGGCCGATGCGATCTGTTGCTGGTAGCGCGCGCGCAGCTTCTCCTCGGTCATCTCGGGCTCGAGGCGCTTGCTGATATAGGCCTCCAGGATGACGTTCTCGCGGGCCCTGGCGACACGCAAGCGAACGTCCGCGTCGTCCTCGATCGAATCGGCGACGGCGGCCTGAGTGACGACCCGACGCTCCACCAACTGGTCCAGAATGCCCGAATAGACCATCTCCAAGGGGGCGTCGCGCAACTCCTGCTTTTGCATCGATTGCTTGGCGCTCATCAGCTCGGAAAGGTGGATCGATTCGTCGCCGACGATGGCGACGACGGGGTCGTCTTTGCCTTGCGGCGTCGCCGCCGGCTTCGTTTGGGCGCCGGCCGTCCCGATCGTGAGGCAGGCGACCGCCAGCACCGCCGAGGCGACGGCGCTTCCTATCCGGTGGATCATTTAGGGAATTCTCCTTCCCGCGCCAACGGCGCTGTCGTTCTTGCGGACCGCCCTCCGGCGCGAGAGGGAAGCCGGCCGCTGCCTCGGCCCCCGGCGGGCATGTTCGGCGTTTTGGCGGCTGGAAACAAGAGAGAAGCCGACGGGGCGCAGGCCGGCTTGCGGCAGGGGCTCGATGCCGCCGTTTCGTTGACAGTGTCGGCCGCGACGCTTATGTCTGCGGCAGTAGCGACCCGTGCGGACATCTTCTGTTCGCGTTTCCTCGCGGCGTCGCTTCCAGAGGGCCATCGATGGGATTCATCAGCAGCATCGGACAGCGCATATTCGGCTCGCCCAACGAGCGCCGGGTTGGCGACCTGGGCAAGGTCGTGCCCCTGATCAACGCGCTGGAGAGCGACCTCGAGGCGCTTTCCGACGACGCGTTGAAAGCCAAGACCGACGAGCTTCGCGGCCGGCGCGAGGCGGGGGAGTCGCTCGACGACCTTCTGGTCGAGGCATTCGCGGTGGTCCGCGAGGCGGCGAAGCGGACCCTCGGCCAACGCCATTTCGACGTCCAGTTGATCGGCGGCGTCGTGCTGCACCAGGGCATGATCGCCGAGATGAAGACCGGCGAGGGCAAGACCCTGGTGGCGACCCTGCCGGTCTACCTCAACGCGCTTGACCGCCGCGGCGTGCACGTCGTCACCGTCAACGACTATCTGGCCAGTCGCGACGCTGAATGGATGGGCGCGATCTATCGCTTTCTCGGCCTCTCCGTCGGCTGCATCGTGCACGGCCTCGAAGAGGCCGAGCGCCGCCAGGCCTATGCCGCCGACGTCACCTACGGCACCAACAACGAGTTCGGCTTCGACTACCTACGCGACAACATGAAGCACACGCGCGAGGAAATGGCGCAGCGTGACTTCAACTTCGCCATCGTCGACGAGGTCGATTCGATCCTGATCGACGAGGCCCGCACGCCGCTGATCATCTCAGGCGCCGCCGAGGATTCGAGCGAGCTCTACCGCGCCATCGACCGCTTCATTCCGGACCTGAACGAGACCGACTACGAAAT
>JASLMY010000198.1 GCA_030746295.1 Alphaproteobacteria bacterium | reverse complement strand
ATCCTTGATCTAAAGGCCTTGAGACGTTAGGAAAACGCGCGTAGCGACGAGGGGGGCTTATCGGCGGCAAGCGATCGACCGTGCGGGATTGATTTCGGGATGGGCCTCGGCTTTAGGGGCTCCGCAAAGAATAGTCGTGAATGAATGCTGGATGGTCGGCGAGCACCCTTTATGTTATCGTCCTCCGCCATTGGGCGGCATCATCTGGGAAACCTCGGGTGAGGGGGTACCATAGTAATGTCAAAGACTAAGCTCTCACAGAAGAGCTCTGAGTCGGTTGCGATAATTGGTATCGGGTGCCGGTTCCCTGGAGGCATCTCCAATCCCGACAAGTATTGGAACTTTCTAGTCAATGGCGAGAACGCGATCCGCGAGGTTCCCGAGGACCGCTGGAACCTGAAGGCCTACTACGATCCAAGCCGGCAGAAGAGCGGCAAAGTATACACTCGCAAGGGCGGCTTTCTCGACAATATCGATCAGTTCGATCCCCAATTCTTCGGCATTTCGCCGCGCGAGGCGGCCTTCCTCGACCCTCAGCAGCGGCTCTTGCTGGAGACGACGTGGGAGTCGCTCGAGGACGCCGGCCTACAACCGGACACGCTCCGTGGCTCCAAGACCGGCGTCTTCACCGGCATCTTCATGCACGACTACGAGAGCCTGCATAGCCGGTCCAGCGAATACGCCTTGATGGGGCCCCATTCGGGCACCGGTACCTCGGCCACCATCAACGCCAATCGCGTCTCCTATGCCTTCGATTTTGTCGGTCCCAGCCTGGTGGTCGACACCGCTTGCTCGTCCTCGCTCGTCGCCGTTCACCTGGCCTGCCGAAGCCTTCTCGAGGGGGAGACCGACCTGGCGCTCGCCGGAGGTGCCAACGCGCTGTTGCGCCCGGAGATGACGATCCTGCTCTGCGAGGCCGGGATGCTGTCGCCCGACGGCTATTGCAAGAGCTTCGATGCGCGGGCCGACGGCTATACCCGCGCCGAAGGCGCCGCCGTCGTCGCCTTGAAGCGGCTTTGCCAAGCCGAGGCCGACGGCGACCGGATTTACGCCGTTATTCGCGGCACCGCGGTCAATCAGGATGGCAACAGCGACGGCCTGACGGTGCCGAGGCTGGACTCGCAAAAGACGGTTATCGAGGACGCGCTGCGGGACGCGGACCTCAGGCCGGAGCATATCCAATACATCGAGGCGCACGGGACCGGGACGCCGGTGGGCGATCCGATCGAGTGCAACGCACTCGGCGAGATGTTCGGGAGCTGGCGCGAGAACGGCGAGCGCTGCGTTATCGGCTCGGTCAAGAGCAATTTCGGCCATACCGAGTCGGCGGCCGGCGTGGCCGGGCTGATCAAGCTCGCCTTGATGCTTCAGCATCGCCAGATCCCGCCCAATCTCCACTTCGAGACGCCGAACCCCAACATTCCCTTCGACGAGCTGGGCCTCAGGGTGCCGACGGCGCTGGAGCCCTGGGAGGCGAACGGCGGTACGCGGGCGGGCGGTGTCAACTCCTTCGGTTTCGGCGGCACCAACGCGCATGCCCTGGTCGAGGAATACGTGGCGCCCGAGCGCAACGAGCAGGCCGTGGAAGCCGAGGGCTTGCAGACGCTGCCGCTGTCGGCGCGCAGCCCTCAGGCCTTGCGTGACGTGGCCGCGAGAACCCGTCACTTTCTCGAGACCGCCGGCTCGAGTGACGAGGTCCGGCTCGCCGATATCGTCCAGACGGCGGCCCTGCACAAGGGCCACCACCCGCACCGCTTGAGCCTCGCCGTTTCCAGCAAGGCGGAGCTTCTGGAAAAGCTCGCTGCCTTCGAGGCCGATGAGAAGCGCTTGGGCATGTCGACCGGCGAGGTCGCCCGGACGGGTGGAGAGAAGCTCGCCTTTGTCTTCTCCGGCATGGGCCAGCAATGGTGGGCGATGGGCCGGGGGCTCTTCGAGCGGGAGCCGGTCTTCCGGCAGATGGTCGAGCGCTGTGATGCGGGCTTTCGCGAGCTGACGACCGAGTTCTCGGTGATCGACGAGTTGCTGGCCGACGCGGACGCGTCCCGCATCGACCAGACCCTGATCGCCCAGCCCTGCATCTTCTCCGTACAGGTCGCCCTGGCGGCGCTTTGGCGCTCGCTCGGCGTCGTCCCCGACGTCGTGGCCGGGCACAGCGTCGGCGAGATCGCGGCGGGCTATGTGGCCGGCGCCCTCAGGCTCGAGGACGCTATTCGGATCAGCTACCATCGCGGCCGGCTGCAGGCGACGACGGCGGGACAAGGCAAGATGCTGGCCATCGGACTGCCGGCGGAAGAGGTGGTCGAGCGGATCGCGCCTTATGGTAGCGAGGTCTCCCTGGCCGCAGTGAACAGTCCGACCTCGGCGACGGTCGCCGGCGTTGCCGAGCAGCTGGAGCGGCTGGCCGAGAGCTTGGAGGAGGAGAGCGTCTTCGCGCGCTTTCTCAAGGTCGAGGTGCCTTATCACAGCGCCGCGATGGACCCGATATTGCCTGAGCTGGCCAGCGAGCTCGAGGTCATTCGTCCCGGCGAGAGCGAGATCCCGATCGTCTCCACGGTGACGGGCGAGTTCATCGAAGGTCGCGAAATCGGTGCTGCCTATTGGCAGCGCAACGTCCGCGACGGCGTGCTCTTCGCCAAGGCGATGGAAACGCTTCTCGCCGCCGACTGCCGGCGCTTCGTCGAGATCGGCGCCCATCCGGTGCTGATCACCTCGATCAACGAATGCTTGCATGCGGCCGGCGAGCGCGGCGTGGCGGTGCAGTCGCTGCGGCGAAACGAGGACGACCTCTTGATCCTGCGGGCCTCGATCGGACAGCTTTATTGCGACGGCTATCCGCTCGATTGGCATCCGGTCAACCCCGCCGGCGGCCGCCGCGTGACGTTGCCGACCTATCCTTGGCAGCATCAGACCTATTGGAACGAATCGGAGGCGTCGCGCCAGGAGCGCATGGGCGAACGCTCGCAGTCGGGCGGCACCATGGTGGGGGCGCAGACGCATCCCCTGCTCGGCGGGCGGCTGATCTCCGTCAGCCCGGTCTGGCACAACGAGCTCGATCTCGATCGGCTCGACTATCTTTGCGATCATCGGGTCCAAGGCGCCATTCTGTATCCGGCAGCGGCCTTCCTGGAGATGGCGCTGGCGGCGGCGGCCGAAAGCTTCGGCGATGCGCCGTGCGTCGTCGAAGCTTTCGACATCAAGGCGCCTTTGATGCTGGACCCGGGGCAGGCGACGATCGTGCAACTCAGTCACGACGATGGCCGGTTCTCGATCGCCTCGTTGGCCTCGCACGAAATCTGGAGCGAGCACGCCGGTGGCTCGCTGGAGCGCTTCGCTGGCGAAGGCGCGCCCGGGACGCGGGACCTCGCGGCGATCCGAGCGGCGGCGTCGCGGCATTGGTCGGGCGCCGAGGCCTATGCGCACTTCCGCGCCAAGGGCCTGGAGTACGGACCGGCGTTTCAGGCCATCGAGGAGCTGTGGACGGGCGAGGGCGAAGCGATCGCCCGTTTCACGGTCAGCGACGCGGTGGCGGAGAGCCTGGTGGACTACAGGCTTCATCCCGTGGTTCTCGACGCCTGCTTCCAGGTCGGCGCGGCGTTGTCGGAAGACGGCACCTACGTTCCGGTCGGGGTCCGCAGGCTGACCTTCCACCAAGGCCCCTCCCGCGTCACGTGGGGCCACATCTCGATCGCCGGACGAGACGACGACTCGGTCCAGATCGACATCGATCTTTTGGACGAAGAGGGCCGAATTCTGGCCCAGGTCCAGGGCCTCTCGTGTCAGCGGATGGAGGACGCCGGGGCCTTGGAGCGGCGGAGCATCGACGGCCTGCTCTATGAGTACCGCTGGCAGCTCGCAGATGCGCCTGGCGTCGCCGGGCCTCGGGACGGGGCATTCCTGCCGTCGCCGACGGCGCTGGCCGAGGCGGCGGACCATGGCACCGAGGACCACGACGCCGAGTTCGAGTCCCATCTGGATGCCGTTGCGGCCGACTACGCGGTCGAGGCGCTGCGCCGCCTGGGGCTGAGTTTCACGGCAGGCGAAAGCTTCACCGCGACGGCGCTGGCCGAGCGCTTGGGCGTGGCGTCGGAGCAGCACCGTCTGCTGGTCAGGCTCCTCGAGTTCCTGGCCGAGGACGGCCTCCTCGACCGAGAGGCGGACGATTGGCGCGTTCGCGAGGCACCGACCAATGGCACCGGCGACGACGGTTGGCGCCAACTGGTGCGCGATTACCCGGACCATCACGCCGAGCTCTTCTTGACGCAGCAGTGCGGCGCCAGGCTGGACGAAATTCTGACTGGCGCTTTCGACCCAGCGACGACGGTGCTTTCGGGCGACAGCTCGCTGGTCGAGCAGTATCGCCGCCATTCGCCCTCGGTTCGGCCGGCGATCCGCCGGCTCAGGGACGTTGTGGCGACAATCGTTGGCGAGTTGCCGCAAGGCCGGACGCTCCGCGTCTTGGAAGTCGGTGCCGATGCCGGCGGCATGCTGGCGACCGATCTGTTGCCCTGGCTGCCAGAGGGACGGGTCGCGTATGTGCTGACCGGCCGCTCGGAGGCGTTCATTGCCCAGGCCCGGCATCAGTTCAAGGATCACCGGCATATCGAGGCCAAGGTTTTCGACGTCGAGCGAAACCCGCTCGATCAGGGCTACGAGGCGCACGCCTTCGATCTGATCCTATCCGCCGACGCTCTCCATGCCATGGCGGACCTGCGCGCCGGACTTGAGAACCTCGGTAGGCTGCTCGCCTCGGACGGCTTGTTGGCGGCATTGGAGCCGACCGGGCGGCCGCGTTGGCGCGACATCGTGTTCGGCGCCGATGCCGGCTGGTGGCGCGTCTTGGATTCGGATCTCCGCCCCGACCATCCGGTGATGTCCGCCGATCGGTGGCTGGCGCTTCTGCGCTCGACGGACTTCGTTGCGTGCGAGGCTTTGTCGGATACCGATGCCGCGAGCGAAAGCCTCGTCTTGGCCCGTGGCCCGTCGCTGGCCGCAGGTCGGGACGACGCGCGCCCGGCCGGGGCACTCGCCGGCCCCTGCCTGATCTTTGCCGACCCGGGCGACGTGGCGACACGACTGGCGGCGGAGCTCGCCGCGGCAGGGATCGAGTCGACCCGCGTTCTCAAGGGTCAGGCCTGTCAGGGGTTGGACAGTGACGAGGTGCTTCTCAGATACGATCATCCGGGGGATTTTGCCGCTCTTCTGGAGCAGCAGGCCGATGACCCGGAGCGGCCGCCGACGCTGATCTACCTCTGGGACGCCGAAGCCGTCCCGACGGCCGAGTTGAACACGGAGAAGCTGGAGACGGTCACCAACGAGAGTTGCATCGGCCTGCTGCATTTGAACCAAGCGCTGGCCGCGGGCGACTGGACGTCGCCGCCGACGCTTTGGCTCGTCAGCC
Source organism: Alphaproteobacteria bacterium (assembly GCA_030746295.1). The sequence continues at coordinate 3,871 of JASLMY010000198.1, read as the reverse complement.
GAGGCGCCCGGGCCGTCGCCGACGGCGAGGTGGCCTCTATCGTGCAATCGCCGCTCTTGGGCATGGGGCGGGTTCTGGTCAGCGAGCGCACTGGCCTGCAGACCCGTATGGTCGATCTCGGTGCCGCCTCGGAGGCCGAGGAAATCGCCGCCTTGCGCCGCGAGATCCTGAGCCAGGGCCAGGAGGACGAGGTCGCCCTCAGGGGTCGGGAGCGTTACGTGAACCGGCTTCTTCACCTGTCGGAGCTGCCCGGTAAGGCCGTTACCGAGATGCCCTACGCGCTCTGCAAGACGCCCCACCCGGCGCTCGACGGCTTCACCTTCCATGAGGTGGCGCGCAGGCCGCCGGGCTTCGCCGAGGTCGAGGTCCGTGTCGTGGCGACGGCCTTGAACTTCAAGGACGTCATGCAAGCCACCGGCAACCTGCCACCGCGCTTCAAGACCGAGGACGGGCTGCGCACCGGCTTCGGGTTGGAGTGTTCGGGCGTGGTCGTCGCGGTTGGCGAGGGCGTCGACCATCTGAGGGTGGGCGACGAGGTCTTCGGCATCGTCAGGAACGGCTTCTCGAAATACACCACCACCGACGCCCGGGTTTTGGTGCGGAAGCCGGCCCATATCGGCTTCGAAGAGGCGGCGACGATCCCGACCTCGTTCATCACTGCCCATTACGCGCTGACCAAGCTCGCCGATGTGCAGCCCGGCGAGCGGGTCCTGATCCATACCGCGACCGGCGGCCTCGGCCTCGCCGCGTTGCAGATTGCACAGGATCTCGGCGCGGTTGTCCTGGCGACGGCCGGCAGCGACGAGAAACGCGACTATTTGCGCGCGATGGGCGTCGACTATGTCGGCAATTCGCGCTCTCTCGCCTTCGTCGACGAGATCCAGGACCGGTACGGCGCAGAGGCTGTCGACGTCGTCATCAACACCCTTCCGGGTGCGGCCGTGGCCAAGGGTGTCTCCCTGCTGAAGCCGATCACGGGCCGTTTCATCGAGCTCAGCAACGTCCATTCGGACCTGTCGCTCGAGTTGGCCCCCTTCCGGCAGGGGATTTCATTCTTCGGCTTCGACCTCTTGGATCTGAGTGAGCAGGACCCGGCCTTCGTCGGTGCGATCCTGCAAGAGATCGCCGCCAGGCTGGATGACGATGGCGACGCGCTACGGCCGATCCCCCATCGGGTCTTTCCAGCCGCCGACGTCGCCAGTGCCTTCCGCTTGATGAAGGATGCGCGCCATATCGGCAAGGTCGTCCTGGCCATGGACGAGCCGGGTGTGGTCGCTGTTCCCAACAGCTCGGCGCTGTCGCTCCGGCCCGATCGGACGTATCTGCTGGCGGGCGGCCTTGGCGGCTTCGGGTTGGCGACGGCCCAGTGGATGGCGGACGGGGGTGCGCGGCACTTCGTCCTCGTTGGGCGTAGCGGTGCCGCTTCTGAGGAAGCGCAGCGCGGCGTCGAGGCATTGCGCGCCGCCGGCGCCCGCGTCACCGTGGAAGCCGCCGACATCACCGACCGGGAGCAGCTTGGCCAAATCGTCGAGCGCATCGAGGCCGGGGAGGCGCCGCTCGCTGGCGTCGTCCATGCGGCCATGGTGCTGCGCGATGGCATGATCGAGAACATGACCGCCGAGGATATGAAGGAGGTCTTGAATCCGAAGATCCTCGGCGCCTGGAACCTGCATAGCCTGACCGAGCATCTGGAGCTCGACTTCTTCGTTTCCTACTCGTCCTTTGCTTCCTATCTCGGCGCCATCGGCCAGGCTAACTACACGGCCGCGAACGCCTTCCTGGATGCGCTCGGGCAGTACCAGCGCGGCCGCGGCATCCCCGGCATCAGCATCAGCTGGGGCAACATCGGCGAGGTCGGCTATGTCGCCCAACACGCGGAGATCAACAGCTATTTCCTGCGCCAGGGGGTCGAGCCGATCCACCCGTCGCAGGCCTGGAAGGTGATTACCTACGGCACCGACCGAGGCCTCTCGAACATCGCCGTCATGGCGGTCAATTGGGGCAAGCTCGCCCGCTACATGACGGCAATTGTTTCATCGCCGCGCTTCGGCGTGGTGCTCGACGGCATCGAGGATCATCTGGACGGGCTTTCCGACGCCGAGCAGGAGGGCGGTGGCCTGGCCCTGCCCGAGTGCCCGGAAGAGCGACAGGAAGTCGTGATCGAAAGCCTGAAGAAGGTGGTCTCCAACATCCTGGGCCTAGCGCCCGAGGAATTGGAGATTTCCCGTCCTCTCGACCAGCTGGGTCTCGACTCGCTGATGGCGGTCGAGCTGGCGATCGGCATCGAGCAGGTAACCTCCATAGAGCTGCCGAAAATGGCCCTGTTGAAGGCGGGGCTGACCCTGACGGGTATCGCGGCACTGGTTGAAACCGAGCTGGAGGCCGTGGGCGGGGATGCGGCCGGCGGTGGCCGGCGAGCGGGCAGCGACGGCGGCGCCGCCGCCGACGGAGCGTCGGATTACGTCGACCTGGACACCCTCGTCGAGAGCTTGAGCGGAGATGATCTGGATGCGGCCTTGAAGACCTTGTACGAGGAATCGGCCTGACCTTATGACCGCGCCAGATATGGACGTTTCGGCCTTTTCCGAGGAAGAGAAGCGCGAGCTGCTCCGCAAGCTCCTGGAAAAGAAGCTCGCCACGAAGCCCGGGCCGGCGAAGCCAAAGGCGGCACGCGTCATCCCCTCGCTGCAAGAAGCGCCCGAATATCAGGAGTTCATGGCCCGCAAGGCGTCGATGCAAGACGTCGACGTCGAGAAGGTGTACTTCAACGTCGTCGACGGCATCTCGAACGACCGGGCGATCATAGACGGCCGCGAGTTCATCAACTACTCGGGCTACAACTACGTCGGCATGTCCGGCGACCCGGCGGTCATCGAGGCCACCCAGAAGGCGGTCGCGCATTACGGCACCTCGGTGTCCGCGTCGCGCATCGGCTCCGGCGAGAAGCCCGTGCATCGGCAGCTGGAGGCCGAGCTCGCTGATTTCATCGGCACCGAGGACTGCGTCGTTTTCGTCGGCGGCTATACGACGAACGAGTCGATCATCGGTCACCTGATGGGGCCGAAAGATCTGATCCTGTACGATTCCTACATCCATGACAGCATCCAAAGAGGCGCCCAGCTGTCGGGGGCGACGGTGCGCCCTTTTCCCCACAACCGTTGGCAGGCGATCGACCGAATCCTGGAAGATCAAAGAGAGCAGTACGAAAAGGTCCTGATCGTCATCGAGGGCATCTACAGCATGGACGGGGACATGCCGGATCTGCCCCGCTTCATCGAGGTCAAGAAGCGCCACCAGGCGATTTTGATGGTCGACGAGGCCCATTCGCTCGGCGTCGTCGGGGAGACGGGGCGCGGAGTCGGCGAGTATTTCGACGTCGACCGGAACGATGTCGATCTTTGGATGGGGACCCTCAGCAAGACTTTCGGAAGTTGCGGCGGCTTCATCGCCGCAGCCTCGGAGATCGTCTGGTACCTCAAGTTCACGACGCCGGGTTTCGTCTACAGCGTCGGCCTGACGCCGGCCGACACGACCGCGGCGTTGGCCTCGTTGCGCCTGCTGGTCAAGGAGCCCGAGCGGACGCGACGCCTGCAAGAGCGGGCCGCGCTTTTCCTGCGGCTGGCGAAGGAACAGGGCTTCGATACCGGGAACAGCAAGAACTCGGCGGTGATCCCGCTCATTCTCGGCAGCTCGATGCGGGCCATGAAGATGCATCACAAGCTTTTCGAGGCTGGCATATTCGCGCTGCCCATCATCTTCCCGGTCGTGCCCGAGAACGCCGCCCGCCTGCGGTTCTTCATAAATTGCACGCACACGGAAGAGCAGATCATCGAGACGATGGACAAGATCAAAATTGCATATCGAGAGATCA
>JASLMY010000197.1 GCA_030746295.1 Alphaproteobacteria bacterium | reverse complement strand
CGCTCGTCCATCCGGGCGGGCCGCCCTACGTGACCCAGGCGACGGACGCACGGCTCTTGGCCCGGGCCTTCGAGTGGGCCGCGAGCGACGAGGCCGCCCGGGGTGAGATCTTCAATATCACCAACGGCGACTGCATGGTCTATGCCGACCTCTGGCAAGTCGTCGCCGACGAATTCCATATGCCGCTCGGCCCGGCGGAGCCGATGCACCTCACGGAAATCATGGCCGATAAGGGCGCGGTCTGGGCGGAGATCCAAGCGGCGCACGATCTGAGGCCGATCGCCTACGAGGACCTTGTCGGCGACGCCTGGCAGTTCGCCGACTTCTCCTTCGCCGCCGGCAAGACCCCGGGTCCGGTCATCGTCTCCGACGTCAAGGCGCGCCGGCATGGCTTCCACGATTGCATCGACACCGAGGACATGCTGCGGGAATGGCTCGGCATCTTGCGCCGCGAACGGCTGCTGCCGCCTTGAATTCGCTCCTTCGCTACCATAGCTTGTCGCCCGAACCGCGCCGAAGAGGCCGACCCCCGCCCGTCAGATGCTCACCATGACCCTGCCGTTTCATCTCGTCCGTCAGTGCGGCCTGGTCCTGACTCTTGCGGTGGCGCTGTCCTTGCCGGTCGCCGCCACCTCGATCTCGCCACGCCCGGACTATCCGGTGCCACCCGACGATGCCAAGCGGCTCTTCTATCTGCAGCGGTCGTCGAACGCGAACACCGTGGTCTACGACGCCCGATTAACACCCGATGGCAGGCTCGATCCCGAGCGGCCGGTCGAGGTCTACTGGCTGCGCTACAACACCAACGGCAAGCGACGGGCGCTCAACTTCATCGAGCGCCACTTGGCCTACGGCGTCGAAGCCCGACCCACGGGCGACGATGCCTTTCTCGTCAAGCTGGTGTCCTTCTCAAAGCGCGAGCTCAAGGTCTTCGTAGACCAGAAAGGGAAGGTTCGGGCGACGACGACAATCGCCGGACGGCCGGCGCGGCTGCGGTTCCTCTTCGTCGAGCACAAGAAAGACGGCCTCATCCCGACAATCGTCCACGTCGACATCTTCGGCGAGGACCTGAAGACGGGCGCCATCATCCACGAGCGCGTCGTTCCGTGAGCAAGACACGCGGCCGACCTGCCCGGACCCGAGGTTGAGATGGCCTTGGACCGTCCCGCAATCGCCGACGTCGTCCGCGCCTACCGTGGTGCCAAGTCGAGGGAAGAGCTCTTCGGCGAATGGGGTGCCGCGGTCTGCTATCGGCCGTTCTCGTTCCTGCTGACTCCCTGGGCCGTCGCCGTCGGCCTCGGCCCGACGACGGTCACCGTCCTCTCCTTCCTGGTCGTCCTCGCCCTACCGTTGCTGGCGCTCCTCGGCGGCGGCCAAGGCCATCTCGCGCTCAGCCTCGGCGCCATCGCCGTCGGCATCCTCGACTGCGTCGACGGCGACATCGCCCGGGTCACCGGGCGGATCAGCCGCTTCGGCCAGTATTGCGACTTTATCGTCGACGTCCTCTATCGGCCGATCATGTACGGTGCCGTCGGGGTCTTGATCCAGGCCGGCGTCGGCACCGCCGGCGACCTCGGTTGGCTCGGCCGCCAGGCCCTGGCGCTCGGCATCCTGGCCGCCCTGCTGGCGATTACCGCGCGTCTCAGCCGGGTCTATGTCGAGCGCTGGCCGGAAGAAGCCAACCCCTACGACAAGCCGGTCGAAGGCGAGGCGCCGCCAAAGCGCGGCCTCCTCGGCCTCGTCTTCCCGTTCATCTCGGGCCTCGACCACCTGCTGCCCTTCTTCGTGCTGGTCGCCGGCGCCTCCGGGCAGCTGGAGTGGGTCTTGGTCTGGCTCTTGGCCTATTCGGCCCTCGACTTCCTTTACACCGAGTACGCCATCCTGCGGCGACTGGCATGAAGATCGGCGTCGTCTGCCCCTACGACATTCACCGGCCGGGCGGCGTGCAGACCCATATCCGAGACTGTGTCCGGACGCTGAAGGAGCTGGGGCACGTGGCGAAGATCATCGCCCCCGGTCCGGCCCCCAAAGGTTGGAACGGCGGCGACATCATCCACCTCGGCGCCATGCGGCCGATCAACTTCAACGAGACCCGCTTCGAGATCACGATCGCGCGCGGGGTGGAGAAGCGACAGCTTGAGACCGTGCTCCGGGACGAGGCCTTCGACGTCCTCCACTTCCACACCATGTGGACGCCGATCATGCCGTTCCAGCTCTTCCGGCGCTCCACTTGCGCCAACGTCGCGACCTTTCACGACACCCCGCCGCCGACCCTCTCGGGCTTCCTGACCCGCCAGCTATTCCGCTTGATCAGCCTCTTCCTGCTGCCCCGCCTCGACGGTGTCATCGCGGTCTCCGAGGCGCCTGCCCGCCACCTCGTGGGCCAGCGGCGATGTGGCCTTCACATCCTGCCGCCTTGCACGGACCTCTCCCGCTATTCGGCGCCGCACCAGCCGATCGACGCCTATCGCGACGGCAAGCTGAACGTCCTCTATCTGAGCCGCCTGGAGCGCCGCAAAGGCATCTACCAGCTGCTCGACGCCCACGCCCGGCTCCGCCGCCGGGGTCTGGACGCCCGCCTGATCGTCGTCGGCGACGGCGAGGACGCGGGCGCCGTCCGCGACCATGTCGCCGCCGAGGCGCTGCCCGAGGTCGTGCTACTGGGCCGCGTCAGCGAGGAAGACAAGCTCCGCCTACTTGCGACCTGCGACATCTTCTGCGCCCCGTCGCTGCACGGCGAGAGCTTCGGCATCGTCCTCGTCGAGGCGATGGCCAGCGGCAAGCCGGTCGCCGCCGCAGCCAACCTCGGCTACCGCTCGGTGCTGACGGACGAAGCCGCCGACTTCCTCACCCGCCCAGGCGATGCCGACGACCTCGCCGACAAGCTGGCGCAACTGCTCCAGGACGCCGAACTCCGCCGCCGCCTCGGCGAGTGGGGCCGCCGGGAGGCCGAACGCTACGACTGCGGCACCGTAGTGCCTCAATTGGTCGAGATCTACGAAAACGCGCTGGCGCACCATCCGACCCGATAGCGCGGCTCTCGAAAAATCACCGGAAGAAGGCGGGTCAGGTGCGATCCACCATCCCGCCGATCTCGGTAATGACCGCTTCGACTTCTTCTTCCGAATTGTAGTAGTGGGGCGAGGCGCGAAAGCTGCCGTGACGGGCGCTCAAGAAGACCCTCTCTTGCTTGAGTGTCTCGACCACCGGCTCGGGGTCGAGCCCCTCGTGGCGGAAAGTCAGGATACCGGATCGCTCGCCCGCCGCCCGAGGACTGGTGATGGAGAATCCTCGGCTGTCGAGGCCTTGGGCCATGAGTTCCGTCAGATCCAGAATGCGCTCTTCGATTCGGAGGGCGCCGTACTGCTCTATCTCGGTCAGGCGCTCGCGCAACCCGAACAAGCCCACCGAGTTCTCCGTACCCGGTTCGAATCGGTCGGCGCCGGGCAACAGGTCCAGTTCCCGGCGAAACTCGAATGGTTCATCGACGCTGAGCCATCCGACCTGGGTGACCTCCGTACGATCCAGCAGCCGGTCCGACAATGCCATGAATCCGATTCCAAGCGGTCCGAGCATCCACTTGTGTGCGCTCACGACCAATGCGTCGATTCCGAACGCCGAGACCTCTATACCTATCGCACCGGTAGCCTGTGTGCCATCGACGACCAGCAGGGCGTCGCGGGACTCGGCAATTTCCGAAATGGCCGCCAGATCAGGGCGATAGCCGTTGTAGTATTGGACCGCACTGAGCGCGACGACGCGGATGCGATCGTCGACGAGCGGACGAAGACTCTCCGGCGTGACCCGGCCATCGGGCACGTGAAGACGACGAATCTCTACGCCCTTCGATTCAAACCTGAGCCAAGGCAGAAAGTTCGACGGGAATTCCATCGCGGGAACGACGAGGTTGTCGCCCGGCTGCCATGCCTGGCCATTGGCGATCAGCGAAAGGCCATGTGAGGTATTCTGGATGAACGTCACGCGGTCCGCACGCGACCCGACAAGCCGCGCGATGGCGGAGCGGGCCTCTCGATAGCATTGCTCGAACGCCCCGCCCGCGGAAGTGATATCGTTGCATTGCATCGCCGTCTGGGAGTGCATCGCCGCCCTGACCTTCTTTGAGATCGGGCAGACCGCCGCATGATCCATGTAGATAGAGTGCGCGGTAATGGGAAACTGCGCGCGCAATGAGGCCAAATCCGTTGTAGCCGTTGCTTCCATTGCAGAGCTCGTGAGTTGACGGCCAAGAGGCGTTGAAGTGCGGTTACTGAAGAGAATATTGGATGAGCTGGCAAGCCCACGGAGATCCAAGTGGCATCGGCCCTGCCACAGAGCCAATGCCGTTTCCCGGCGATGGCGTGACAGAAAAATGAATCGACTCTGCCCAAATGCGCCGAGAGCGAGTTGACGGGCCTTGGCAGATGGCGGAGACGACCATTTGATGACGACAAATCCGCGTCCGTTGCGGGCAGCCTCGGATGTTCGAAATTACCATCGTAAGCCCTTGCCTCGGCTCTAATCAGATCCATTCAAGAGCTTCCAACCGCCCGGATAGTGCTTCAACGCTCGAAGGGTGATTTCTCGGGATAACGTGCCTCCAGGAAGCGGCGCATGGCGGCGACCACGGCCGGGTTCGGGGTAGCGTCGAAGTTGTCGTTGAGGGCGATCAGCTTCGGTCGCAAGAGGCGGATCATCGCCCGGCCGTAGAGGGCGAAAAGGCGGCTGTTCTCGAGGCCATGATAGAAGCAGGTGGTATAGGTGCGCCGGAACGACTGCAACCGCGCCTGGCCCGCCCCCAATAGGTAGTAGAGGTAGAGGAACTCCGGCGCGACGTTGTATTTGGCGCGAAAGCGGCTCGCCGCCGTATGCGCGAGGTCTTCCGTCCAGCGCGCCTGCATGGCCCGCCACGCCGCCTTGTCGACCAAGAGCGGCACGTGGTTGACCGTGCGCCGTCGCGCCGGGCCGAAGGCGGCGTCGAGCAGGTGGTTCGAATGGGCGAGCGCCGCGTTCCAAGGCGAGGTCGTGGCCGAGTCCCGCTCCGAGGGCGCGGCGGTCCATTCGGCCCTGGGATAGACCTTGATCAGGCCTTCGGCATCGACGAAATCCGACGGATCGACCCGGTTGCCGAGCAGCATGTCGTCCTCGAAGTAGAGAAACCGCTCCGACAGGCCTTCAATCCGATGCAGGTGCGACAGGATGGCGAAGGAGTTGAAGGTCGGCAGCAGGGCCGCGTCCATGATCTGGTCGTGATGCACGACGGTCAGGCCGGCCGCCGAGGGGTCGAGCCAGCCCGGCACCTGCGGCCGGCAGGTGACGAGGTAGACCCGGCGGACCCAGGACGCGTGGCGTACCAGCGAGCGCAGGCTGAAACGCAACAGTTCCAGGTTGTCGCGGGTCCGGTTCGGGTTCAGGTCGTGCGGCGTCTCGGCATAACGGTTCCGGAGCTCCAGGTAGCCCGGAAAGCCATCGTCGACCCAGGTGTAGACGACATCGATCGGCGCCGCCATCAGGCACCAGATCCCTGTTCGGCGAAGGACCGGAAGCGCGCGATCCAGTAGCGCGAATAGAGCTGCTCGGGGATGGGGCCGTCGAAGCTGTCGGCGAACTCGGCCTGCCAGGCCGCGAGGCGCTCGGCATCGATCTCGCGCCAATCCTCGATGATGGCGACGGGCAGGCCGTCATAGAGCGAGTCGAGCGGCGAGGTCTTGACGATCGGCACGGTCTTCAACAACAGCGCCTCCCAGGTCCGGTGACAGTCGAGGCCGTTGCCGTGCGGCGAGGCCTCGAAGGCGAAGTCCCGATGCCGCCGCCAGACCTCGCTGCGGGGCGTTTGGTGCGGCTCGAAGAAGACGAAGTCCTTGCCGCGAAGTGCGGCCAGCGCCTCGCCGCGGGCCTGCTGGCGCTTGCGGGCCTCCTCCGAGCGCAGAAAGGTATCCATGTTGAGCTGGAAGTTGGCATAGATCCGCGCCGGCCGCTCGGCCAAGGGCGGGATCGTCTCGGCGATCGCCTTCATGGTCAGCTGTTGATTGCCGGCCCGGGCCGGCAACCCCATGTCGATGCTGGTGTTTCCGCCGCCGGGCTCGAGCTTGTGGTAGTTGAGGCCGAGCGGCAGCTTCGAGGCCTTGACCTCGGCCCCAGGGTCGAGCTCGTAGTTCTGCAGAAACCAGTGCAGGATCTTGTCGCTGTCGATCAGGGCCTGATAGCCCGGAATCCGGCTGCTGACCGTATCGCAGCCGGAGACGAGCACGATCGGCGTTGCCAGTCGCGGCAATACCTGCTCGATGAAGGCGCCGACATGCTTGGCGTTGACATGCACGACGGTGCCGTGGGGGAGCGGGCCGAAGAGGGCGGCAGGCGGTTCCAGCACACCCTCGTGCCAGATCACGTCGCAGGCATCGCGCATCACGGTCGAGGAGACGAAGAGGTCCGTCTCCTCCAGCACCTCCTCCTCTGGCGGAAACTCGTAAAGCCGCGCAAGATCGTTCCAAGTTCGGCTGGTCTTGATGTAGACGTACTTGCGGAGTGGCCAGTAGGCGAAATAGAAGGCGATCCCGGCGGCGACGGCAAGCGCGGCGACGATGACGGCAAGCGTGTACATTCCCAGGCACTCCGAGCCCATCCCTACGGCCGGGCGGTGCCATGCTAGCGCCCCCTCCGGCGACTGGCGAGCGTCCGAGGTACGATGCCCGACGACGACCTGATCCTCGGCTACGACGTCGGCACCTCGTCGGTCAAGGTCGGCCTCTTCGATGCCAGTGGTCGGGCCGTCGCCAGCGACAAGCAGGCCTATCCGCTGCTGACACCGGCACCGGGTTGGGCGGAACAGCGACCGGACGACTGGTGGCAGGCGATATGCACGGCGACCCGCCGGCTGCTCGATCAAGCCGAGATCGCACCGGCCCGTGTCGTCGCCCTCGGCATGGCGGCACAGATGGCCGGCGCCGTGCCGGTGGACAAGGCTGGCGCCCCGCTCCACAACGCGCTCATCTGGCTCGACACCCGCTCCGAGCCGATCGCCAGGCGCCTGACCGGTGGCCCGGTGCGCATTGGTGGATATGGGCTGGGTGCACTGGCCCGCTGGCTCTGGCGCACCAACGGCGTGCCCAACCGCGAGGGACGCGATCCGACCTCGAAGTATCTCTGGTTCCGGGAAGCGAAGCCGGAGATCTGGTCGGAACTGCACAAGCTGCTCGACGTCAAGGACCATCTCCTGCATCGCGCCACCGGACGTTTCGTCACCACGCCCGACTGCGCCCATCTGAGTTGGCTGATGGATTCGAGACGCCACCGCAAGGACTGGTCCGAGCCCCTTCTGACGCATGTCGGATTGACGGCCGCGCAGCTGCCCGAGATTGTCGCCTCGACGGCACCGGTGGGGACGCTTCGGGCCGAGGCCGCGGCCGAGCTGGGCCTGACGCCTGAGACCGTGGTCGCGGGCGGCGCCGGCGACATCACCGCTTTCGCGCTCGGCGCCGGGCGCCTGGCATCCGGGGCGCTGCATCTCCACATCGGCACCAGCGCCTGGTGGGGCTGCCATCTGCCGCGCCGCAAGGTCGACCTCCTGACCGGCGTCGGCACCCTGGCCGCGGCCGAGCCGGAGCGCTATCTGCTGGTCGCAGCACAAGAAGCAGCGGGATCTTGCCTCGAGTGGGCCGGGCGGGGCCTCGACTTCGAGACCGACGGGGGCGTCGACTACGCCGCCTTCGACCGTGCCGCCGCCGAGGCTTCGCCCAATTCGTCGCAACCGTTTTTCTTTCCCTGGCTCGGCGGCGAGCGGGTACCGGTGGACGACCGGCACCTTCGCGGCGGCTTTGCCGGCCTTTCGGCGCGGCACGGGCGGGCCGAGCTGGCGCACGCCGTGCTGGAGGGTGTCGCCCTCAACATCCGCTGGGCGATGCGAACCGTCGACAGGATGCGCGGCAGCGGCGAGCCGGTGGTCCGCTTCCTGGGCGGCGGGGCCGCAAGTGCCGTCTGGGCGGGGCTATTGGCCGATGTGTTGCAGCGCCCGCTCGAGACAGTCGCCGCGCCGGCCCTCGGCGGCGCCTCGGGGGCCGCCATGACCGCGGCCGTCGCGGCGGGCTGGTACCCGGATCTCGAGGCCGCGAGCACCATGTCACGGGTCGCGGAGCGGCACGAGCCCGACCCCGCGCTCGGGCCACACTACCAAGCGCGATTCGAGCGCTTTCTGGGCCATCTGCGCCGAACTCGGAAATGGCATCGGCCGACGGCGTAGGACGCGCACGGGTTTTGGTTTTGCGCTCGAGCTGTTGTACGTTGACCGGGAGCAGCGGCCCCCCCTTGTCCTGGAGACGAATCCGGTTCGATCCGGCCCTGTTGGAAACCGATGCCGGCTGCAAATAGTCATGATCGACGGACGGTACAAAGCTGAGATCGACCGCTATTGGGACGTGATCGCCCGGCGTTTGGCGCAAACCGGCCTGACCCCGAACCAGATCACCTGGACCGGGCTGGCCCTGATCCTGGCGAGCTCGGGGCTCTATCTCTGGCACAAGGACAACCTCTGGTTCGGCGTCAGCCTCGCGGTCGCCTTCTCCTTCGATGCGTTGGACGGCGCGGTGGCACGAATTACCGAGAGAACCAGCCGCTACGGCGGCTATCTCGACGCCGTCGTCGACCGCTATCAGGAGGTCGTCGTGTTCCTCGCCATCGCCTGGGTGAACGACTATTGGCTGGTCGCTTTCCTGGCCATGACCGGCGCCCTGCTGACCAGCTACAACAAGGCCAGAACGGCGATCGAGATACCGGTCGACAACGTCGCCTGGCCCGACCTGTTGGAACGGCTGGAGCGGATTATCCTGGTCTGCGCGGCGTTGATGTTGGACCCGGTGGTCAACGCCTGGATCGAGCTGCCGGAAGCCTTTCTCTTCTATGCGCTCGTCCTGCTGGCGGCGCTGAGCCACGCCACCGCGGTGCAACGCTTCTTTCGGGCCCGCGGGATGTTGCGCTCCGAGCCGGATACCGATAGCTAAGGGGCAACCGAGGTAGAGGGTAGCCGCGCCCAGATCCCGCCATGGCGTTCGATCTCATAAAATTCTTCTACCGCGAGGCGCCGGTCAAGAAGCGCATGCTGCTCGCCTCGTCGTTCACCGCCGGCTTCAGCCGCGGCCTGTTGCTGACCGTGATCAACGGCGCCGCCGCGCAGGCCTCCGACGGCGACGTCGACGCCCTCTACTTCATGGCCTTCGTTGCCCTGCTGGCGGTCTATCTCGGCTGTCGCTACTACTCCACCTCGCGGGTCGCGCAAGCGGCC
>JASLMY010000196.1 GCA_030746295.1 Alphaproteobacteria bacterium | reverse complement strand
CAGCCCGGCCAACGCCGAGCAAATGATCGCCCTCGTCGACGAGCTCGAGGCGGTCGACGACGTCACCCGCCTGGTCGACTTGATGATGCCCTGAGCCGCGCCATGACCGGATATTTCGACGCCTTCGACCATCGCCAAATGCTGGCCGACTATCCGGTCGGCCCGGCCTTCCTGGCCGAGACGGGCAAACTCAGCCGCGATGCCCTTCGGGCCCTGCAGGAGGCGCGCTTCGCGGAGGTGCTGGCGCGGGCCTGGCAGGTGCCGTTCTACCAGCGGCTTTGGGGCGAGGCGGGCATCGCACCCGGCGACATCCGGGGCCTCGACGACCTTGGCCGCCTGCCGACATTTTCCAAGACCGAGCTGATGGCGAGCATCGAGGCCGCGCCACCCTTCGGCGATTATCACGGCATCGACGATGCGCATCGGAACGTCGTGCTGCACACCACCAGCGGCACCACCGGCGCGCCGCAGCCGATCTTCTTCGGCGCCTACGACCGCGAGATGCAGAACCTGCTGCTGGCCCGCGCCTATCTCTTCCAGGGCCTGCGACCCGAAGACGTGGTGCATGCCGTCTACGGCTTCGGCATGGTCAACGGCGGCCATTACATCCGCGAGGCGGTGGTGCACTTCACCGATTGCCTGTTGCTGCCGGCCGGCACCGGGCTCGAGACCCGCTCGGAGCAGCAGATCGAGCTGATGCGCCGATTTCGGGCCACCGTGTTGGCCGGCTTCGTCGACTACATCAAGCGCCTGGCCGAGGTCGCCCGGGAGATGGGCGTCGATCCGGCGGCGGATCTCGCGGTGCGCATGATCACGGGCCATATCGGACAGGAGGACCGGGGCCTGGTGTCGGCGTCCTGGGGCGGGGCCGAGATCTTCGATTGGTACGGCGTCGGCGACACCGGCATCATCGCCGCCGAGGGGCCGGACCATGACGGCCTCTATCTCTTCGAGGACGCACACGTCGTCGAGATTCTCGACCCCGACAGCCACGCGCCCGTGCCCGAGGGTGAGGCCGGCAACATCTGCATCACCGTCCTCTTCAAGAAGACGATCTACCCGATCATCCGTTTCGACACCAACGACGTCACCTCGGTGCTGGCGGGGAGCGGCGGCCTCGGCCTCAACCTCAAGCGGATTGCCGGCTTCCAGGGCCGTAGCGACAACATGGTCAAGCTGCGCGGCATCAACGTCTACCCGACCGCGATCGGAGCCCATCTGGCGGGGCACGAGGCGCTGACCGGCGAGTATGTCTGCCGGCTCCGGCGCCACGGTAGCCGGGAGGAGATGACCGTCGTGGTCGAGGCGAAATCTGGCCCCTCGGCAAGCCCGGCTTTGCAGGACGAGGTCAGCGATTTGCTTCGCCGCCGCCTCGGTGTCGAGGTCGGCGTCGCCCTGGTTGGCCCCGGCGAGACCGCGGCGCTGAGCGAGATCGAGCGGCGCCAGAAGCCGATCCGGCTGATCGACGAGCGGGACTCATGACCGACCCGACGCGCCTCACCATCGAAGCGGCCTCCGCGGCCATGGCGGCCGGCGAGTTGGACCCGGTCGCCCTATGCGAGGCTTATCTGGCGCGGATCGAGGCGCGGGATCGCGCGCTCAACTGCTACATCACCCTGACGGCGGACATGGCGCGCCAAGCGGCCGATGATTCGGCGACGCGGGCACGAGCGGGCGCCCGGCTCGGCCCCCTCGACGGCATACCGATCGCCCTCAAGGACAATATCGACGTCGCCGGCGTTGCCACCAGCAACGGCTGCGGGCCCGAGGCAGCCGTGACCCCGGACGAGGATGCCGAGGTCGTGCGCCGCCTGCGGGCGGCGGGCGCGGTGCTGCTGGGCAAGCTCAACATGCACGAAGGCGCACTGGGTGCCACCACCGACAACGCCCACCACGGCAAGACCGAGAATCCCTGGCGGCTGGGCTATACGCCCGGCGGCTCGTCGGGCGGCTCGGGCGCCGCCGTGGCGGCCCGGCTCTCGGCCGCGGCGCTCGGCACCGATACCATGGGCTCGGTGCGGTTGCCGGCCGCCTATTGCGGCGTCGTCGGCTTGAAGCCGAGCTTCGGCCTAGTCGGCCAGCGCGGCCTACATCTCCTCTGCCAAGAGCTCGATTGCATCGGTCCCCTGACTCGCGGCGTCGGCGACGCGGCTCTGATGCTGGCGGCGATGGCGGGTTATGACCCGGACGACCCGACCTCGCTCGCCGCCGCCGACGCGGTCGCTATCGATGTCGGGAACACCGGATTGGCGGGCCTGAAGATCGGCGTCCTGGAAAACTATGCCGAGGTCGAGACCGAGGCCGACGTCGCCGCCGGCTTCGAGCGGGCGCTCGAGCTGATCCGGGCCGCGGGCGCCGAGATCGTCTCGCTGGCTCTAGCCGACTACGCGCCGACCAGGGCACGGCGCGCGGGCTTGCTGGTCACCGAGGCCGAGGGCTGGGTGATCCACGAGGTCGGCCTCGTCGAACGGCCGCAGGCCTACTCGCCCGAGTTTCGCGGCATGCTGGAGTTCGGTCGCGATATCGGTGCGGCGCGCCTCGTCAAGGCGCAGGCGACGGTACGCCGGCTTGGTTTCGAGGTGCGGCGGTTGTTGCGCGACGTCGACCTGATCGCCTCGCCGACGACGCCGCAGACCGCGTTCCCATTCACCGAGTCGGCACCGGCCAACCAAGCCGACTATTCCGCACTGGCCAACTTCGCCGGCGCGCCGGCGATCAGCCTGCCGATGGGGCTCTCGGCCAATGGTCTGCCGACGGGTCTGCAGCTGGCGGGGCGACCCTTGGGCGAAACGGTGTTGCTCGGTGCAGCGACGACGTTAGCCAGGCTGCTGCCGAACCCGAACCTCAGCGACACGTAAATGACAATAATGGGGTCTGACCCCATTATTGTCATCAATAAGGTCGGACCATTTGGATTGAGCCTTCAGCGGAGGCGGGCGAGATGTCCATGTCGTCAAGAGTTTGCTGTACCGGGTGCGATTTCGAGACACGAGAGTTCCACCGTCGGATTCGGATCGTCTACCGATATTGTGGTGGAAAGGAATTTGAGGCCAGACGTACGAAAGGATGGTGCTACGATTGTGCCGGCTACGCTGATATCGAGGAGATGGACATCGGGCGTTTGCAGAGAAGATTAGAGCAAAAGGAGCGGGAGAGGCGTGAAGGTCGATGTCGAGCTGAGGAGCTATCAAAAGGCTTTCTCGGTGGTTTCAGTAACCGATCAGAGTTGAAGGGTTTCCAGTACTCGCTCAGACGTCTTGACGAGGAGATAAAGGACCTCGGGAATCTGCTTGAAATCGCGACGACGCGAAAGTCACGACCACGGTGTCTCAAATGCTGGTCGGATAACACGTCACAACTTGATGATTTTCGACATGATTGTGGTGGAGAGCTCAAGATTATCCCTGATCTGAGTGGTCCACGGTACTATTACCCCGTAGCCACTTACGTCTTGAGCAATGAGGGCGAGCTGTTGGACGAGTATTGATATACAGAGAGGATATTCAGTTTCAGGGCTTGCGTCTTGAGAGGTGACTCGTGTGCTCGGCTCCGGTCAGGTCCAGGGGTCGGCAGACTTATAGCTGCCGGTTGCCAGCCCCCGAACTCAGCGATAGGTGAAGTTGGGCTTGCGCTTCTCCAGGAAGGCGTCGCGACCCTCGCGGTAGTCCGCACCCTCGAAGCCGCCCATGATCAGGGCCTGCAGCTCGGCATCCGCCTGCTGGGCGCCGGCGGTGATGGCGCCGACGGTCTTCTTGATGGCGCGGATCGAGAACTGCGACAGGCTCGCCAGGTGCTCGGCGAAGGCGAAGGTATCGGCCTCGACCTCGGCCGGCTCGAAGAGGCGGGTCGCGAGGCCGACCATCAGCGCCTCCTCTGCCTCGATCACACGGGCCGCGAACAGCATCTCCTTGGCCTTCGAGGGGCCGACGAGATCCGCGAGGCGCTTGGTCTCCTTCAAGGAATAGGCGATGCCGAGGCGGGCCGGCGGGATCGAGAACTTGGCGGTTTTGTCGGCGTAGCGCATGTCGCAGCAGAGGGCGAGCGCACAGCCGCCGCCGAAGCAATAGCCCTGGACGAGCGCGATGGTCGGCTTCTCCATCAGGGCGATGGAATCATAGGCGGCGTGGATCTGGGTGTGGTAGTCGCGCGCCGTGTCCGGCGTGGCGTGGACCTTCGGGAACTCGGCGATGTCGGCGCCCGACGCGAAGGCGTCCTGGTTGACGCCGCGGACGATCAGGACCTTGAGGGCGGGGTCCTCGGCGACCTCTGCGGCGAGGCCGGGGATCGCGCCCCAGATTTCGGCGTTGAGCGCGTTCAGTTTGGCCGGCCGGTTCAAGACCATGATCGCGGTCTCGCCGCGCCGCTCCAGATATACGGGTCTGTCGTCCATGTCTCGCCTCTCCGCGCTGCTGCCGTTTGGTCCCCGGCCCAAGGAAGAACTTAGCGCCCGCATGTCGGGGCGACAATGTCGCGTCCTGTCCACAGCCTGTCGCACGCGGTGGCGCGTCCGCTCACGGCCGCGCTATAACAGCGAGTGAGGGAGCGACTTTGGGCGGGGCGCGCGCCGCAAATGGCCAAATACTCGATCTTCAGCCTGGCGCGTAACGCGTTCAGCTATCACGAGAACTGGCAGGCGGCCTGGCGCAGCCCGGAGCCGAAGCCGGCCTATGACGCGGTCGTCGTCGGCGGCGGCGGTCATGGCCTCGCCACTGCCTATTACCTGGCCAAGCGCCACGGCAAGAGCAACATCGCGGTGCTGGAGAAGGGTTGGCTCGGCGGCGGCAACACCGGCCGCAACACCACCATCGTCCGCTCCAACTACCTGGAGGATGCCAGCGCCGGTCTCTACGACCACGCCCTCGACCTCTGGGAGGGCCTGAGCCAGGAGCTCGATTTCAACGTCATGTTCAGCCAGCGCGGGGTCATGAACCTGGCCCACAACGAGCATGACGTCCGCGAGCTGAGGCGACGGGTCTTCGCCAACCAGCTGAACGGTGTCGATGCCGAGTGGTTGTGGACTGACGAGGTCAAGGCCTTCTGCCCGGTGCTGAACTGTAGCGCGCAAGCCCGCTACCCGGTGTTGGGCGCCACCCTGCAACGCCGCGGCGGCACGGCCCGACACGACGCCGTCGCCTGGGGCTATGCCCGGGCGGCCGACGGGTTGGGGGTCGACATCATCCAGAATTGCGAGGTCACCGGCTTCGACATTCGCGACGGCGCCGTCCGTGGCGTCGAGACGACACGGGGGCCCATCGAGACCGACAAGGTCGGCGTCGTCGTCGCCGGGCACGCGGGCGTGCTGGCGGCGATGGCGGGCCTGCGTCTGCCGATCGAGAGCCACCCCCTGCAAGCGCTGGTCTCAGAGCCGATCAAGCCGGTGCTCGACACGGTGGTGATGTCGAACGCGGTGCACGTCTACGTCAGCCAGTCGGACAAGGGCGAGCTGGTGATCGGCGCCGGCTCGGACCTCTACAACTCCTACGCCCAGCGCGGCAGCTTCCAGATCATCGAGGAGAAGATCCAGGCGCTGGTGGAGCTCTTCCCCTTCACCAGCCGGCTCGCGATGATGCGAAGCTGGGCCGGCACCGTCGACATCTGCCCGGATGCCAGCGCCATCATCTCGAAGACGCCGGTCGGGGGCCTCTACTTCAACTGTGGCTGGGGCACCGGCGGCTTCAAGGCGACGCCGGGCTCGGGCTGGGTCTTCGCCCACACCATGGCGCACGACGAGCCGCACGCCTTGAACGCCGCATTTTCGCTGGAGCGGTTCACGACCGCGGCGCTCGTCGCCGAGCACGGCGCCGCCGCCGTGGCCCATTAGGAGCGCGCGCCCTTGCTGTTGATCGCCTGCCCCTGGTGCGGCCCCCGCGACGAAGCCGAGTTCTCGTGCGGCGGTGAGGCCCATATCGCCCGGCCGCTCGAGCCTGAGAAGCTCACCGACGCCGAGTGGGCCGACTACCTCTTCTTGCGCACCAACCAAAAGGGCCTGCACTACGAGCGCTGGAACCACGCCCATGGCTGCCGGCGCTGGTTCAACGTGGCGCGCAGCACGGTGACGCACGAGATCCTGGCCGTCTACGAGATGGGCCAAGAGCCACCCGAGGCGGCGGAATGAGCCGGCGGGCGGCGGCAGGCGGGCGGATCGACCGCGAGCAGCGGCTCCGCTTCAGCTTCGACGGCCACGACTATTGGGGCCACCCTGGCGACACCCTGGCCTCGGCCCTGTTGGCGAACGGCGTCGGCACGGTGGGGCGGAGCTTCAAGTACCATCGGCCGCGCGGCATCTACACTGCCGGCTCGGAGGAGCCGAGCGCCCTGGTGCAGCTCCGCCGCGGCGGATGCAGCGAGCCCAATGTCAGGGCGACGCGAGTGGAGCTCTTCGACGGCTTGGAGGCGGAAAGCCAGAACCGCTGGCCCTCGCTTCGCTTCGACGTCGCCGCCGTCAACGACTTCGCCTCGCCGCTCTTCCCCGCCGGCTTCTATTACAAGACCTTCAAATGGCCGGCCGCCTTCTGGATGGGCTATGAGCGGCTGATCCGGCAGATGGCGGGCCTCGGCCGCGCGCCGAGCGAGCCGGACCCGGATGGCTACGACCGGGTGCATGCCCATTGCGACGTGCTCGTGGTCGGCGGTGGACCGGCGGGCTTGGCCGCGGCCCGGCGGTCTGCCAGAACCGGCGCCCGCGTGATCCTGGCCGACGAGGACTGCGAGTTCGGTGGCCGGCTGCTCGCTGCCGGCGACGAAATCGACGGCAAGTCGGCACTCGACTGGGTGACGGCGGTGGTGGCCGAGCTCGACCGGGCGGCGGAAGTGAGTCTTATGTCCCGGACCACGGTGGTCGGTTATCACGACCACAATTTCCTGACCATGGTCGAGCGGGTCGGCGATCACACGGCCGAGCCGGAGACGGGTATGCCCAGGCGTCGGCTCTGGAAGGTGCGCGCCAAGGAGGTCGTGCTCGCCACCGGTGCGATCGAGCGGCCGCTCGTCTTTCAGAACAACGACCGGCCCGGCGTCATGTTGGCGAGCGCCGCCCAGGGCTATGCGAACCGCTATGGCGTCTTGGCGGGCGAGACGGCGGTCGTCGTCACCAACAACGACAGTGCCTACCAGGCGGCCCTGGAACTGGCCGCCGCCGGTGCCCGTGTGGCGGCGCTGGTCGATCTGAGGGAGACGGTCGCAGGCGCGTGGGGCGAGCGTCTCGAAGCCGCCGGCATCGAGCATCTGACGGGTCAGGCGGTGGTTGGCATTCGCGGCCGGCGGCGGGTCGAGGGCGCCGAGGTGATGCGGCTCGACGCGGCGGGCGAGGGGCTACAAGGCCGCGCCCGGGTCATCGGCTGCGATCTCGTCGCGGTCTCCGGGGGCTGGAGCCCGACGGTGCACCTCTTCTCGCAGTCGGGCGGCCGCCTCGAGGTCGACGCGGCGCGGGGTTGCCTGCTGCCGGGCGCGGGCGTGCAGGCTTGCCAAGTCGTCGGCGCGGCCGCTGGCAGCTTCGATCTCGAAGGCTGCCTCGAGGCCGGCCAGGCGGCGGGATTGGCGGCCACGGCAGCGGCGGGGATCAAGCGCAAGGGCCGGGCGCCGAGGGCGCCCAAAGTGGCACCGGCGGCCGAGGCGGCGCTGCCGAGGCCGCTCTGGCTGCTGCCGAGGAAAAAGACGCGTGGCGCCGACAAGCGCTTCGTCGACCTGCAGGGCGACGTCACCGCCGCCGACCTGCGCCTCGCCGTCCGCGAGGGCTATCGCTCGGTCGAGCACGTCAAGCGCTACACGACGACGGGCATGGGGACGGACCAGGGCAAGCTCGGCAACGCCAACGCGCTCGCCATCGTCGCCGCCGCCCGGGGCGAGGCCATCGCCGAGGTCGGCAACACGACCTACCGGCCGCCCTACACACCCGTCACCTTCGGCGCCATCGCCGGTCGCGATCGTGGCGAGCTCCTGGACCCGGTCCGGCGGACGCCGATGCAGGGCTGGCACGAAGCGCGGGGTGCTGTCTTCGAGCCGGTCGGCCAGTGGCTTCGGCCCCGCTACTACCCGAGGCCCCCCGAGGACATGGGCGCCGCGGTCGACCGCGAAGTTCGGGCGACCCGTGCGAGCCTGGGCGTTCTGGATGCGACTACACTCGGCAAGATCGATATCCGGGGCCCGGACGCGGCCGAGTTCCTGAACTGGGTCTACACCAACGGCTGGTCGAAGCTCGGCGTCGGCAGGTGCCGCTATGGCCTGATGTTGCACGAGGACGGCATGGTCTTTGACGACGGCGTCACGGCGCGCCTCGCCGAGGACCGCTTCCACATGACCACGACCAGCGGCAATGCGGCGGCGGTGCTGGGCTGGATGGAAGACTGGCTGCAGACGGAATGGCCGGAACTGAAGGTCTATTGCACGTCCGTCACCGAGCAATGGGCGGTGGTCAGCGTCTCTGGCCCGAATGCTCGGCGGCTGATGCGCGACCTCGGCGGCGACATCGATTACGACGGCGAAGCCTTCCCCTTCATGAGCCTGCGCCAAGGCGAGGTCGCCGGCATCCCCGCCCGGGTCTTCCGGATCAGCTTCACGGGCGAGCTCTCCTACGAGATCAACGTTCCGGCCGCCTACGGCCTGGCGCTTTGGGAAGCGGTGATGCGGGCCGGCCAACCCTATGCGGCGACACCCTTCGGCACCGAGGCCATGCACGTGCTCCGGGCCGAGGTCGGCTTCATCATCGTCGGCCAAGAGACCGACGGCACGGTGACGCCGATGGATCTCGGCCTCGAGGCGATGGTGAGCCCGGCCAAGGACTTCCTCGGCAAGCGCTCGCTCGCCCGCGCCGATACCGCCCGTCCCGACCGGCGCCAACTGATCGGTCTGCTGACGGAGGATTCAAGCCTCGTCTTGCCCGAAGGCGCTCAGGTCGTCGAGACGGCGGGCGCGGCGCCGCCGGTAGCGATGATCGGCCACGTGACCTCGAGCTACCGCAGCCCGAGCCTGGAGCGCTCGATCGCCCTGGCCCTGGTGGATCGGGGCGGCGAGCGTCATGGCGAGCGCGTCTTCGCCGCCTGGGACGGGCGCTACGTGCCGGCCCGGATCACCGAGCCGCGTTTCTTCGACCGGGAAGGGAGGCGGGCCCGTGGTTGACGCGGTCGGACGGCAGAGCGCGCTGGCGCATCTCGGCCTCGCGGCGCGGGCTGGCGGAGGTGACGGCGCCGCCGGTATTCGGATGGCGGAACGGCCGCCCGAGGGCCTTCTGTCGCTCAGGGGCGAGGCTGGCGACGCAGCCTTTCTTGGGGCCTCGAAAAAGGCTCTCGGCTTTGCC
>JASLMY010000195.1 GCA_030746295.1 Alphaproteobacteria bacterium | reverse complement strand
TAGAATAGAGGAGGAGATGAGATGCGATTGGACGGCAAGATCGGAATCGTCACCGCCGCAGCCTCGGGCATGGGCCGAGCCGGGGCCATACGCTTCGCCGCCGAGGGGGCGGCGGTCGGCGTCGTCGACGTCGATGCCGACGGCGTCGCGGCCGTGGTTCGAGAGATCGAAGCGGCGGGTGGCCGCGCCCTCCCCCTCGTCGCCGATCTCACCAAGGACGCGGATTCGACGCGGATCGTCAAGGAAACGGCGGGCGCCTTCGGCGGCCTCGACTTCGTCTGGAACCACGTCGGCCACCCCGGTCCAGCCTCGGTCGAAGGCATCGAGATGGCCGAGTTCGAGCTCGCGGTCGACCTCAACCTGCGCACCGTGCTCGTCACCACCGAGGCGGCGATCCCGGAAATGCGGGCTCGCGGCGGCGGTGCCCTGCTCTACACCGCGTCCACCTCGGGCCTGCAGGGCTCGGCCTTCTCGCCGGTCTATTCGGCCGCCAAGTTCGGCGTTGTCGGCTTCACTAAGGCGCTCGCCAAGCGGTTGGCGTCGGACGGTATCCGCGTCAACGTGGTCTGCCCGGGGCCGGTCGACACACCGATGCTGCGCGTCTTCGTCGCCCGGCCGGACCAGCAGTCGACGCAAGGCATGGACAAGGAGGAGCTCGTGCGCACCCGCGGCGGCCAGACCCCGATGGGCCGCCCCGGACGGCCCGAGGAGATCGCCAACGCCGCCCTCTTCCTCGTCTCCGACGAAGCCTCCTTCGTCACCGGCGCCGCCCTCCCCGTCGACGGCGGTGCCACGGCCTGAGGTGCCGGCGCGAAGTGAGTCGGGGTCAGACCATGAACTGATCGGGGAGTCTGCCCCCTGACCATGTCGGGAAAGAAGACACGGATGCACAAGCAACGGACAGTCGTCTTCTTATCCGCCGTCACACTGTTTCTGAGCCTTGCCGGATTCCACGGCACGGCATGGTCGCAGACGACCCAGCAACGGCTCGCCGCGCCCGTCGTCCGCATGGCGCAGATGAGCGGCACCTACATCGGCCTCTACAAGGCCTGCGGCGGCGACGCGCGTGAATTTCGCCGGCACTACGAGGACCGCATCCGCAACGAAGCCCGCGATGAGGCGGAGCGGCAATTGGCGCTCGGCTTGCTCGCCAGCAGCATCGCCCAGGCCGAGCAAGGCGCGGGCACCCACATGACCCCGGCCCGCCGGGCGGAAGCCTGCGAGGAGACCGGTGCCACCCCCTGGCGCGACTTCGCCAAGATCATCGACGACGGCCTTGCCGGAAAGTGGCGCTATTAGGCGCCTCCTTATCGGCCACCCCGCTCACGGCATCTCGATCCTCTCGGGACGGCCAATCATAGGCAATGGCAAACAGACAATCGCGAGGAGGCGAAGCCGACGACGCGATCCAGGAGTTAGGCTTCGATACTGGATCGCTTCGCTCCGCTCGCGTTGACGGCGCCAAGACCGGGTCGCGAGCTCGCTGATACTACAGGCGCGCCAGTGATCTCTCGATGTTGGCTCGAGCCTGTCTCTCGTACTTTTCTCGGAAGTAAGCCGTCGAATAGATCGTCTTCCTGTCGAGAAAGCCCCTTAGGATCTGGGCTCGCTTCACTCTGAATATCATTTCGGGAACGAAATAGTATTCCTTCCGAATGTCCTTCTCATAGGCGTCGAAGAGGACCTCCGAAGTACCGAGAATCGCGAGGTCGATGTCGACGAAGATTTCTGCATCCGTCCCTTGCGGATCGGTCGCGTGCTTGGAAGTCAGAATGAGGTCGGCAACCCGCGCACCAAAACCGTCGGCAAGCCCCATGTCTCTGGCGGTTTCTTGCGCAAGCGCGGCGCTCCTTTCTTCATTGTCGTTTGCGTGCGGATCATAAATCGCGTCGTGAAACCAGATGGCGAACTCGACTTCCAATGGATGCTCGGCCAGCTCTCTCGCGTCGTCGAACTCATCGAGACAATGTTCAATGTGGGAAAGCTTATGGTAGGCCCGGCGCGGCCCTTCATGGAGTTCCGCCAACCGAGCGTAGACGGCGGACACATCACCTCCGGCACCGAGGCGCTTGCATAGGTCCGACCACCGTTCGAGACTCGTCATCCCTGGCCCTCAGAACGCACAGTTGGGGTACGCCCCAACAAGACAGTAGACGCCCTTTCGCGCCCGAGGCGGCCCTATCCCTCCTCCGCCGCCTCGGCGCGGAGCTCGACGCGGCGGATCTTGCCGGAGATGGTCTTCGGCAGGGCCTCGCGGTAGACGATCTCGCGAGGGTACTTGTAGGGCGCGGTGTGGCCCTTGACGAAATCCTGGATCTCCTGCGTCAGCGCGTCCGAAGGCTCGAAGCCGGGGGCGAGCGTGACGAAGGCCTTGACGATCTCGCCGCGCAACTCGTCGGGCTTGCCGACGACGGCGCTCTCGGCCACCGCCTCGTGCTCGACCAGCGCGCTCTCGACCTCGAAGGGGCTGATCCGGTAGCCGGCCGAGGAGATGATGTCGTCGTCGCGGCCGACGAACCAGATATAGCCGTCGGCGTCCCGCGTCGCGGTGTCGCCGGTGAAGTACCAGCCGTCGTGAAAGGATTTGGCCGTCGCCGCGTCGTCGCCCATGTAGCCGTGGAAGAGGCCCAGGGGCCAGGGCTCGGTCAGCTTGACGGCGATATGGCCGACGGCATCGTCCTCCAGAACGTTGCCGTCGTCGTCGACGATGTCGATCACCAGCCCCGGCACCGGCTTGCCCATCGAGCCCGGCCGGATCTCCATGCCCGGGTAGTTGGCGACCAGGTTGATGCTCTCGGTCTGGCCATAGCCGTCGTGGACTTCCAGGCCCGTGGCCGCCTTCCAGGCCCGCATCGCCTCCGGGTTCAAGGGCTCGCCGGCGCCGACCGAGTGGCGCAGCGACGACAAGTCGAAGCCAGAGAGGTCCATCTGGGCGAAGATCCGATAGACCGTCGGCGGGGCGCAGAAGGTCGTCACACGGAAGCGCTCGATCAGCCGCAGATGCGCCTCGGCATCGAAGCCCTCGGCGTCGTAGATCAGCATCGTCACCCCGGCGATGAATTGCGGGAAGAACATGCCCCAGGCCGCCTTGGCCCAGCCGGTGTCGCTCAACGTCCAGTGGACGTCGTCCTCAGCTAAGTCGAGCCAATAGCGCCCGGTGATGCTGTGCGCCAGGCCGTAGGCATGGTCGCGGGCCACCATCTTCGGCATCGAGGTCGTGCCGGAAGTGAAGTAGATCAGCATCGGATCGTCGGCCCGGGTGGGCGGCAGGGCGGCGCGGTCCACCTCGGCCGCGGCCGCGGCGGAGGCTGTCTCCAGGCAGGTCCAGCCGGCGCGCTCCTCGCCGACGATGATCAGATGCTCCAGACTCGGGCAGGCGTCATGCACCGCCTCGACTTTCTCGGCGTGCTCGGCAGTGACGATGGCGAGCTTGGCCTCGGAGCGGTTGACCCGATATTCGATGTCCTTTGCCGTCAGCAGGTTGGTCCCCGGCATGGCGACGACGCCCGACTTCATGCAGCCGAAAAGGACATGGTACCAGGCCGGAAGGCGCGGGATCATGACGAAGGCGTAGTCGCCCTTGGCCGCACCCAGCCCCAGCAGCACATTGGCGAAGCGGCTGGAGGCCTCGTCCAGGTCGGCATAGCTCAGCCGTTCGACCTTTTCGCCGGTCTTGTCCACAGCGATGAGGGCGAGCTTGTCCGCCTCCCGCGCCCGCTTCGACAGCACGTCGAAGGCGAAGTTGAACTCTTCGGGAACCTCGAGCTCAAACGCGGCCCGCGCCGCCCCGTAATCGAAGCTCGCCCCGTCGCTGCCTGGCATCATCGCACTCCCGCCTGTTCTTTGACCGGGAAACTATAGCTTGAGGCTCCGGCGGGCCGAAAGGATTTCAAGGTCGGCGGCGGCATGGTGGCTTGAACCGGGGCCGGGTCTGGCGGATGCTATTGGCAGGGCTGAGGAAGGGAGCATTCCGATGGCGGCATTCAAGGACTACGGCAACTACGACGCGGTCGGCTTGGCAGAACTGATCCGGGGCGGCGAGGTCACGATCGAGGAAGTTTTGGAGACGGCGCTGACGCGCATGCGGGCGCTGCAGCCGGAGCTGAACGCGGTCGTCACCGAGATGGAGACGGAGGCACGACAGGCGATCGCCGACGGCCTGCCGGACGGCCCCTTCAAGGGCGTCCCCTTCATGTTGAAAGACCTGAACTGCCTCTATGCCGGCGTGCCGATGCAGAACGGCAGCCGCTTCTTTGCCGATTTCGTGCCCGACCATGACGGCGAGATCGTGATCCGCCAGAAGCGTGCCGGCCTAGTCTCCATCGCCAAGACCAACACGCCCGAGTTCGGGCTCTGCGCCAGCACCGAGCCGGTGGCGCACGGGGCGGCACCCAACCCCTGGAACCTCGAGCGGAGCGGCGGTGGCTCGTCGGGCGGCTCGGCGACGGCGGTGGCGGCCGGCATCGTGCCGGCGGCGCACGCCACCGACGGCGGCGGCTCGATCCGGATCCCGGCCTCGTGTTGCGGCCTCGTCGGCCTGAAGCCCACCCGGGGGCGGACCCCGGTCGGCCCCGACCTCGGCGAGAGCCTGAACAGCGTCGGTCACGTGGTTTGCCACACGGTGCGCGACACTGCCCACCTCTTGGACGCGATCGCCGGACCTGAGCTCGGCGCGCCCAACGGGTCTCCGCCGATGACGGCGCCCTTCGCCGACGCCGTCGGCGCCGACCCCGGGCGCCTCAAGGTTGCGGTCTCGACCGAGGTCCATGCCGGCAGCACGCTCGACCCGGCTTGCACCGAGGCGGTCGAGCAGACGGCAGCGCTCCTGGCCGAGCTCGGCCACGAGGTCGAGGAAGCCGCACCACCGGTCGATCTCGACTGGATCGCCGAGGTCTGGCGTCTGATCGCCGGCGTCAACGCCGCCGCCAACCTGGACCGCTACCAGGCCGCCAGTGGGCGCGACCCAGGCCCAGACGATCTGGAGCCGATCTCTCGCCTTTCGGCCGAGGAGGGCCGGCGCGTCAGCGGCCCCGACTATCTGCGGACGATCCAGGACATCCACGCCTTCGGCCGGCGGATGGCGCATTTCCACGAGGACTGGGACATCCTGCTGACACCGACCCTGGCCGAGCGGCCCGTACCGCTGGGCGCCCTGGTGATGACGACGGAGGATATCGACGACTATTATGACCGCCTCTTCCGCTTCATCGCTTTCACGCCGCAGCAGAACCTCACGGGCCAGCCGGCGATCACCCTGCCGCTGCACATGAGCGACGACGGCCTGCCGGTCGGCGTGCAGCTGGCGACCCGCTTCGGCGAGGAGTCACTGCTGATCCGCCTCGCCTCGCAGCTCGAGGCGGCCCGGCCCTGGGCGGACCGCCGTCCGCCGGTCCACGCCGGCTGAGCCGCCGGGACGGAAGCAATGTGTGGCATCGTCGGACTGTTCGCCAAGACGCCTGCGCTCGAAGAGCGGCTGGGTGCGCTTCTATCGGAAATGCTGGTCGAGATGACCGACCGCGGGCCGGACAGCGCCGGCGTCGCCCTCTACCGCCGCCCGGTCGAGGCGGGCCAGGTCAAGGTCAGCATCTTCGATCCCGAGCCCGAGGCCGACTGGCCGGCGTTGCGTGACGCGCTCGATGCGACCTTCGGCTGCGCGCCCGAGTTCGAGGTCCGCGGCACCCACGGCGTCTTCACGCTTGGCGGCGAGGCGACGGCGATCCGCGCCTACTTGGCCGCCGAGCGGCCCGACCTCAGGCTGATGTCGGCCGGCACGGCAATAGAGATCTTCAAGGAGAAGGGCCTGCCGGCGAGTGTCATCGAGCGCTTCGACCTGACCCGCGTTTCCGCCAGCCATGCCATCGGCCACACCCGCATGGCGACGGAAAGCGCCGTCACCACCAGCCATTCGCATCCCTTCACCACCGGCCTCGACCTCTGTCTGGTACACAACGGCTCGCTTTCGAACCACAACCGGCTGCGGCGCGAGCTCGCCCGCCACGGCGTCTCCTTCGAGACCGACAACGACAGCGAGGTCGCGGCGGGCTACCTCACCTGGCGCCTGGCGCAAGGCGACGACATCGAGGCGGCGCTGGCGGCGGCGGTCCGGGACCTGGACGGCTTCTACACCTTCGCCGTCGGCACGGCGCAAGGCTTCTCGGTGCTGCGCGATCCCATCGCCTGCAAGCACGCCGTCCTGGCCGAGAGCGACGATTGGGTGGCGATGGCGACCGAGTACCGCTCGATTGCCACCCTGCCGGGCGCCGAGGCGGCCCGAATCTGGGAGCCGAAGCCGGGCCGGGTCTACAGCTGGGGCCGGGCCGGCCATGCTTGAGATCGACCTCGGCCAGAGCCGGCTCCGGGACCTCAACCGGCGCCTGCACGAGATCGGGCCGGAAGCCAACGAGCGTGCCTTCCGGGTTCTCAACCCACGCGGCGCACATGCCATTGCGGTCGGTCTGACCCAGCCGCTGGAGGTCGTCGTCGAGGGCCATGCCGGCTTCTACTGCGGCGGCATGAACCGGGAGGCCGAAATCGTCGTCAACGGCCACGTCGGGCCGGGCGTGGGTGAGAACATGATGTCGGGGCGGATCCGGGTAACCGGCAACGCCTCACAATCGGCCGGCGCCTCGGGCCGCGGCGGCCTCTTGATCATCGAGGGCGACACCTCGTCGCGCTGCGGTATTTCGATGAAGGGCATCGACATCGTCGTCGGCGGGTCGGTCGGCCACATGAGCGCCTTCATGGCACAAGCGGGGCACCTCGTGGTCCTGGGCGACGCCGGTGGCGATCTCGGCGATTCGATTTACGAGGCGATCGTCTTCGTCCGCGGCCGGGTCGAGAGCCTGGGTGCGGACTGCGTCGAGAAGGAGATGGGCCCAGAGCACCTGGAAGGCCTGGCCGGACTGCTGGAGGCGGCCGAGATGAACGCCGATCCGGCCGATTTCCGGCGCTACGGCTCGGCCCGCAAGCTCTATCATTTCAACGTCGACCACGCCGGCGACTACTAGGGATTCCCGCCGATGACCTTCGACCGCCGCCAGCTCCGCGCCTCGGCCAGCTTCCCCCAGCAGGTCATCCACGAGATCCAGCGCGCCGCCTCCGAGGGCGTCTACGAGATCCGCGGCTTCGGCGCCAAGCGCTATCTGCCGAGCTTCGACGACCTGGTGTTCCTCGGCGCCTCGACTTCGCGTTACCCCCTGGAAGGCTATCGCGAGCGCTGCGAGACCAACGTCGTCCTCGGCGACCGCCACGCCGAGAAGCCGATCGAGCTGAAGATCCCGATCACCATCGCCGGGATGAGCTTCGGCTCGCTGGGGGCGCACGCCAAGGAGGCGCTGGGCCGGGCGGCGACGGAGATGGGCACCAGCACGACGACGGGCGACGGCGGCATGACCGAGGAGGAGCGCCAGTCCTCCGAGACGCTGGTCTACCAGGTGCTGCCCTCGCGCTATGGCATGGACCCAGACGACGCGCGCCGTGCCGATGCGCTGGAGGTGGTGATCGGCCAAGGCGCGAAGCCCGGCGGCGGCGGCATGCTCTTGGGCCAGAAAATCACGCCACGCGTCGCCGGCATGCGCGACCTGCCCGAAGGCATCGACCAGCGCAGCGCCTCGCGCCATCCCGACTGGACCGGGCCCGACGACCTGGCGATCAAGATCACCGAGCTGCGCGAGATCACCGACTGGCGGATCCCGATCTACGTCAAGATCGGCGCCACCCGGGTCGGCTATGACGTGGCCCTGGCGGTCAAGGCCGGCGCCGACGTCGTCGTCCTCGACGGCATGCAGGGCGGTACCGCCGCGACCCAAGACGTCTTCATCGAGCATGTCGGCATCCCGACCCTGCCTGCGGTGCGCATGGCGGTCGAAGCGCTGCAGGAGCTCGACATGCACCGCCGGGTGCAGCTCGTCGTCTCGGGCGGCATCCGCAACGGCGCCGACGCCGCCAAGGCCCTGGCGCTCGGCGCCGACGCGGTCTCGATCGGCACCGCGGCGCTGATCGCGCTCGGCTGCAACAAGCCGGCCTATCACGACGACTACGAAAAGCTCGGCACCGAGCCCGGCTACTGCCACCACTGCCACACCGGCTTCTGCCCCGTCGGCATCACGACGCAAGAGCCTGAGCTGGAGGCGCGGCTGGAGCCGGAGGCCGGCGCCCGGCTCCTCAAGAACTACCTGACGACGCTGGTGCTGGAGATCCAGACCCTGGCCCGGGCCTGCGGCAAGAGCCACGTCCTGAACCTGGAGCCGGAGGACCTGGTGGCGCTCACTATCGAGGCGGCGGCGATGGCCCGGGTGCCGCTCGCCGGCACCGGCTGGATCCCCGGCTGGCGAAAAGACGATTAGAAGAAGACACGCAAGGGAGGCAATCCATGGCGACCGATCTGGCGCAAGTGGCGAAGCAGAAGGGCATCAGATATTTCCTGATCAGCTTCGTCGATCTCTTCGGCGTGCTTCGGGCAAAGTTGGTGCCGGCGCGGGCCATCGCCAATATGGCCAAGGACGGGGCTGGTTTCGCCGGCTTCGCGGCCTGGCTCGACATGACGCCGGCGCACCCCGACATGTTCGCGATCCCCGATCCCGCCAGCCTGATCCAACTGCCCTGGAAGCCGGAGGTCGGCTGGCTCGCGGCCGATCTCTGGATGGACGGCCAGGAGGTCGAGGATTCGCCCAGGGTGGCATTGAAGCGCCAGATCGCCCGCGCCGCCAAGGCCGGTCAGGTCATGAAGTCGGGCGTCGAGTGCGAGTACTTCCTGATCAGTTCGGACGGCAACGAGATCTCGGACGCCAACGACATCCAGGAAAAGCCCTGCTACGACCAGGCGGCCCTGATGCGCCGCTACGACGTCATCGCCGAGATCTGCGACCATATGGGCGAGATGGGCTGGGGCCCCTACCAGAACGACCACGAGGACGGCAACGGTCAGTTCGAGATGAACTGGGACTACGACGACTGCCTCATCACCGCCGACCGGCACGCCTTCTTCAAGTTTATGGTCAAGACCATCGCCGAGAACCACGGCTTCCGCGCCACCTTCATGCCGAAGCCCTTCGCCGACCTCACCGGCAACGGCTGCCACGCCCATGTCTCGCTCTGGAACAAGACCGGACGGCGCAACCTCTTCCTCGACAACAAGGACGAGATGGGGCTGTCGGGCCTCGCCTACAACTTCCTTGGCGGCATCATCCACTCGGCCGAGGCCCTCTGCGCCTTCTTCAACCCGACGGTCAACAGCTACAAGCGGATCAACGCGCCAGCGACGCTGTCGGGCGCCACCTGGTCGCCGAACGCGGTCTCCTATTCGGGCAACAACCGCACCCACATGATCCGCATACCCGACCCGGGGCGGTTCGAGCTGCGCCTGATGGACGGCGCCGCCAATCCCTACCTGTTGCAGGCGGGCGTGCTATGCGCCGGCCTCGACGG
>JASLMY010000194.1 GCA_030746295.1 Alphaproteobacteria bacterium | reverse complement strand
GCTCGGCGGTGAAGAGAGCCGTCGTGGATTCATGCGGAAATCGGCGGCCGCGACCGGCGGCCTCGCCGGCATCCTGGCCACCGGTGTCGCGCCCGCAGTCGCGCAGGAGCGCGTGCTCAAGATGCTGGTCTGGTCGCACTTCGTGCCGGCTTCCGACGAGGAGCTGAAGGCTCAGTTCGAGGAGTTCGGCAAGGCAGCCGGCGTCAAGGTCCGCATGGACCGGGTGGCGCATCTGCAACTTCCGGCGGTGCTGGCCGGCGAGGTGCAGGGCCAGAAGGGACACGACGTCGTCAACGTTGCGAACGCCAACCCGCACCTCTATTCGAAGCACCTGGAGCCCTTGGACGAACTCTACGAGAAGATTGGCCAGCGCGGCGGCGGCTGGACCGCGAAGACCATGGGCAAGGGCAAAGACGGCCGTCAGAAGGCGCTGCCGTGGTACTTCATCTCCTTCCCGGTCGTGGTCCGGACCGACCTGATCGCCGAGATTGGCGAGAACCTGCCGGACACCTGGGACGACGTCCTGCGCATCGGCACCAAGCTGAAGAAGAAGGGCCATCCGGTCGGCATCCAGCTCGCCCATTCGAACGACTCCAACAACATCCTGCGCGGCATCATGTGGTCGTACGGCGCCAAGCTGGTGGAGGCCGACAGCAAGACCGTCGCCGTCAATTCGAAGGAGTCGATCGAGGCCTTCAAGTTCGTCCGCGCCCTTTACAAGGACGCGATGGAGGAAGAGGTCCTGGCCTGGGACGATCGCAACAACAACGTCTGCATCGCGTCCGGCAAGTGCAGCATGATCCTGAACCCGATCAGCGCCTATCGCTCGGCGGTTCGCGACAAGGCCTTGATCCAGGGCACCGACCGGCCGGTGCATCAGGTCATCAACCACGTCCTGCCGCCGAAGGGCCCCGGCGGTCGCCATATGTCCGCGTCCTTCCACGGCATCGGGGTCTGGAAGTTCGCCAAGGAGAAGGAGTTGGCGAAGGAATTCCTGGAGTTCCACTTCTCCAAGGCGAACGCGCTGAAGCATCTCACCGCGAGCAAGGGATACAACCAGCCGGTGCTGGCGAACCATGCGCTGCATCCGATCTACGCCTCGAACTCGAAGTACTACTTCGCGCCCTATATCGGCTGGTACACGCATCCGCCGGGCTATCCGGGCGTGCCGACGGCGGCGATGCAGACCGTCGTCGACCAATTCCTCCTGCCCGATGCCATGGCCACCTGCGCCACGGGCAGGGCCTCGCCGGAGGACGCGGTCAAGAAGCTCGAGGCGCAAATGACGCGCATTTACAGGCGGTTCAAGTAGTGCCTGGTTCTAGCTTCAGGACGTCCGCTGACATGAACGGGGCGACAGCCGAGTCATGGTAGCTGTTACGGAAGTCGGGGCGGTGGCAACGCCGCCCCGCTCTCTCCGATTGCGCTTGCGCCGGTCCCTCGGACCGGACCTTGACGGCTATGGTTTCATCCTGCCGTCGGCGATCATCATGATCTGCCTGATCGTCTATCCCTTCGGACTGGCGGTCTGGTTCTCCATGTCCGACGCCTTCATCGGCGAGCCCTCGAATTTCATTGGGCTGGAGAACTTCATCTACATCCTGACCGTCGACGACATCTTTCTGAAGACGGTCAACAATACGCTGCTGTTCGCCTTTTTCTCCGTCGTCTTCAAGGTCGTGCTGGGTCTCATTTGCGCCATGTTGCTGCAGCGGATTTTGAAGCTGAAGCGCTTCTTCCGCGGCTCGATGCTGATCCCGTTCGTGGCGCCAACGGCACTGACGACGCTCGGCTGGTGGCTGATCCTGGATCCGACCTACAGCCACGTGAATTGGATTCTGCAGCACGTTTGGCCCTTCACCATGTTCGGCCTGGGGCCCTACCAATTCCTCGGCAATCCGACCCTGGCACTGGCCTCGGTCATCTTCGTCAACATCTGGCGGGGCTTGCCGTTCTTCATCATCACCATCCTGGCCGGGCTGGTGTCGATCCCGGACCATCTCTACGAGGCGGCCGAGATCGACGGTGCCTCGACCTGGAAGAAGTTTTGGAGCATCACGCTGCCGCTTTTGCGGCCGGTCCTGGCCATCATCATCTTGTTCTCCACCATCTTCACGCTGGCCGATTTCAACATCGTCTACGTGTTGACGCGGGGCGGGCCGATGAACGAAACCCATCTCTTTGCCACCTACTCGTTCACCTACGGGATCCTCAACCACGAGATCGGTCTGGGCGCGGCGGTGGCACTCTTCCTCTTCCCGATCCTGGTGATCACCGTGATCTTCTTGTTGCGACTGGTAAGACGGGATACCGGCCATGAGCTCTAGCGCCGTGACGATGACGAGCAGCGACGGCCGAGCGCTGGCCTTCAACAAGGTTCCGGCCTGGCGTCGGCGCAAGAGCTTTGCGAACTATGTGGCACTTCTGCCCTATCTCGCCTTCGCGCTCTTTCCCTTCTACATCATGTTCATCACCTCGCTGAAATCGAAGCAGGAGATCAACAACCTCAGCAAGTCGCCGTTCTGGGCCACCGGCATCGCCACCGAGAACTACACCTACCTCGCGACCAACACCGGCTTCTTCGAGCACTGGATGGTCAACACCCTGATCGTCTCGACGGTCGCCACCATTATCTCGGTGTCGATCGGAACGCTTGCCGCCTATGCATTGGCGAGATTGCGCTTTCGCGGCGTCGAGTTCTTCGGCGTCGCCGTCTTCATCACCTATCTGGTGCCGCAGACGCTTCTCTTCATTCCGCTGATCGACGTCATCAACGCCATCGACGATGTCGTGCCGATCCGCGATTCCTACTGGTCGTTGATCCTGACCTATCCGACCTTCCTGATCCCGTTCGTGACCTGGCTGCTGATGGGCTACTTCCGGACCATCCCGGTGGAGGTCGAGGAATGCGCCTATCTCGACGGTTGCTCGCGGCTCGGCGCGCTCTTCCGCATCGTCCTGCCGATGGCCGTGCCGGGCATCATGTGTGCGGTTCTGTTCTCTTACACGCTCTGTTGGAACGAGCTCTTGTACTCGCTCGTCTTTATCCAGGACGAGACCGCGAAGACGCTCTCCGTCGGCGTCTTCACCGAGCTGATCCGGGGCGACATCTATTTTTGGGGCTCGCTGATGGCGGCGTGCCTGACGGGCACCATACCGATCATCGTGTTTTACGGCTTCTTCATGGACTCTTACGTCTCCGGCCTGACCTCGGGGGCGATCAAGTAGCACCTGGCATTGGCGTAGTTTGGACAAGAGAGCGGAAAATGGCTGAGATCGTTCTGAAGGACTTGTGGAAGCGCTTCGACGAGACCGATGCGGTTCGCGGCATCAACCTGGAGATCGAGCACAACGAGTTCATCGCCCTGGTGGGCCCGTCGGGTTGCGGCAAGACCACGACCTTGCGCATGATCGCCGGCCTGGAGGACATCACCGCCGGCGATATCCAGGTCGGCGATCGGATCGTCAACGAGGTCCCGCCCAAGGACCGCGACATCGCCATGGTGTTCCAGAACTATGCTCTCTATCCGCATATGAGCGTCTATCAGAACATGGCCTTCGGCCTGCGGCTGCGGAAGACGCCGAAGGAGGAGATCGACCGGCGGGTCCGCGCCGCGGCCGACATCCTCAATATCGGCGAGCTTCTGGGGCGGCGGCCAAAGCAGCTCTCGGGCGGCCAGCGCCAGCGCGTCGCCATGGGCCGCGCCATCGTCCGCAACCCCCAGGTCTTTCTCTTCGACGAGCCGCTCTCCAACCTCGATGCCAAGCTGCGCGTACAGATGCGGACCGAGATCAAGAAGATCCACCAGCGGGTCCAGACCACGGTGGTCTACGTCACCCACGACCAAGTCGAGGCGATGACGCTGGCCGATCGGATCGTGGTCATGAACGAGGGCGTGATCGAGCAGGTCGGCACGCCGGACGAGATGTACAACACGCCGAAGACGCACTTCGTCGCCAGCTTCATCGGCTCGCCGGCGATGAACTTCCTGCCCTGTCGGATCACGACCGCCGGCTCCGGCCTGGGCATCCACCTCACCGACGAGATGACGCTTGCCGTGCCGAGCGAGCGGGAGGCGCGCTACCGCCCCTTCCTCGACAAGGAGATGATCTTCGGGATTCGGCCCGAGCACATCACCGAGCGCCGGCCCCACGGCAACGGCGGCGGCCAGCGCCAGGACTTCGACGCCGAGATCGAGGTCTTGGAGCCGATGGGGATCGACACCATGGTCTTCTTCAACATCGGCGCCACCGAGATCTGCGCCAGGGCCGAGCCCCGATCGGTCGCGCAAGTCGGCGAGCAGATGGGCTTCACCGTCAACATGGAAAACATGCACCTGATCGATCCCGCGACCACTCAGGTGATCTGAGGTACTCGGCCGGCCTCAAAGCCAGTCGAGCTGCATCGGGTAGTGTGACAGCAGCTCGGCACCCTTGTCGGTGATCAGCACCTGCTCTTCCAGCTTGACGCCCTCGCGGCCGCCCTCGCTGCCGATGAAGGACTCCACGCAAAGCGTCATGCCCGCCTCGACGATGCCGTCGTAGCCCTTTCCCTCGTGGTCGACCCAATGCCGCAACGAGGGGTACTCGTCGGCGAGGCCGACGCCGTGGATCAGGCTGGTATAGCGGTTCGACAGGAACTCCTCCGGGATCGGCCAGGCCTGCGCCGAAACCTCGGAGAAGGTGATGCCGGGGCGCAGCAGGGCGATGTTGTGCTGGATCTGCTCGTAGGCCTTGGCGTAGAGGCGCCGCTGCGCGTCGGTCGGCCGGCCGCCCGCGACCCAGGACCGTGAGATGTCGGCGCAATAGCCGTAGGGGCCGATCAGGTCGGTATCGAAGCTGACCATGTCGCCGGCCTCGATCTGGCGCATCGAGCATTCCCGGAACCAGGGGTTGGTGCGCGGGCCCGAGGAGAGGAGCCGGGTCTCGATCCACTCGCCGCCGAGGCGGATGTTGGCCTCGTGCAGCTTGGCCCAAAGGGCGTTCTCGGTGATCCCCGGCCGTAGCGCCTCTTGCATCGCCGCCATGCCGGCCTCGCAGACCGCCATCGCCTCTTTAATCAGCACCAGCTCCTCGGCCGACTTGATGGCCCGCGCATGCTCGGTCACGGCCTGGCCGTCCATCAGCTCGATGCCGTGGGCGCGGATCGCGTCGCTGCCGAGCGGCGACAAGAGATCGACGGCGAGGCGCTTGTTGCCGCCGCCGTGGCGCTTTACCAGCTCGGCGATCTCGGCGCCGAAGCGCCGCGCCATTTCCTCGGCGTTGCTGCCGGCCGCGAAGTAGTAGAAGACCGGCATGACGCGGTAGTCGTCGATCGTCGGCAGGCCCTCCGCCAAGTGCGGGTGGTCGGCGTAGTCGAACAGCACCACCGGCCCCTCGGTGGCGACGAAGACGCAGCGGGTCTCGTAGTGGCTGCACCAGATTTGCATGTTGGTGGCATCGGTGGCGTAGCGGGTGTTGAGCTGGTCGAAGAGCAAGAGGCCGGCGTAGTCACGCTTCGCCAGCTCTTCGCGAAGCCGGCCCAGCCGATAGAGGCGGACCGTGTCCAGGTCGACGGGCGCCTCGCTGAACTCCATGGCGCCGTGTTGGCGGACGGCACCACCCTTGTAGTAGGCCCTGGCGCTTTCGATTCCCATGACGACACCATATGCTGAAGCGGACGGAAATATTCTTCACCCATCGGCGGTCCGGCGGCAATTGCAAATCGCGCACGCCCGGCAACGCCGTTGTCACGACCGGGATTCGAAGCGAGGCCAGCTCCCGTGAGCCAGGACAGCGACCAGTTCATGCCCGCAGCCCCCTGGCGCATCGGCGTCGACGTCGGCGGCACCTTTACCGACATGGTGCTGCGCGACGGGGAGGGCCGGCTGGCGGTCTTCAAGGTGCCCTCGGTGCCGAGCGATCCGAGCCTGGGCGTCCTCGACGCGCTGGAGGCCGCAGCGGCCCGGTTCGCCATCGGCATGGCCGAGCTGTTGCGCGGCTGCGCCCTCTTCGTGCATGGCTCGACCATCGCCACAAACACCATCCTCGAGCGCAAGGGGGCTCGCGTCGGCCTGCTGACGACCGAGGGCTTCCGCGACAGCCTGGAGGTTCGTCGCGGCATCCGCGAGAACATGTGGGACCATCGCGCGCCCTTCCCCGAGGTTCTGGTGCCTCGCTACTTGAGGCTGCCGGTGCGCGGCCGCCTCGACCGTGACGGTGCCGAGCTGGCGTCCTTCGAGGCCGCCGACGTGGAGAGCGCGATCCGGAGCTTCGAGGCGGAGGGGGTCGACTCGGTAGCGGTCGCCTTCCTCAACAGCTATCGCGATCCCATTCACGAGGCCGCCGCGGCAGGGGTTCTGGAGGAGCGCTGGCAGGGTCGATGGCTCTCGCTCTCCAGCAACATCGCGCCGGTGATGGGCGAGTACGAGCGGACCTCGACGGCGGTGGTCAACGCCTATGTCGCGCCCAAGGTGGTGTCCTACCTGGAGGAGCTCAACAGCCGCCTGGCGCAACTCGGCCTGAGCCGTCCGATCCTGCTGGTGCAGAGCAATGGCGGCGCGATCTCGGTCGACCACGTCGCCGAGCGCCCGGTCAACCTGGTGCTCTCGGGGCCGGCAGCCGGCGTCGGTGCCCTCAACCTCTATGCCGGCCACGCCGGCAGCGGCGATCTGATCTCGATGGAGATCGGCGGTACCAGCTGCGACGTCACGCTGATGAGCGCCGGCTCCGTCGCCGTCACCGACGCGCTCATCATCGACGGCTATCACCTGGCGACGCCGGCGGTCGAGATCCACACCGTTGGTGCCGGCGGCGGCACCATCGCCTCGGTCGACGGTGCCGGCCTGCTGCATGTCGGCCCCGCCGGTGCCGGCGCAGATCCGGGACCCGCCTGCTACGGCATTGGCGGCGAGGCGCCGACCGTGACGGATGCCCATATGGTGCTGGGGCGCCTGCGTCCGGGCCCCTATGCGGGCGGCAGCGTCACGCTCGACGACGGCCTGGCCCGCGCCGCCGTCGAGCGCCAGGTCGCGGCGCCGCTGGGCATAGAGGTCGAGGCGGCGGCGGCCGGGATCATCCGCTTGGTCGAGCAGAACCTGCTGCACGCGGTGGAGCGGATCTCGATCGAGCGCGGCCACGACCCCCGGCGCTTCACGCTCGTCGCGGCCGGTGGCGCTGGGCCGATGCACGGCGCCAGCGTCGCCCGGGCGCTCGGCTGCCGGCGGGTCTACGTGCCGCGCCAGGCCGGTGCTTTCTGTGCGCTCGGCATGCTGCATTCCGATGTCCGCCTGGACTATCTCGCCGTCGCCCTGCACGACCTCGATGCCGTGCCCGAGGCGACGTTGGAGGCGGCCTTCCTGCCGCTGGAGGCGCGCGCGGCCGAGGCCTTGGGCGCGGAAGGCTTCGAAGGCGAGACGGCACGGATCGGCCGCGAGCTCGACCTCCGCTACCGCGGCCAGCTCTGGTCGATCCGGGTGGCCTACCCCGACGGCGGTTTCGATGCGGCCCGCATCAGGGCCGACTTCGAGGTCGAGCACGAGCGCCAGTTCGGCCACATCCAGCCTGGTGGGACGATCGAGGTCACCGCCACCCGGGTCGTTGGCCTCGGCCTCATCGACCGGGCCGAGGCGGCCCCCCGGCCCAGCGGCGGTGATGCGCCGGCCCCGATCGCCCACCGCCCGGTCTATATCGACGCCGCCTCGGGCTGGCTCGAGACTCCGGTCTATGCCGGTGAGGCGTTGCGACCTGGCCATGCACTGGCAGGGCCGCTGTTGGTCGAGGAGCAGACGACGACCGTCTTCATCGGCCCGAACGACCGCCTGGAAATCGATCCCGCCGACAACATCGTCATCCACATCGATACGGAGGGCACGGACTGATGGCCGAGGACTCCAAGCTCGATCCCATCGTGCTGGCCCTGGTGCAGAACCGGCTCGACCACGTCTCGCGGCAGATGGGTTGGGTCATGACCCGGACCGCGCGCAGCCCGATCTTCAGCCAGAGCCATGATTTCTCCTGCTTCGTCGCCGACCCCGAGGGCACGCTCGTCAGCCAAGCCGACGGCATCCCGATCCACACCGGCGGCGGCGGCTTTGCCGCTCGCGCCGTGATCGACGCT
The DNA here is from genome assembly GCA_030746295.1 of Alphaproteobacteria bacterium. The sequence goes on along the minus strand of JASLMY010000194.1, from coordinate 1,365 downwards.
TTCGGCGACGAGATCGCCGAAGGCGATGTCTATCTCTTGAACGATCCCTACACCGCCGGCGGCAATCACTTGCCCGACTGGGTGATCGCCCGGCCGGTGTTTGTCGATGGCACCTTGGTAGCACTGGCCTGCAACCGGGCGCACCAGGCCGACATCGGCGGCGGTGCGGCCGGCACCTACAACTCGGCTGCGACCGAGATCTTCCACGAGGGCATCCGCTTGCCGGCGCTGAAGCTGATCGAGCGCGGCCGCACCCGCGAAGACCTCTGGAAGCTGTTGATGATCAACACCCGCACGCCCGAGGCCTTGGACGGCGATCTCAGGGCCATGATCGGATCGACCCGGATCGGTGCCGAGCGGGTCGTCGCCCTGGTGGAGGAACTGGGCCTCGATAGCTTCCGCGACTATTTCGAGGGCATCCTGGTCCATGCCGACCGCAGTTTCCGCGACTGCATCGCCAGCATACCCGACGGTGACTACCTGGCGGAGGAAGCCATCGACAACGACTGCTTCGAGCCGACGGACGCCATGATCCGGGTCCGGCTGGGCGTCGCGGGCGATGCCATGACGGTCGATTTCACCGGCACGGACGCTCAGATCAGGGGCTTCAAGAACAGCTCCGTCGCCAACACCTGGTCGGCCGTCTACATGGCGCTCGCCTCCTATTTCGACCCCGACCTGCCGCGCAACGAGGGCACCTTCCGCAACGTTCAAATCGTGGCGCCCGAGGGCACGATCGTGAACGCCCGGCCGCCGGCGGCGATGACCATGAACACGGTCTTCATCGCGCACGAGATCGTGCACGCGATCTGGAAGGCCTTGGGCCAGGCATTGCCCGAACGAAGCTGTGCCGGCTGGGGCAAGACGATCCACGGCACCACCTCGGGCTGGAGCAACGGCGATGCCCGCTTCGTCATGTACCACTGGGTCTCAGTGCCGGGCGGCGGCGCGGTGGACGGTCGCGATGGCTTCAACCAGATCGGCCACCTGATCGCCCTCGGCGGCCTCGTCCTGCCCAACGTCGAGACCTACGAACAGCTCTACCCGGCGATCTTCCGCCGCCAGGAGTTCCGTTGCGATGCCGCCGGCGCCGGCACCTACCGGGGCGGCACCGGCTGCAACTACGAGGTCGAGGTCCAGGTGCCGGCGGAGTACGCCTTTCGCGGCGAGGGCCTCTATTCGGTCTCCGCCTTCGGTGCCGCCGGCGGCGAGGCCGGGGTGCCGGGCGAGATGGCGGCGCTGCTGGCCGACGGGGAGGCGTTCGAGGCGCCGAAATACGGTGTGCGCAACCTACCGCCGCTGAAGTTGACGGCGACTTCGCCCGGCGGCGGCGGTTGGGGCGACCCGAAGGCGCGGGCGCCGGAG
>JASLMY010000193.1 GCA_030746295.1 Alphaproteobacteria bacterium | reverse complement strand
CCGTGATTGCCTCATATCCGTCTCCTCTATGACGGACTCTCCTATCAGATGAGGGAACTTTCGGGGCTCAGGTCACGACACGACCAAGAACCTGCTTCTCTACAAGGCACCGATCGTCGAGAAGCATTATGATGTGTCGGTATCCCTCACGGCGGACTATCAGGGCTTTGGCGGCGATGGCAAGCGAACGGCTTCGGGCATCGTCTTGCACTTGGACAAGGACAATTATGCCGTCCTCTTCCTCAACAATTTCAGGGCCAGCTACAACAGCGATACCGGTCCCTATGCGATGTTCCTCAAGCGCCAGAGCGGCAAGAACTCCAAGGCGCTGTTCATTCAGTTGCGTAAGTCCGCCCCCTTGGGCGAAACGCCGGTTCAATTCCGGATCGAGAAACGCGGGTTCAAGTACACCGGCTTCGTCAAGCTCGGCAGTGACGGGAAATGGATGAAACTCGGCACTCATGCTCTGTTGGGCAAGAAGCTGACGCCGGGAATTTTCGCCACCCAAGACGACGAGGCCGTCGAGGCCATCATCGAGTTCGATAGGTTCGAGATAGAAAAAGTCAAGAAATAGGAACGGCGGCATGGCGCGGTCAACCCTGGTCCAGAGAAATGGTCGTGGGTTGCACGGCCTCGCCCGGGCGGCGCTGATCGTCGGCGCGATTTGGCTGCTGGCGGCAGGCGCGGTCGGCGCGGCGGAAGGCCCGATCGTCTTCGACAAGGACGGCGTTCCCCTGCTGCCAGGCATGCCGATCCCAATCGGTGCCTATGTGCTCGACAAGAACGGCAACAGGGTGCCCTATGTCCGCGGCAAGACGGCCGCACCGGGCCAATCGAACAAGGCCGAGACCAAGGCGGCCGCTGCGGACAAACCGGCACGATCGACGCAGTCGCCGAAAGGGTCCGGTCTACTTGTCGGCCCCGAGCCGGGGGCGGGTCCGGTGCGTCACGTTGACGGCACTCTGGTCAAGGCCGGTGAAACCCCGGGTCCGGGCGCATACTACCACAACACCTTGGGCCAGCGGCGGCCCTACCACCGAGGCCCCATCGACCCGACCATCCCGCCAGGCACCGTGGCCAAGGCACCGGCGCCGGTTGGGATTCCCTACTCGACCATGCCGATGAAGGATCTCGCCGACTCGGAGAACTCGCCGGTAGCACCGAGCGGCGACGGCCTGATCTTCGCCCCGGACGACAAGCTGGTGCCGCCCGGCAAGGAGCCGCCGCCCGGCTCTTACTACTACGACGGCATGGGCAAGCGCCGGCCCTATCACCGAGGCCCCAGCAAGCCGACCATCCCGCCAGGCACCGTGGCCAAGGCACCGGTGGCGGTGCCGATTCCCTTCTCGACCATGCCGATGAAAGACCTCGCCGATTCTGAGGACTCGCCGGTGACGCCGAGCGGCGACGGCCTGATCTTCGCCCCGGACGACAAGCTGGTGCCGCCCCGCAAGGAGCCGCCGCCAGGCTCTTACTACTACGACGGCATGGGCAAACGCCGGCCCTACCACCGAGGCCCCAGCGAGCCGGCTATTCCACCGGGCTCCGTCTCCAGCGAACCGGCCGCCGCGCGCGGCCAGACAAAGCCGCGGCGGAACGATGCGCGCGAGGGAAGCGGTTACACCGATGCCGATCATCTGTTCGGCTGTTGGTACGAAGTCACCGACCGCTACTCTGGCGATCGCTCGAAGCCGATCAAGATCACCGCCAATGGCCCGCTGGTCAGCGCCGAGCTGGTCTGGCGCAAACGTATCTTTGAAGGCGTGGCGGAAGGCGGCCGATTGACGCTCGACTACACGATCAAGGGCGTCGCCGACCTGAGCGATGGCGAATGGTGGGAAAGCAGGACCGCACCGCCGGAGAAGGTCATCCAACAGGTGTTGCCCCGTTTCCGGACCGCCCGATACGTCTTCACCCTTGGCCAGGACCATCTCGACGGCGCGTTCAAGGCGGCACGCTTGCGCTGGGGCAAGGAGAGCCTCGAACTCACAGTCTTCGAGCCCTTCGATCGGCCTTGGGTCTGGGTCCGCGATCATGGCGTCAAGGTCACCTCGGTCAAGTTCATGGACGCCGGCTACTCAAAACCGGTCGCGACGATCGGCCCCGACCAGCCTCTCCATGTCGAGGTCCGGGCCAGTGTCGGCTGCCCGTACGTGCCGGACCTATTGCAAATCGAGATGTGGTCCGACGCCGATGCAGAGTCGAAGGTTCTCTTCACCCTCGTTGAGACGGGGCCGGATACGAAGGTCTTTCGCGCACCGATGTCGGGTCTCGTCCTGCCGCCGGCGCCGGGCGCGTCCGCCAAACCGGTCAAGGCCTTCTATGTCAGCCATCCGAAAAGCCTGCGAGGCGATGCCGTCGAAGTGTCGAAGGCGGTACCCCCGGCGCGCGCTACCGGAACGGTGGAGCGCAAGGAGGCGCGCGAGAAGAAACCACCCCTGACGGTCAAGTCCCTCGCTTTCAGCGATGCGTCGGGCCGTACGGTCGACGCCTATCCCGTCACCGACGGGGACTATGGCGAGGTTGCGCTCGCCGCGACGGCGACCGGCGGCGACCCGGCCAAGCCCGACCGGATAGAAGCCGTCGTACGGGTCAACAATGCGCGGGGCGAAACCGAAACCAACATCGGTGTCACTCTGATCGAGACTGGTCCCGACACGGGACGGTTCAAGAGCCTGAAGCCGGCGCCCGTGCCGCCGCCGCCCGGCGGCCTTCAAGACTATGACCATGCGATCGCCGAGGACGCCGACCGTACCGTCGTCGCCCGGGCCCGGTTCCGACGGGCCGGCGAAGGCCGCTCACCTACTGTCAGCCAAGCTGGGCCATCGTCGAAACCCGGCGCGACGGCCTGCGCCGACCGGCCGATCGAGGTGTCGCATATCGAATTCGTCGGGGTGGCCGATGGCGCACAGCTCTTCGCCACAACACCGCGGACGCCCTTTTCCCTGCGGGTCCATGCCTCGGGTGGCTGTACCGACAGGCCGGATCGGTTCGTCGTCTATCTTCACAACCACTATGGCGAGGGCAACAACGGGCCGGCACACGAGATCGAACTGCTGGAAACGGCGAACGACAGTGGGCTTTACCGGCCGGCAGGCGGTCAAGCGCTACGCGTTCCGGCCGATGCCGGGCGCGGAAAGCCGGCAACGATCGAGGCGATCAGCGCGGACGGAGGCTTCGCCAACCTGGTCCTGCGCCGGCCGATCGCAGTTGCTCGGGAAGGCGGAAAGCCCCAGGCGGCCAAGCCCCAGACCGACACGCGATCTGCCAATCGAGCGCTTTCACCCAATTCCGGGCCGCTCGGTCCCATCGTCGAAGGCTGGCCGCTCGAAAAGCTGCGGGCCGAGCAGAAGCGCATGGCCGGCATCGCCGAGAAGCTCGAGAAGCAGCAGTCCGTGCGCGTCTACCGAATGACCTATGAGCTGGAGGACGGTCGAACTTTCGATCGCCTGGAGTTGGACGAGCTGCCGGAGCTGGAGCATCCGGCGGTGACGTCCGTGACGCCGCAGACATTTCTGCAACGCGGCAAACTCGTCGATGCGCTCTGGCGGGCCAGCAACCGTCTCGCGACCCTGATCGAGCAGCGCAAAGCCGAAGCTAACTGAGAGGACCCCCGTTCGCTCGTTCGCGCCGCCGACGCCGCGTCAGCTCATGAACTGGCGGGTGTAGCGCTCGGAATATTCCTGGAAGGCGGCGTTGCCTTCGGCCGTATCGGCTTCGGCGATCCGGATCTGGGGCCATTCCGCTTCCGGAAACTTGACGTAAAGCGGAAAGGTGCGGTGCAGGCCGACGAGTTCTTTGGCGCTGAGCTGGGGCATGTCCATCGTCGGGCCGAGGCGGTAGTCCTCGGCGATCTCGTCATCCTCGATATAGCCGAGGTCCTGGCACATCTCGCGCAGGGTCGCGCCCTTGTAGGGGCTGAAGAAGCTGACCATGACGCCGTCGGGCTGTAGCTCCCGGTCGAGGCGGATGGTGTCGAAGATCATCTCCCGGGTCTCGGTCGGGAAGCCGATGATGTTGTTGGCGCTGACCCGGATGCCGGTCTCGCGCAGCAATTCGAAGGCGCGGATGATGGTCTTGTCCTGGACGTTGCGGCCGAGGATGGTTTTGCGCAGCTCGAAGTTGCCGCTCTCGACGCCGATGGAGATGCCCTCACAGCCGATCTCGGTCAGGACCTCGATCTTGTCTGGCGTGATCGATTCCGGCCGCGCCTCGACCCAGAACGGCAGGCCGACCTTTTCCCGGTAGAGGCGGCCGAAGCTGCGGACCCGCTCGCGCGCCGTGGTCAGGAAGCTTTCCGCCACCAGGTAGACATAGGCGAGGTTGTACTGCTCCTTCTTCTCGGCCATCTCGTCGACCAACCGCTCGACGTCCTGTTCGCGGTAATAGCCGCCGATGTCGCCGTAGATCTTCTCCAGGCCCGAATTGATGCAGAAAGAGCAGGTATAGGGGCAGCCGCGGTTCATCTCGAAGGTGCCGGTGACCGACATCTTGCCGCCCATCGGTTTCCAGAAGCGGCGGCTGTCGTAGACGCTCCAGTCCTGGCGGGGCAGCGTCGCCAGGTCGATCGGCGCGCGCACCGGGTTCTTGTAGACATGGCCGTCTTGCTCGACCCAGAGGTTGGCGATGCGCTTCAACTCCTCGCCCTTGGCCAGCTTGTCGCAGAGCTCGACGAGGGCGCTCTCGCCTTCGCCGACGCAAACCATGTCGACGGCCGGGTGGCGAATCACGATCTCGGGCGCGAAGGTGGCGTAGGGCCCGCCGACGACGGTGGGGATGCCGCTCTCCCGCACCGCCTCCAGCAGGCGGAGGCCGAGCGTATGCGTCACCTCGATGCTGGAGAGGCCGATGAGGTCGGGCTGCCAGCTGGCCACCGTGGCCGCGAAGTCCTCGACCACGTCGCCGGCCTCGGGCTCGATGCCGAGATCGGTGAAGCTCGTCTCCTTCACCTGCAACGCCGCCGCCCGGGCCTCGTCGCCGGTGACCTCGGCGGTGCGGTAGAAGGTGGTGTCGAAGACCTGGACCTCGTTCCCGGCCTCTTTGAGGCAGGCGGAGAGAATGCCGATGCCGGCCGTCACCAGGGTGTCCAGCATCGTGTTGCAGTTGATGAGAAGGACCTTGAATTGCGTCATGACGCTTCCCTTGTGACGTCTCGCTCATCTGTCCGGCGTTTGGTAGCGCTCAAGAATGCCGGCCACCCAGTCGTATCCCGCCTGGACGTCCGGCGTCAGATCATCGACCGGGTATTCGAAGACGACATTGATTTCAGCCCGTGTGCCGGCGACGATCTCGACGATCGGCTCGATGTCGATCCAGCCGTCCGCCGGGTTTTGCGAGGGATGCAGCGGGGTGTGATGGTGCTGCCGGGTGTGTTCGAGTCCCTTGCTGTTCCAGAGGTGGATCGAGCGTGCCGAGGGTGCCAGGCAGGCGATGTCGGCGAGATGGTCGCGCTCGCGAATGAGGCCGCCGAGATAAGCGTGGCCGGCGTCGATGCAGAGGCCGAGCTCGGGATGCTCCGCCACCGCGGCGACGAAGTCCTCGGCCTGATGGAAAGCGTCGGTATAGGCGGCGAACTCTACGTCGAGCGGGACCCCGTATCGGCGGCTGAGCGCCGCCATGCGCTCGCAAGCGGCAGCCGCCAACCGTAACGCCGTCGACCGATTCTTGCTGTCCGTCGGTCCATGGGTCAGATGGCTGACGACGTAAGCGGCTCCCCAGCGCTTGGCCGCCGCCATGGTGGCGTCCAGCAGGATGAATGACTGCTCGCGCAAGCCCGCATCGTCGCTCAGGTAGAAGCAGGTAACGCCCGAATAGGGGAAGGCGACCGTCCGGGTGACGGGGCTGTGAAAGCTGAACCGTGGTCGGCCTTCGGCGGCGAAGGCATCGAGGAGCGGCGCCAGGTCGGCGACCCGGTCTTCGGGCAGATCGAAGAACTCCACCCGGCCGATGCCGCGATGGATCAGGTTGGCGGCGGCGACCCGGTCCACGGCCGGCTCCGCGCCGTTTCCCCAGCCGGCCGTCGCGCCGTCAGTCGCCGCCGGCGAGACGGGCGAGCTTGGCCTGAAATCCGGGCCGCTCCAGCACCTCCTCGTTGACCACGAACTCCGGCACCTGACCCTCCAGCATGGTGCGCAAAGCGGTGATGTGGACCTCGGCCATGGTCATCCACATCTGGTCGGTCAGACCCAGCGCGTGCGGTGCCAGGATGACGTTGTCGAGCTCGTTCAGCGGCTCGTCGGCCGCCGACGGCTCCGGGTCCTGGACGTCGAGGGCAGCACCCGCGATCCGCTTCTCGCGCAGCGTCTCGGTGATCGCCTTCTGGTCGACGACGGGGCCGCGCGCCGTGTTGATCAGATAGGCGGTCGGCTTCATCAGCGCCAGCCGCTCTTCGTTCACCAGATGCCGGGTCTCGTCGGTGAGCGGGCAGTTGATCGAGATGACGTCGGCCTGGCGAAAGAGCTGTTCCAGCGAGACCAGCTCGACCTCCAGCTCCTCGGCATGGCTCGCCTCGATATAGGGGTCGCAGGCGATCGTCCGCATGCCGAGCGTCTTGGTGATGCGCGCCACCTCGGAGCCGATGTTGCCCAAGCCGACGATGCCGAGGGTGCGGCCGATCAGCCCCATGCCGTGGTGGTTGGTGGTCTTGGCCCAGCCGGCCGGACCCTCGCGGGCAATCCGGTTCTTGGCGAAGATGTTGGTGGTCAACGCCAGCATGTAGGTCATCACGGCCACCGCCATGGGCCGGCGCACGCCAGGGGGCGTGTTGGTGATCAGCACGTCTTGGGCCGTGCAGGCGGCGAGGTCGAGGGTGTCGAAGCCGACCCCCATGCGGGCGAAATGGACCAGGCGGCCGTCGTCGGGGATGCTCTGGGCGGTGATCCGCTCACCCAAGAGGACGGCGATGTCGTAGCCCCTGAGGTCGTTCGGCTCCAGCGCCGGCTTGCTGTCGAAGTAGCTGAGCTCGGCCAAGCCCTCGTCGGCGAGCGACGTCAGGTCGTAGCCCGGAAAAGCCGACGAGCCGTCCTTGCGGCGTAGCGAGCTCGGCAGCCCGATCTGTAGCTTCGCCATTCCATTCCCTCCTATTCGCAACCCTGGCGCAACGCCGTGATGCCGCTCTCGATCGCCGCCTGCAGCAAGAAGACGTCGCCCGAATAGCAGATCATATCGAAGCCGGCGCGGTAGAGCTCGATGCCTTCCTCGACCGAGCCGACCATGCGGCCGGCGCTGCGGTTGTGCTTCTTGGCCGCGGCCAGCACCTTGTCGACGGCGGCCTTGAAGTCCGGGTGCTCGAACTGGCCCGGGATGCCGAGGCTGGCGGAGAGGTCGAAGTGGCCGATCCAAAGGCAGTCGACGCCGTCGACGGCAGCGATCTCGTCGATATTCTCGATCCCGTCGCGGGTCTCGATCAGCGGCACGCAGGCGACGTGGTCGTTGGCCGCTGCCAGCTTCTCCGCCGCCGGCCCGGGCCGGTAGCGGTCGTGCGCGATCGACAGGGCGATGCCGCGCTGGCCTGCGGGCGGGTATTTCATGTAGTTGACGATTTGCCTGATCTCCTCGGCGCTGCCCGTCATCTGCAACAGCAGGGCATCGGCGCCGATGTCGAGGACCCGGGCGATGTGGCCGTAGTCCTTGGAGGGCGGGCGCACCAGGCTGGTGAGGTCGGCCGCCTGCATGTAGCGCAGCATCCGCTTCACCGTGTCGGTGCCGAAGCCGCTGTGCTCCATGTCGATGAAGGCGAACTCGGCGCCGCCGGCGCGGGCGATCTGGCCGACGCCCGGACTGTCGAACTCCAAGAACGCGACCCCGGCCTTGAGCTCGCGGGTCTTGGTCATCTCACGATATGTCGCTGGCGCCATGTCGGCATTCCTCCCTCCGTCTTCTCGACCGGCATCATGGCGGATGCGATGGCGGATGGGTAGGGGAGGGGGGCGGCCGGTCGCGTGCCGCTTGCCTTCGGGGCACGCCCCTCTAGAATTGGACCCGCCAAACGGGGAGACGAATAACGGCATGAGCGAAGACTATCGCGGCTATCACGATCTGGGCGGCCTGGCCGGCGGCGCCGTGGACCGGCACGAGCACGATTCCGTCCTCTGGGAGAAGCGGATCGATGCCCTGATGATGCTGTTGAGCGACACCGAACACCGCATCATCCGGGTCGACGAGCTGCGCCGCGCCATCGAGAGCCTGGGCGCGCAAGCCTACGAGGAACTCGGCTATTACGAGCGCTGGGTCTCCGCCATTGCCAACCTGCTGACCGAGAAGGGCATCCTGGGCGAGGCCGAGATCGAGGCCCGGATCGCCGATCTGAAGGCGCGTGGCGAGGGCTTGGCATGACGGCGAAATACCAGGTCGGGGAGGCGGTGGCGGTCCGCGTCGCCTATCCCAAGGGGCATTGCCGCACGCCCTACTATTGCCGCGGCAAGAACGGTGTGGTCGAGCGGATTTGCGGCGAGTTCCGCAATCCCGAGCAACTGGCCTACGGGCGCGACGGCCTACCGCGCCAGCCGCTCTATCGGGTTCGCTTCCGGCAGGCCGAGCTTTGGGACGGCTACGACGGCGCACCCGAGGACGCGATCGAGATCGAGATCTACGAGCATTGGTTGGAGCCCGTCGCGGCCGCCTGAGGGAGAGAGCTGGAATGAGCCACGATCACGACCACGAGCCGGCCGCGGACGAGTCCGGACCTTGGAGCGAATACCAGTATCTCGAGGCGGCGATGCGCGAGCTCCTGATCGAGAAGGGCGTCGTCACCGCCGACCAGATCCGCGCGCAGATGGAGAAGATGGACGGGCGCAGCCCCGCCATGGGCGCCCGCGTGGTCGCCAAAGCTTGGACCGACCCCGACTACAAGGCACGCCTCTTCACCGATGCCAATGCCGCCATCGACGAGCTCGGCATCGACATTCAGCCGACCCACCTGGTGGCGCTGGAGAACACCGAAGAGGTCCACAACGTCGTCGTCTGCACCCTCTGCTCGTGCTATCCGCGGAACCTCTTGGGCCTGCCGCCGGCTTGGTACAAGGCTTCCGACTACCGCAGCCGCGTCGTCCGCGAGCCACGCCGCGTCCTGGGCGAGTTCGGCACCGAGCTGACGGAGGCGGTCCAGGTCCGCGTCCACGACAGCACCGCCGACATGCGCTACATCGTCATCCCCAAGCGCCCCGCCGGCACCGACGATCTGTCCGAAGACGCGCTGGCGGAGCTCGTCAACCGCGATTCCATGATCGGCGTCACCGTCGTGCAGGGGCCGGCGTAGCGCCCACCGGCCGTCATCGCGAGGAGGCGAAGCCGACGAAGCGAACCAGGGGGGATCCGACCCGCTGCGATAGTCGTGCGCGGCGGCATCGGCTCCTGGATTGCCGCGCTCGCTCCGCTCGCTCGCAATGACCGGTGCGGTCTGAACCGCAGGCGCCTTAAATCTTCAAGCGCTCGACATAGTCGGAGAGCTTGCCCTCCGCCTCTTTCAGCGTCTGACGGGCGACGTCGAGCTGGCTGAGAATCCGCTCCAGCTCGTCTTCCTGGAGGCCGAGCTTGTCGATGTAGCGACGGTAGAGGCTGCTGTCGCGCGGGATT
>JASLMY010000192.1 GCA_030746295.1 Alphaproteobacteria bacterium | reverse complement strand
AGACCCTGGGGAAACCGGTGCCGGTGTATAGGTTCTCGACCCAGTTGGCACCGACGCGCTCGGCGCCCAAAAGGTAGTCGACGCCCCGGCGCACGGCCTCGGTGTCGACCTCTCCGGCCGCCATCAGGCCCAGCAGGGCCCAAGCGGTCTGCGAGGGCGTGCTGCTCTTCATCAGGTCGCGCTGGCCGGGCGCATAGGTGGCACAGTCCTCGCCCCAGCCGCCGTCCTTGCTCTGCCGTGACAACAGCCAGGCGACGGCCTTGCGGATGTACGCCGCCGACATGTCCTCGCCGATCGCTTCGAAGGCGGAGAGCACCGACCAGGTGCCGTAGACGTGATTGACCCCCCAGCGTCCATACCAGGAGCCATCGTCCTCCTGCTCCCGCCTGAGGTAGTCGAGCCCCCGGCGCATCGAGGGATGCTCGGTGCCGTAGCCGAGCTGCCCCAGCATCGCCAAGCATCGCGCCGTCACGTCCGAGGTCGGCGGATCGAGCAAGGCGCCATGATCGGCGAACGGTATGTGCTGGAGATAGAAGTAGGTGTTGTCGACGTCGAAGGCGCCCCAGCCGCCGTTGCTGCTTTGCATGCCGATGATCCAGTCGGTAGCACGGCGGATCGCCATCTCGTAACGCGGATTGCCGGCGCGCTGCATCGCCATGACGATGACCGCGGTATCGTCGACGTCAGGATAGAAGTCGTTCCAATACTGAAAGGCCCAGCCGCCGGGCTTGAGGCCGGTGCGGCGCTCCGACCAGTCGCCGGCCTCGTCCAGGATCTGACGCTCCAACATCCAGTCGAAGGCACCCCGCATCTCGGGCCCGTCAGGCTCCGTGCCGGCCTCGAGCAGTGCATGCGAGGCGAGACAGGTGTCCCAGATCGGCGACAGGCAAGGCTGGCAATAACCGCGATCGCCCTGCACCGACAGCAACTTGTCGACCGACCGCTTGGCGGTGACGAGATGGGGGTGATCCTTGGCGTAGCCGAGCGCGTCCATCGCCATCACCGCGTTCGCCATCGCCGGGAAGATGCCGCCGAGGCCGTCCTCGCCATTGAGGCGCGGCTGAATGAACTCGATCGCCTTCTGGATCGCCAGTTGCCGGCTGACCTTGGGCAGGAAGGGCTCGAACTTGCGCAACGCCAGGTCGGCGGCGAGGAAAAGGTCGCCCAGACGGTCGCCCGTTGGATTGTTGTTGTAGCGCGCGACCTTTTCCGGCGGAGTGCGGAAGAGCTCGCGGATGTTCACTTGCCGCGGGTTCCGTGCCTGCGGCTTCAAGGCCATGATGATCAGCAGCGGCACGATCACCGTCCGGGACCAATACGAGACCTTGGAGAGGTGGAAGGGGAACCAGCGCGGCAGCAGCATGATCTCGATCGGCATGAACGGCACCGCGCGCCACGGCACCTGGCCGAAGAGCGCCAGGCTGAAGCGGGTAAAGACGTTCGAGACCTCGGCGCCGCCATAGGCCAGGATGGCCTCGCGGGCACGCCGCATGTGCGGCGCCTCGGGGTCGTCGCCGACCAGCTTGAGGGCGAAGTAAACCTTGACCGAGGCAGAGATGTCGAATTCGCCGTCGGCGTAGAGCGGCCAGCCACCGTGCTCGGCCTGATTGGCTCTCAGGTAATTGGCGATCTTGGCCTCGACCTCGTCGTCGACTTCGTCGAGAAAATGCTTGAGGAAGATGTATTCGGAGGGAATGGTCGAATCCGCCTCCAGATCGAAGACCCAATGGCCATCCGGTTGCTGCAGATCCAACAAGGCGTCTCGCGCCTCTCGAACCGTATCCGCGACGGCCGGAATGCCGGTCGTATCTTCTTTTTCCCTCTCCGGGTCGTTGCGATCTATTTCCTGGCCACTCATTTCGTAACGATCTCTGCCTCTAAACGCCCTACCGAAACGCGCGCCGCATTCGTCGCCAAAGGGCGCGTCAAACTCAAACGCGTCCTTTGGCGCGGGTGCTCCTACCTGACCCGCCCGTCAGACGCAAGGTGCCAGCGAGCCTCCCCCCGCCAGTTCTCTTACAAAAAAGCGTAACGCATAGCAATCGCGAGCTTTTTCGAGCGGCCCACCCGGACCGGACGGTCTAGGTCTCGCCACCCCCGATCTATCAACCGGCGCAGAATTTCCTGGTAGACGTCCTTCATGACCAAGGCCGAGCGGAGCGCGCGGCGGTCGCACTGGGCCAACAGGTCTTCGGCCCGCCGAAAGCGCTCCTCCGCGGTTTCCACCAAGGCTTCGCAAGCCTTTTCGAGCCCAGGATGGGCCAGAATGTCGGCAAGCGGTGCCGCGGCATCGATCCCCGCACCCGACAGCAGCTCTTGTGGCAGATAGAGGCGCCCGCGCTCGGCATCCTCGGCGATGTCGCGCAGAATGTTGGTCAGCTGCAAGGCTTCGCCAAGCGTGATGGCGAATTCCTCGGCCGCCGGCCCGTGGGCACCGAAGACGCGAATCAGCAACATGCCCACCGCGCCGGCGACGCCGCGGCAGTAGTGCCTCAGCTCCGTCATCGTCGGCGCCCGCACCTCCGCCTCCACGTCCCGTCGCACAGCATCGATCAACCGCACGAACTCGTCCTTGGACAGCTCGAAGCGGGCGATGCAGTCGCCGAGCGCCCGTCCGGTCGGCGTCACCGGTACACCCCGGTAGAGACGCTCGACCTCCTCGTTCCAGGCGGCGAGCCGTGCCAACTTGTCGGCCTCGGCGCCGTCCTCGTCGGCGATGTCGTCGACCTCGCGGCAAAAGGCGTAGATGGCATAGACCGCCTCGCGGCGGTCCTTGGGCAGGATCCGCATGGCCCAGAAGAAGGACGACCCGGCGCGGCGAACGACGTCGTGAACATGCGCCCAAGGATCGGCCTCGGCGATCTCGGCGCCGACAGCGCCCGCCTGGGTAGCGGGACCGGTCCCCACGTAGTCGGAGTTGGATATGGTGTTGTCCCGCGCCATTGCTCACGCCCCGACCGGCGCCAGCAAACGGCTGCCCGGGTCCCGTCGACTAAGCCTTCCCATTCCCCATTGGGTACCTCCGCATGACCGCGGATGCAAGGGCGGAGCGCCGAGCGCGCCCCACTTCCGCCCCCGCTCAGTGGTGCTCGCTCGAGCGGACCCGCCCTTTCCAGGCACCGCCCCGGCCGAGCGCATGAAGGCGCGCTGAATCGAGCGTCATGAGTGTGTAGAGCAGGCCCGCGACGGGCAGCAGGAAAGCGATCCAAAACGGCTGCCGATAGAGCTTCAGCGTCGGTCCGAAGGCGATCGCCATCAGGACCCAGCTCAGAAGCGCGATCTGGAGCGCGTAGCTGTGACCGTGCCAGGGATAGGCAAATACGATGGCAGGCGCCAACAGGTAGATCACGACCATGGCGATGACGGTGCCGGCCAGGAGCCAGGGCGAATACCGCAGTTGGGTGTAGGCGGAGCGTGCCACCATGCGCCAGACCCCGGCGATGTCGTCGTAGACGCGAAGGCTCCGGGCCGCCTCGGCAAGGCCCAGCCAGAGGCGCCCGCCCTTGTCGGCGATCGCGTGCGCCAGGGTGCAGTCGTCGATCAGCGCATCGCGGATCGCGGCCAGCCCGCCGGCGCGCGACAGCGCCTCGCGCCGGACCAACATGATGCCGCCGGCCGCGGCCGCCGTCGGCCGATTGGAGTCGTTGACCCAGGCGAAGGGATAGAGCTTCTGAAAGAAGAAGACGAAAGCCGGGACCAGGAGACGCTGCCACATGCCCCGATGCGCCAGCAGCACCATCAGCGAGACGAGATCCAAATGCTCCCGCTCGGCCTTGGCCACCAGGCGGGCGAGACCATCCGGCGGATGGCGGATGTCGGCATCGGTGAAGAGGACGTAGCGCGCCTTGGGCGCCAGGCGCCCGGCCTCGTCGACGCCCGCCGCCATGGCCCAAACCTTGCCGGCCCAGCCGCCGGGCAGATCGGCCGTCCGAACGACGCGGAGCCGCTCTCCGGCAGCGGTGGTCGCAGCCGCCGCCAATGCCGTCTCGGCGGTGCCGTCGCTCGACTGATCGTCGACCAGGATGACCGTGAAGGCGCCGCCGTAGTCCTGAGCCAAGAGCGACCGGACGGCCTCGCCGACGTTGGCCGCCTCGTCCCGGGCCGGCACCACGACGACGACCTCTGGCCACTTCGCCGGCACCTCGAGCGTGCCGTCCAGGCGCTGATCGGCGCGCCAAAAGCCGCCCCTGAAAAGCAGCAAGTGCAGCCAAACGAGAAGCGGCAGCGCCGCCGCCAGCGACCAAGGCGAGGACATCGACGGCCGCCGTCAGCTACGCCGTCGCCCGCCTCAGAGGCCCTCTCTCGCCAACCGGGTCTCGACCAGGCGAGACCAGTAGCTGGCGCCCAGTGCCAGGATCTCGTCGTTGAAGTCGTAGCCGGGATTGTGGACCTGGCAGGTGCCCTCGCCGTCACCGTTGCCGATGTTGATGTAGGCACCGGGGCAGGCGTCCAGCATGTAGGAGAAGTCCTCCGAGGCCATGATCAGGCCGCGGCGGCGCTCGACCTTGTCCTCACCGACGACATCGGCGGCAATGTCGGCGCAGAACTCGGCCTCCTCGGGCGTATTGACGAGCGGCAGGAAGATCTCGCGGAAATCGACTTGCGCCGTGGCGCCGTGGCCCCGGGCGACGCCCTCGGCGATGGCGCGCATCCGCTCCTCCACGAGCGCCATGGTCTCGCGGCGGAAGACCCGGACGGTGCCCGACAGCCTGGCCCTCTCGGGGATGACGTTGTAGGCGTCGCCCGAGTGGATCTGCGTCGTCGAGACGACGGCGGTGTCGACGGGGTCGGCGTTGCGCGAGACGATGGTCTGCAAAGCGGTGGTGATATGGGCGGCGACGACTACGGGATCGATGCCCGATTCGGGCCGGGCGCCGTGCGCGCCGACGCCGGTGATGTCGATGTCGAAGAAGGCGCCGCCGGCCATCATCGGCCCCGGCCGGATCGCGAACTTGCCGACGCCCAGGCCAGGCCCGTTGTGCATGCCGAAGACCGCCTCCATCGGAAAGGTCTCGAAGAGGCCGTCCTCGACCATCGCCTTGGCGCCGCCGATGCCTTCCTCGGCGGGCTGGAAGATGAAGTGGACGCAGCCGTCGAAGTCGCGTGTCTCGGCCAGGTACTTGGCGGCACCCAGCAGCATCGTGGTGTGACCGTCATGACCGCAGGCGTGCATCTTGCCGTCGAACCTGGAGCGATAGTCGAAGGTGTTCGCCTCAAGGATCGGCAGCGCGTCCATGTCGGCACGCAGGCCGATCGTGCGCTGGGCATTGCCGACCCGAAGCGAGCCGACGACGCCGGTCTTGCCGAGGCCGCGGTGCACGTCGATGCCGAAGCCTTCCAGCTTCTCGGCGACAATGTCGGCGGTCCGGTTCTCCTCGAAGCCGAGCTCGGGATGGGCGTGGATGTCCCGCCGCCAGGCGGTCATCTCGTCGTGGAACTCGGCGATGCGGTCGATGATGGCCATGGACTTCGGCGCTCCCCTCGTCAGGCACTGGTCGGCCGGATCATGCCGGGAACGCGGCGATTGCTCAACCGGGTTAGGAGAGTATGTGACGCGCCCGCCGCATCCACTCCGTCACTCCCGCGAAAGCGGGAGTGACGACATGAGTGTGACACCCAATCGCGGCTAACCGGCCGCCAACTGCCTCGCCAGCTTGACGGCGAGCGCGGCGACGACGCGGCGGCGGTACCAGGGCGAGGTCGTGGTCGTCTGCATCGGCCGGGCCTGGCGGCGCACCAGCTCGCGTAGCGTCTCCAGCGTCTCTTCGTCGGGCGCCCTGCCGATCAGGGCATCGGTGCCCTCGACCAGGGTCGGCGCCGGGCCGGCCGCGGTCAGCGCCACCGCGAGATCCGTGACGGCGCCGTTCGCCGTCCCCAGCCGGACGGCAGCGCCCGCCAGGGGGAAATCGATGGAGCCACGCACCCGGGCCTTGGCGTAAGCCGAGCGGGCGCCGCCGTTCGCCTTCGCCAGGTGCACCGTCGTCAGCAGCTCGGCGGGCCCGAGCGTCAAGTGATCCATGCCGTCGGCACGGTAGAGCTCGGCCAAGGGCTGTCGCCGCGTGCCCTCGGGGCCGGCGATCTCGACCTCGGCGCCGTGCACCAGCAGGGCCGGCGCCAGGTCGCCCGAGAAGGCGGCGAAGCAGCGCTTGCCGCCGGGTGCCACATGGCAGATCTCGCCCCGGTGCTTCAAACAGTAGTCGTTGCTCGCGCGCCACCATTCGCTCTGGTTGTAGAAGATGCAGCGGGTATCGAGGCAGAGGTTGCCGCCGACGGTGCCGTAGACCTGATGCGTCGGCCCGGCAACGGCACGGGCCGCCTCGGCCACGGCCGGATAGTCCTCGGCCACACGCGAGTCGCGGGCCAGGGCTTGCAACGAGACCCCGGCGCCGATGCTGAGGCCGCCGTCGCTCTCGTCGATTGCCTGCAGCGAGGCGACGGCGCCAAGGTCGATCAACGCCGCCGGGTCCTCGATGCCGCGGCGGACGTTGACCAGAAGGTCGCTGCCGCCGGCGAGGTAGCGCGCGCCCGCCTCGCCGCCGGCGAGCGCCACCGCTTCCTCGACGCTTTCCGGCCGGTGCAGCTTGAAGTTCGGCAAGAATTCCATGTCGCCGCCCTCCCCGCCTCAGCCGCCGGCGCCCTTCTCGAGCACTTCCATCAGGCGCTCGGGCGTCAGCGGCAGCTCGACGGCGCGGACGTCCAGCGCGTCGGCGACCGCGTTGGCGAGTGCCGGCAGGAAGCCCGAGAGCGAGCCCTCGCCCGCCTCCTTGGCGCCGAAGGGGCCGTTGGGGTCGGGGCACTCGATGATGCCGACCTCGATCGGCGGCGATTCGACGATCGTCGGCACGCGGTAGTCGAGCATGTTGGCGTGGACCTGCAGTCCCTCGTGAAAGCGGGTCTCCTCGCTCATCGCCTGGCCCATGCCCATCCAGACCGAGCCCTGGACCTGGCCCTCGACCGAGAGCGGGTTCAGAGCCCGGCCGCAGTCGTGCGCCACCCAGACCTTCTCGACGCTGATCTCGGCGGTCTCGGGATCGATCGCGACCTCGACCACTTGCGCCGCGTAGCTGAAAGCCATGGTGCCGCCGATCGCGGCGCCGCGATATTTCTTGCCGCCCCAGGATTCCGGCAGGGTGTCGAAGTTGCCGCTGACCGTGATCGTGCCGGTGCCCTTGACCGCCTCGGCCACCGCTTCGTCGAAGGAGAGGCCGGGGTCCTGGCTGCCGCGCCGGAAGGTACCACCGTCGACCTCGATCTCCTCGGGCGCAGCCTCCAGCTTCTCGGCCGCCGCCTCGATCAGGACCGAGCGCAGGGCGTCTGCCGCCTCGATGGTGGCGTTGCCGACCATGTAGGTGACCCTGGACGAATAGGAGCCGTTGTCCTTGGGCGTGAGCGCGCTGTCCGAGGCGATCACCCGGATGCGCGAGATGTCGACCCCCAGCACCTCGGCGGCACATTGCGCCATCACCGTGGAGGAGCCCTGGCCGATTTCGGCCGCCCCCGTCAGCAGCGTGATGGCGCCATCGAAGTCGGCCTTGATGTGGACCGTGGCGTGCGGCTCGCCGGTCCAGTGCTTGGGCCGCGACGCGCCGGAGGGATAGTGCGAGCAGGCGAGGCCGAGGCCGCGGTTCGGGCCGAGCTTGCCCTTGCGTTTCCTCCAATCGCTCGCCTTCTCGACCCAGTCGAGGCAGTCGCCGAGGCCGTAGGAATTGACCCAGAGGTCGTTGGTGGTGAAGGTCGGCGCCTCGAGCAAGTTGGCGCGGCGGACCTGGAAGGGGTCGAGACCCAGCCCGCCCGCCAGCTCGTCCAGCAGGCTCTCGAAGGCGAAGCGGGTGTTGACGGTGCCGTGACCCCGAAAGGCGCCGCAGGGCGGCGTGTTGGTGAGCACGCGATAGCCGTCGTACTTCACCGCCTCGATATCGTAGAGGGCGTAGATCAGCGAGCCGGCGTAGAGGATGGTGACGATGCCATAGCCGCTGTAGGCGCCGCCGCGCTGCACGGTCTCGCATTCCACGGCGGTGATCTTGCCGTCCTTGCGCATGCCGATCTTCAGCCGGGTCTGGGTCTCGGGCCGGCCGCGATGGCCGATGAAGGTCTCCTCGCGGCTCGTCACCAGCTTCACCGTGGCCCGGGCCTTCTTCGCCAACAGGCCGGCGATCAGCTCGATGTTCAGCGTCTCGGTGCGCGAGCCGAAGCCGCCGCCGATATGCGGTTTGACGACGCGGATCTTGGACTTGTCCATCGCAAGCGTCCGCGCCAGCATCAGGTGGACGTAGTAGGGCACCTGGGTCGAGGAGCGCATGGTCAACTCGTCGCGCTCGGCATCGTATTCGGCGAAGGCGGCGTGCGGCTCCATCTGCGCCTGGCAGACCTCGGCGTTCTGGAAGTCTCGCTCCAGCACCAGGTCGGCCTCGGCGAAGCCGGCCGCCAGGTCGCCGAGCTCGAATTCGGCGTGGCGCTCGATGTTGCCGGGCTTGTCGTCGTGCAGCGGCACCGCGTCCTCGGCCCGGGCCGCGGCCGAGTCGAAATAGGCCGGCAGTTCCTCGTACTCGACGCGGATCGCCTCCACGGCCCGCATCGCCGTCGCCACGTCGACCGCCGCGACGGCGGCGACTGGCTCGCCGCGATAGCGGACCTTGTCCTTGGCGACGGCATACTCGTTCATGGCGATCGGCAGGACGCCGTAGCTGTGCTCGATCTCGGCGCCGATGACGATGGCGGCGACGCTCGGGATCTGCTCCGCCGCCGAGGTGTCGACCGAGACGATCCGGGCATGCGCCAGCGGGCTCCGCTTGACCTTGGCCACGAGGGCGTCCGCGCTGGCGAAGTCGGCCGCGTAGTGGGCCCGGCCGGAGACCTTCTCGGGCCCGTCGATCAGCGGCTGCGGCACGCCGATCGCCGGCGCCGGCTCGTTCGAAAGCGTCATCGGGCGACCTCCTCGGCCGCCGCCTGGACCGCCTCGATGATCTTCACGTAGCCGGTGCAGCGGCAGATGTTGGCGGCGAGACCGTCGCGGATGTCGGTCTCGCTGGGCTCGGGCACGCGGCGCAACAGGCCCTCCGCCGCCATCACCATGCCGGGCGTGCAAAAGCCGCACTGGGCGCCCAATTTCTCGTGGAAGCCGCGCTGGATGGCCGACAGCCGGCCGCTCTCGGCCAGGCCCTCGACGGTCTCGACTTGGGCACCGCCGAGCGTCACCGCCAGCGTCAGGCAGGCATGGCGCGGTGCGCCGTCGACCAGCACCGTGCAGGCGCCGCATTCGCCGCCGTCGCAGCCGATCTTGGTGCCGGTCAATCCCGCCACCTCGCGAAGGTAGTCGACCAGCAGCAGGTTGTCGGCGACGACGACGTCGCGCTCCCGGCCGTTCAGGGTCAGGCTCAGCAGTGTCTTCAAGGCGATGTTCCTACCCGTTCCAAGGCTTCTTCCGGCGCCGCCGGCTCGGGCCGGGGCGCGAATTTCAGCAACGATTTCAGCGTGATCGAGCGCAGGGTGGCGTTGGCGAGCTCGTTGATCTCCTCCGAGACCGCCTGCAGGGCCGCCCCCACCGGCGTGCCCCCGGCGCCGCGGCCCAGCGGGACCTCGAGCTCGGGCTCCAG
>JASLMY010000191.1 GCA_030746295.1 Alphaproteobacteria bacterium | reverse complement strand
TGGTGCCGGCGACGTCAGCTGTTCAACCGGAGGAACCGACATGACAGGCCAAGCGGACGATCATGAGGATATCCGCCCTGAACGTACTTCGCCATCAGCTGGGTCTCTTCGCGGGTCATGAAGCCGTCCCGCCCCCAACCTGGCATGCCGGCGTCGGTGCCCTCGAAGAGGATCTTGTCGAGCGCCGCCAAGGTCTTCAGGCGGGTCTTCTCGGGCGTGATGTTCGGGCCCGTGGCGCCCTTCCTGAGCGCGCCGTGGCACCCGGAGCAGCGGTCGAAATAAATGTGCTGCCCTTTCTTGAACTCCTCGTCCGTCAGGGTTGGAATCGGCTGCATTTTCTTCGCCGCCAACGCCCCTCCGACTGTCGTTGTCATGGCGATGCCGAGGGCGATCGGCACCGCGATACAGCGCAACTTCCACATGAGCTAGTCTCCCTTCTGGACTGGCTTCGATAATTCCAAAATGTCACCAATTATAGCCGGCGGCGGATGGCCCTTGTTTGACGGAAGTCAATTCTCATGTGTTGTACGGTCGCAGTTCGCGCATTTTTCTACCGAAACTGACAGGCTCGCCCGAGCAGGCGATTGCGAACGCTCTTCGGCACCTCGATCTGGCTCTTCGATGCCTCTTCTTTCCATGGGTCCGAGCAGAGAGAGGTCCAAACAGACGTTTTCCGACCGACCGATCGCAGATCGAATCGTCTCCGATTGCGGTTCGTGTTAGCGTCTCCGGGCGGTGAACGACCTCCCCAGTGGCGGAGAACGACTCGTGCTTTCGACGACAGCGGCGATTGGGCTTCGAGACTCCGGATGTCCGGCGTTCGAATGGCGTCGATGAAGTACGACGGAGCCCGGGCGGCGGCAGGCTTGGCGATCGCCCTTTCCCTTTCCCTGCCCGGCGCCGGCGCCTTGGCGGAGGACGCATTCAAGCTGAGGAGCCGGGCGAGCGGGCTCTATCTCTCTCTTTCCGGCGCGGTCCGGCAGGACGGCGGCAAGGCGATCCAGTGGCGCGACGTCGGACAGCCGGATGCCGTCTGGATCTTCGAGCGCCAGGGCGGCGACAGCTTCAAGCTCCGAAACGCCGCCAGCGGCAGATACCTGACCGTCACCGCAGACGGCGCAGGCGGCGATGCCGTTCAGAGGCGCGACACCGGGCAGCCGGGTCTGATATGGGTGCTGGAAGGGGCCGGCTCCGCCGAATGCCGGAAATTGCGCAACCGCGTGAGCGGCCTCTATCTCGCCGTGGCCGATGACTCGACCGCGAAGCGGGTCACGGCGGTTCGAGGTGTGGATGCCGGCCGGCCCGGCGTGGTCTGGTGTCGCGAGAGCCTCGAGGACGCGGATGCCGCTGCCGGCAAGGCGATCAAGCTCAGAAACGATTACAGCCGCATGTATCTCGCCGTCGAGGGCGGCACCTCGGAGGTGGGGCGAAACGTGATCCAATCGGGCCGTGCCGACCGCCCGGACATCGCCTGGGTGCTCGAACGCCAGGACGGCGGCGTCTACAAGATCAGGAATGCCGAGAGTGCCAAATACCTGGCCGTCGCCGACAATGCCACCGCCCAGGGCCAGAGCGTCGTCCTGTCGACCAACGCCGGTGCGCCCAGCCTGATCTGGGAGCGCGAGGCGGCGGAGACGGCCAACTGCTACAAGTTCCGAAACCGCAACAGCGGCCTCTATCTCGCCGTCGACGAGGGCTCGCAGCAAGAGGGCGCCGACGTCGTCCAATGGGGCGACGTCGGCCACCGCCTCGACATCGAATGGTGCCGCGAGAGATAGGCGCGGAATTCGCGGTCATGCGCTCACACCTGCGGCTCTCGCCGCGAGGTGTTGCCGAGGCCTTCTAGCCGCTTGCTTCCGTCCGGCCCCACAGCGTCGACAGGCGGTGATCGAAGTTTCGCTGCCAGATCGGGGCTATGACGGGATGCGCCGCGACACGATGGGTCAGCGCGTCGCAGCCCGGCAGACCTTCGCCGATGCCGTGCCAGGCGTTCAACATGGCGAGATAGACATCCGCCACCGACATCGTCTTCCCCAACAGGTAGGCGCCTGGCCGGAGCTCGCTTTCGATCAGGCCGAGGCCGTCCCTGAGGCGTTTCGCCCCGGCCTCGGAGACGCCGGCGGCACCGTCGGCATCCGTGGTGTATCGCCGAGGGTACCCCTTGCGAAGGATGCCTTCGTAGAGGTTGACGCTCATGAAGACGGTCCAGCGCAGGAACTGCCCGTGTGCCGGCGTGCCGGGGCGGGGTGCCAAGTCCTTCTCGGGATGGCAGGCTGCGATGTGGACGATCATCGCGGCCGACTCCGTCATCATGGTCCCATCCGGCAAGTAGAGCACCGGCACTTGGCCCCAGGGATTGATTTCGCGAAAGCTCTCCGGCAAGGGCGTGCCGGGACTCGATTCCAGGGCGACCAATTCGTAGGGCGCCTCGGCCAGAGCCAAGGCGGCTTCGACGACGAAACCGCCCGAGCCGTCGCGATTGTAAAGCCTGTAAGTCATCCTTCGCTCACCTCCGTGCCGAGCGACCCGAGTATCCTGCGGCGAACGGCGATTCGCTCCGGCTTCGCTCCGCGGACCGGTGACGCGCAACGCGCCCATTCGCCATTCGGCGGCGGCGGCCATGGCCGGCCTCTTATGCCGATTTCGCCCACCTCAAGGCGGCGCCGACCCCTCCTGGCACCTAGCGCGTGAAGGCGTGGCGGATGTAGGCGATCAGGCTCCAAAGCTCGCGCTCGGTCAGGTTCTCGCGCGTGCCGGGTCCCCGGGGCTCCATCTCGGTGCCCGGGCTGCCGTTCATCACGATCCAGAAGAGCTGCCCGTCCTTGCGGCCGGCCAGATAGCCGGGTTCGGCGAAGGCGACGGGCTTGATCTCGATGAACTCCGCCTTGCGGCCCTTGCCGTCGCCCTCGATGCCGTGACAGGACTTGCACTTTCGCTTGTAGAGCCGGGCCGCCTTCTTGAAGAACTTCGCGTCCATCTCTGCCTTGGGGATGGGGTTCTTCTTCGCCAGCCATTCCGCCGGGGCGGTCGGGGTCTTGTGCGCTTCGGTGGCGCTCTGTGCGCTCGCGGCGGCGGCGAAGAGCGTGCTCCCAAGCATGAGCGAGGCCAAGCCGAGAAGGAGCCGTGCCGCCGGCGACCTCCGCCGGCCGCGAGCATCGCCTTTGGTGCCGTCGATGGCCCGTGCCGCCATCACGCCCTCCGTCATCCAGGGGTCTCGTCCACGGCGTCATCATATCCCGATCGCCCCTGCCTGAGAATATGATGGTGGCGCATTGCATGTGGCAGAGGGTCGCGGCGGCGGGGTTTCGCCCGGTTGTCTGGTTGCTCAAGACCTTGACGGAAGTCAAGGCGCCGCCCAGCCGATTGCCGCTAAGACGTATCCTGGTAACAAGGCCAGCGCAGGGGATGTCGTATGAGCGGTATGGGCTCGGTGGTACTTGTCGGCGCCGGTCCGGGCGATCCGGAGCTGTTGACGCTGAAGGCGCATCGGCTCTTGAGCACGGCCGAGGTCGTGGTTTACGACCGGCTGGTCTCCAAGGAGATCCTCGATCTGGTACCGACGGGCGCGATGCGAATTTATGCCGGCAAGGCACCCGGCGCGCACCACTTGCCGCAGGACGAGATCAACGCGCTTCTGGTTCGGCTGGCCAAGACCGGGCGGATGGTGGTGCGGCTCAAGGGTGGCGACCCCTTCGTCTTCGGCCGTGGCTCCGAGGAGGCGGCGCACCTGTCGCGCGCCGGCATTCCGGTCGCCGTCGTGCCGGGTATTACCGCCGCCGCCGGCTGTGCCGCCGCCGCCGGCATTCCGTTGAGCCATCGCGGCGTTGCCACGGGCGTGCGTTTCGTCACCGGCCACTGCCGCGAGGGTGTGCCGCTGGGCCTCAACTGGCAAAGCCTGGCCGATCCCGAGACCACCCTCGTCGTTTACATGGGCCTCGCCAACATCGAGGAGATGTGCGCCGAGCTGATCCGGGCCGGACTGCCGGCCGGGACGCCGGCGATTGCCATCTCCCGGGGCACGACGCCGGCCGAGCGCCGCTGCCGGGCCTCGCTCGAAGACTTGCCGGGTGCGGTGCGGGCCGAGGGATTCGTGGCACCGGTTCTGTTGATCGTCGGCCGGGTGGTCGAGATGGCGGAGGCGTGGCAGGGGCTCCACGGCGACGAAGTGCCGGCGGAGGTCTGGCCGCTGGCCGTCGGGGGCCTCGGCGATGACTAGGTATGTCGCCGCAGCCGCCCTGGCGCTGCTGATCTCGCTGCCGAGTGGCTTCGCCGGCGCCGAGCCGGCGGCCGCGCGCCAGGGCGAGCTCATCTATCGTCTGCGTCAGGACTGCGGGTCCTGCCATGGGTTGACGCTGAAGGGCGGTCTCGGTCCACCGCTCTTGCCCGCCGCAATGGCCAAGCGCGACGATGCGCATCTGGTCGACGTCATCCTCGACGGTATTCCCGGCACGCCGATGCCGCCCTGGGCCTTCGAGATCTCTCGCGGCGAGGCCGAATGGCTGGTCCGCCGCCTGAAGGCGGGGCTCGACGATGACTCGTGAACGACGGGCGTTGCGCGCGGCCGCCGTCGGCCTCTCGGTGCTGGTGTTGGCCGGCTGCCCAGCGGTGCCGCTGCGCGGCACCGGCGATTTGGGCCTCGTCGTCGCCCGTGCCAGCGGCGAGATCCGGATCGTCGAGACCACCCACCGCTCAGCACTGGCCCGGGTCTCGGGCCTCGGCGATCTCAGCCACGCCTCGGCCGTGTTCTCGCGCGATGGCCGCTATGCCTACCTCTTCGGCCGCGACGGCGGCCTGACCATGGTCGACCTGCTGGAGGCCCGGGTCGTCAAGCGCGTCGTCCAGGCCGGCAACAGCATCGGCGGTGCCATTAGCCAGGACGGCCGCCTGGTCGCGGTCTCCAACTACAAGCCGGGCGGGGTCAAGGTCTTCGATGCCAAGACCCTGGCGCCGGTCGCCGACCTCGCCGCCGTCTACGACGGCGACGGCACCCGCTCCAAGGTCGTCGGTCTCGTCGACGCGCCGGGCCAGCGCTTCGTCTTCAGCCTCTGGGATGCGGGCGAGATCTGGGTCGCCGACTTCGCCGACCCCGCAGCGCCCAAACTGACGAAGTTCGAGGACGTCGGGCTCCGCCCCTATGACGGCCTGATCACGCCCGACGGCCGCTATTACATCGCCGGCCTCTTCGGTGAGGACGGCCTGGTGCTGCTCGACCTCTGGGATTTGAAGGCAGGCCCCAGGCGGATCCTGGACGGCTATGGCCGCGGCGAGGCGCCGCTGCCGGTCTACAAGATGCCGCACCTGGAAGGCTGGGCCAGCGCCGGCGACCTGCTTTTTCTGCCCGCCATCGGTCGGCACGAGCTGCTGATGGTGGCACCGGGAAGCTGGCGCGAGGTCGACCGGATCAAGGTCCACGGCCAGCCGGTCTTCGCCGTCGCCCGCCCCGATGGCCGCCAGGTCTGGGTCAACTTCGCGCACCCAAGGAACGACGTCGTCCAGGTGATCGACGTCGCCAGCCGCAAGATCGTCAAGACGCTCCGCCCCGGCAAGGCAGTGCTGCACATGGAGTTCACGCCCCGGGGCGAGCAGGTCTGGATCTCGGTCCGCGACGAGGATCGGGTCGACGTCTACGACACCCGGAGTTTCGAGCGCCTGGCGACGATACCCGTGGCCAAGCCGAGCGGCATCTTCCTAACCGCCCGCGCCAACCGGATCGGCCTCTAGCCATGGCGGAGGCCACGGAAACGCTGGTGCTGGGAGAGGCGGTCGATCGGGTCGCCGAGCTGAGCGAGTTCGAACGCCGGCTCCTGAACGACTTTCAGCACGACTTTCCCTTGGCGCCGAGGCCTTATGCCGAGCTGGCACGCCGTCTCGACAGCGACGAAGCGACGGTGATCGAGGCGCTCGGCCGGCTGCAGGCGCAGGGCCTGGTCTCCCGTATCGGCGCGGCCCTGGCGCCGCATGAGGCCGGCTGGAGCACGCTCGCCGCCATGGCGGTGCCGGACGAGCGGTTGGAAGCGGTGGCCGGCATCGTCAGCCGCTTCGGCGAGGTCAACCACAACTACGAGCGCGAGCACGCTTTCAACCTCTGGTTCGTCGTCGCAGCGCCGGACCGGGCGCGGGTCGAGGCGGTGCTGGCCGAAATCGAGGCGGCGACCGGGCTGGCACCGATGTCGCTGCCGCTGGAAGAGGCCTATCGCCTCGATCTGGGGTTTCCGCTGCAATGGGACTGACGGCACAAGACCGCCGGCTCTTGGCCGAGATCCAGGACGGCTTGCCGCTGGAACCGGCACCCTATGCCGCCGTTGCCCGGCGCCTCGGCGTTTCGGAAGCGGCGGTGATCGAGCGCTTGGCCGAGATGAAAGCGGCGGGCCTGATCCGCCGCTTCGGTGTCGTCGTCCGCCACCACGAGCTCGGCTACAAGGCCAACGCCATGGTGGTCTGGGATATCGCCGACGAGGCGGTCCGGGCCGCCGGCGGACGCCTCGCCGAGCTGCCCTTCGTCACCCTTTGCTATCGCCGGCCGCGCCGTCCGCCCGATTGGCCCTACAACCTCTTCACCATGATCCACGGCCGCGACCGGCCGGCGGTCGAGGCTTTGGTCGATGAGGCGGCGGCGGCGACGGACCTGGAGGCGGTGCCACGCGAGATCCTCTTCAGCCGGCGGCGCTTCAAGCAGCGCGGCGCCTGCTATGCCGCACCTGTTGCCGAGAGAATGGGCTGATGGACGCCACCGATCGCGCACTCGTCAACCAACTGCACGGCGGCTTTCCCGTGACCGAGGCGCCTTTCGCCGAGGTCGGCCGGGCCCTGGGCCTGCCCGAGGCCGAGGTCATTACCCGCCTGGAGCGGCTGCTGGAGGCTCGTGTCCTGACGCGCTTCGGCCCCCTCTACGATGCCGAGGCGATGGGCGGCGCCGTCACCCTCGCCGCCATGGCGGTGCCGGCGGTGCGTTTCGAGGCGGTGACCGAGATCGTCAACGGCTTCGAAGAGGTGGCGCACAACTACGCCCGCGAGCACGCGCTCAACATGTGGTTCGTGGTCGCGGCGGAGACGCCCGATCGTATCGCCGAGGTGTTGGCGGAGATTGCGACGGCGACGGGGCTGGAAGTGCTCGACCTGCCCAAGGAGGCCGAGTACTTCCTGGAGCTGAGGTTGGAGGCATGAGCGAAGCCACTCAAATGCCGGACGAGCCGCCGCTCGACGCCATCGACCGACGGCTCGTTCGCGCGACGCAAGGAGGTCTGCCCCTGACGCCGAGGCCCTACCACGCCATCGCCGAGCAGTTGGGGCTGACGCCGGCGGAGGTCATGGACCGTCTCGAAGGCCTGCTGGCGAGCGGAATCATCCGCCGCATCGGTGCCGTGCCCAACCACTACGCGCTCGGCTATGCCGCCAACGGCATGTCGGTCTGGGACGTCGCCGATGGCCGTGTCGACGATTTGGGCGCCGCCGTCGGCGGCCTCGACTTCGTCAGCCACTGCTACCGACGGCCACGCCGCCTGCCGCTCTGGCCCTACAACCTCTTCGCCATGGTGCACGGTCGCGACCGGGACGAGGTAACGGCCAAGGTGGCCCGAATCAAGGAGCTGCTGGGCGAGGCCTGCCAGCAGCACGATATCATCTACAGCACGGCCATCTTGAAGAAGACGGGCCTGAGGCTCGGCCGCTGACGGGGGAGAAGGGGTCATGTTCCGGATCAGCCAGTTCATGCAGGAGATCGCATCGCCGACGCCGCTTCGCCCGCGCCGCGACCCGCCCGGTCCGGTGGTGATCTGGAACCTGATTCGGCGCTGCAACCTGACCTGCAAGCATTGCTATTCGATCTCCGCCGACACCGATTTCCCGGGCGAGCTGGCGACCGACGAGGTGTTGGAGGTGATGGCGGACCTGAAGCGTTTTCGCGTCCCGGTGCTGATCCTCTCGGGCGGCGAGCCCTTGCTCCGGCCCGACATCTTCGAGCTCTCAGCGCATGCCAAATCGATGGGCTTCTACGTCGGGCTGTCGACCAACGGCACGCTGATCGGCGCCGACAACATCGCCCGCCTGGCCGAGGTCGGCTATGACTACGTCGGCGTCAGCCTCGACGGTATTGGCGCCACGCACGACCGCTTCCGCCGTCTCGACGGCGCCTTCGACGCCGCACTCGGCGGCGTCCGGCGCTGCCGCGAGGCCGGCATCAAGGTCGGGCTGCGCTTCACCATGACGCTCGACAACGCGCACGAGCTGCCCGACCTCATCGCGCTCGCCGAGCGCGAGGGCGTCGACAAGTTCTACCTCTCGCACCTGAACTACGCCGGGCGCGGCAACAAGAACCGCGCCGACGACGCTCATTTCGAGACCACGCGCAGGGCCATGGACTATCTCTTCGACACCGCTTGGGACTACGCCGCCCGTGGCGTCGAGAAGGAGTTCGTCACCGGCAACAACGATGCCGACGGGGTCTATTTGCTGTTCTGGGTGCGTCGGCGCTTCCCCGAGCTTGCGGACCACATCCAAGCCAAGCTCGAGGCCTGGGGCGGCAACGCCACCGGCGTCAACGTCGCCAATATCGACAACCTGGGCAACGTCCACCCCGACACCATGTGGTGGGACTACAGCCTCGGCAATGTTCGCGAGCGCCCGTTCTCGGAGATCTGGCCGGACACCTCCGACCCGATCATGGCCGGCCTGAAGCAGCGGCCGCGCCAGGTCAAGGGCCGTTGCGGCGCCTGCCGATACTTCGACATCTGCGGCGGCAACACGCGCGTCAGGGCGCTGCAGGTGACGGGCGATGCCTGGGCCGAGGACCCGGGCTGCTATTTGAGCGACGCCGAGATCGGCGTCACTGGCGGCGAGGCGCGCGTCAAGGTGACGCCCTACAAGCGGAGACGGGCCGTTGCGAGCGTTTAGCGCCGTCGCGCTCGGTCTTCTGCTGCTGGCGGGCGGTGCGTCGGCCGAGACCATCGACGCCGCCGCACTCTACAAGACGCACTGCGCCGACTGTCACGGGGCGACGCGGCTCGGCGGGCAGGGGCCGGCCCTGATGCCGGAATCGCTTCGCCGCCTGCGGAAGAAAAAGGCGCTCCGGGTCATCGCCGAAGGCCGGACGCAGACCCAGATGCCGCCCTTCACCGGCACCTTGAGCGAGGCCGAGATCGCGGCCGTGGTGGCCTATGTCTATCGGCCGCCGGCGGTGCCGCCCCGCTGGGCCGCGGCCGAGATCCGAAACAGCCGTGTTCTCTATCGCTCGGTCGCCGAGTTGCCGGCAGCGCCGACGCACGGTGCCGACCCCTTGAACCTCTTCGTCGTGGTCGAGAGCGGTGACCATCACGTCACCATCCTGGACGGCGACCGGTTGATGCCGCTCACCCGCTTCCAGAGCCGCTACGCGCTGCACGGCGGTCCGAAATTCTCGCCCGACGGCCGCTTCGTCTACTTCGCCTCCCGCGACGGCTGGATCGCCAAGTACGACCTGCATGGCCTCGACCTGGTGGCCGAGGTCCGGGCTGGCATCAACACCCGCAACCTCGCCATCTCGGCCGACGGCAAGGTGTTGGCGGCGGCCAATTACCTGCCGCACACGCTGGTGCTGCTGGATGCCGCCGACCTCTCGCTGCTCGACGTCATCGAGGTCC
>JASLMY010000190.1 GCA_030746295.1 Alphaproteobacteria bacterium | reverse complement strand
CTGGGCTTCGTCGAGACGGTGGTGGCGGCGATGAACCGCGCGCTCGAAAACGTGCCCCGCGACCGGGTCCGGCTGCACGTTTGTTGGGGCAACTACGAGGGCCCGCACGACTGCGACGTGCCGCTGGCCGAGGTCCTGCCGAAGCTCCTGGAGGCCGACGTCGGCGCCTTCGTCCTACCCTTCGCCAACCCGCGCCATGCGCACGAATACCGCGCGCTGGCGGGCGACGTTCTGGCGGACGATCAACTGCTGGTCGCCGGCGTCATCGACACCACGACCAACTATATCGAGCACCCAGACCTGGTGGCCGATCGGTTGGAGCGGATCGCCCGGGCGTTGGGCGATCCTGCCCGCGTCATCGCCGCCACCGACTGCGGCTTCGACACCTCGGCCGGCATGGGCCGTGTGGCCGAGGACGTCGTCTGGGCCAAGCTGGCGGCCCTGTCGGAGGGGGCGCGGCGTGCCAGCGGCCGGCTGTTCTAGGATAGATTACGACGCAACGGCGCCTGGTGCCGCCTCGCTGACTAGGCGATTCAAGCAATGAACTCCACCGGAGTCATCGCGAGCTAAGCGAAGCGATCCAGGTTGAATGCCGAGAACCTGGATCGCTTCGTTGGCTGCGCCGCCTCGCGATGACGCCAATGGTGACGTTAGGAGAGTCGGGACGAAGGTGCGCCGATTTCAGACGCCGGCGGCTTTCTTCAGCTTCGCGGCCGGCCTGAACTTCAGCACTTTCGAGGCCCTGATCCGGATCTGCTCGCCGGTCCTGGGGTTGCGTCCCTTGCGGGCAGCACGCTTGGAAACGGAAAAGGTCCCGAAGTTGCCGATAGTATAGCGGCCTTCCTTCTTGGATTTCTTGAGGCCGGCTTCGATTTCGCCAAGGACCAGATCGACCGTTCGCTTGGCCTCGGCCTTGCTCATCTTGCCCTTCTTGGCCACGTTCTCGATAAAGGCGGCTCTGCTCATGCTCGTGCCCTTTCAGCTCCAAAACCATCCGAATGAGATGAGAATACAAGATATAGTAACAGACTGGTGCTGAACATACAATAACATGAATCGCCGGTTGGGCCGATTTGAGGCCAATTCTTCCTCCCGATACTGGCCGCAAAGCCAGCCCCAGACAGGGGCTCGGGCCGATCAGCGGTGAGGGCCACCGTCGACCGCACGACCCCACCGCCGAGCGGGTCTGAATTGGTTCTTTATTCGTTACTATAGCGAAACAAGCTTATATTTGTTTTTATTTTGGGGTTATTTGCGACGCGTAGATTGGCCTCGCTCAGACGGCCAGGCGGCGGCGCCCCGTGGGGTCGGCCAGACGGCCTGCCGCGTGCTCGACCGCGAGCCGAAGGGCACTTTCGGGCGGCTCGCCGATCAGCCGTCCGGCGAGGTAGGCGGCGAGAAAGATGTCGCCGGCCCCGGTTGGATCGACATCGGCCAGGGCGGGTGCCGGCTGGCGATGGATCTTGCCGCCGATCGCCAGATGGACGCCCCGGGCACCGTCGGTGACCAGGACCTCGGTCGTCTCGCGCCCCTCTGCCAGGCGCACTGCGGCATCCGCCGGTGTCGCGGCGCCGGCGATCAGGCAGGCCTCGCCGGCGCCGGCCTTGACGACGTCGGCGAAGTTCAGGACCTCGGCCAGGCCCGGCGCGAGGGCCGCTTCCACGCGATCCTCGACGATCCGGCGCGTGTAGCCTTGCACGTCGACGGCAACCGGCGTGGCCTCGAGGCCGGCCGCCACCGCCACTGCCTCGGCGGACAGATCGTCGGGGTGCAGCGGCCCGAGGTAGCAGAGCCCGCCCGGCTCGACGGCGGCGGCGAGCGCATCGCCGGCGATCGCCGCCGCCACCGCCTCGACGACCTGGCGCCGGTCGTCGCGTCCGCCGCCGCCATAGATGTTGTGGAAGACGGTGGTCGCCTTGGACGGCGCAATTCGCGCCTCGATGCCCGCTTCGGCGAGCGCGGCGGCGATCTCGGAATCGCCCGCCGCCAATCTGGTCACGGCGCGGACGGGAAAGCCGAGGCGGCTGAGCGTCAGGCCGGCATACCAGACCGTGCCGCCGATCTGTGCCGTCGTCCGCCCCTGACGGTGGACCAGATCTCGCGTCACCGAGCCGGCGATCACCACCGGCACCGGCGAAGCCTCGCCGCTGCCGCGCCACGCGGCGATTCGTTCTTCCAGCGCGTCGCCTGCGGGCATCGTTTCCCAACCTGTGGAACTCACGCCGTCGATAGGTTAATGCCCTTTGCGGTCCGGTGGGGCAAGCGGCGCACGGTGTGGCATCCGCGGCGAGGCATTCCCACGCCGCCCTCTCGGCGCGTAGAATGGCGATGGAGAGGCCGCGGCGTCGGCCCCAGGCCTCGGAAAGCCGAGAGGTCGCCCATGGGCCTGGAATTCATCGACGGCAACGAGGCCATCGCGCGGGCCGCGATTCGGGCCGGTTGCCGCTTCTTCGCCGGCTATCCGATCACGCCGGCCTCGAGCATCCTGCAATATATGCTGGAGCTCTTACCCGAGGTCGGCGGCGTCGCCATGCAGGCCGAGGACGAGATCGCCTCGATCGGCTTCTGCATCGGCGCCTCGATGGCCGGCACCAAGGCGATGACCGCGACCAGCGGCCCCGGCATCAGCCTCTACAGCGAGAACATCGGTCTCGCCATCATGGGTGAGACGCCTCTCGTCATCGTCGACGTCCAGCGCCAGGGTCCGGCCACCGGCTCGGCGACCAAGGGGGCCGAGGGCGACATCCAGTTCGCCCGCTGGGTGACCTCGGGCGGCCTGCCGATCATCGCCCTCAGCCCGGCCACCGTGGCCGAGGCCTACGAGTTCACCTTCCGGGCCTTCAACCTGGCGGAACAGTACCGCAGCCCGGTCTTCCTGCTCGCCAGCAAGGAGATCGGCCTGACCCAGGAGAGCGTCGATCTGGCGGCTGTGGCGCTGCCGCCGCCGGTCGAGCGGCGCCGGCCCGAAAGCGGCGCCGGCTATCAGCCGCACTACTTCGAGCGTCTGGAGGAGGTGCCGGCGCTCGCCGACATGGGCAGCGAGCACATCACCCAGTACACCACCTCGACCCACGGCAAGGACGGCTATCTGACCGCCGACCCGGCACTGATCCAGGAGATGATCGAGCACTATGCCGCCAAGATCGAGGCCGCCCGCGACGAGATCGCGCTCTACCGGCACGACGCTCAAGAGGATGCCGACACCCTGGTGGTGAGCTACGGCGTCACCTCGCGCGCCGCCGACGTCGCCGTCGCCCGGGCCCGCGCCAAGGGGCGGAAGGTCTCCTCGCTGGTCCTGAAGACGCTCTTTCCGGTGCCGGAGACGGCGATCGCCGAGGCGCTCCGGGGCGTCGACAAGGTCGTGGTGCCGGAGATGAACCTCGGCCAGTACATCCTCGACGTCGAACGCCTGGCGCCGGCCGGCGTCTCGGTCGTCGGCGTCAACAAGATGGATACCACCTTGATCTCGCCGGCCGAGATCATCGAGCAAGGAGGCCTGCTGTGAGCGATACGGCGATCCAAAGCTACATGACCGACGCCGTCGGCCCGCTGCCCTTCTGTCCCGGCTGCGGCCACGACCGCCTGCTGAAGGACCTGGACCGGGCGCTGGTCGAGTTACAGCCGGCGCCGAACGAGGTCGTCATCGTCACCGACATCGGCTGCATCGGCCTTGCCGACCGCTACTTCGTCACCAATGCCTTTCATGGCCTGCACGGCCGCTCGCTGACTTACGCTACCGGCCTCAAGCTCGCTCGCCCGGAGCTGACGGTGATCGTGCTGATCGGCGACGGCGGCTGCGGCATCGGCGGCACGCACCTGTTGAACGCCGCCCGGCGCAACCTCGACCTGACCCTCATCGTCGCCAACAACTTCAACTACGGCATGACCGGCGGCCAACACTCGGTGACGACGCCCGCCGGCAGCCGGACCGCGACCACGCCGGCCGGCAATATCGAGGGGGCGATGGACATCTGCGCCACCGCGATCGGTGCCGGCGCCGGCTGGGCCTTTCGCGGCATCGGCTACGACAAGGACTTGTCCGAGCGCATCGTCGAGGCGATCTGCCATCCGGGCTTCGCCCTCCTCGACGTCTGGGAGCTCTGCACCGCCTACTACCTGCCCAACAACGAGTTCAACAAGCGCGAGCTCTATGCCCTCGCCGAGCGCACGGGCATGCAGGTGGGCCAGCTCGCCGCCCGCCCGCGGCCCGAATTCGGCGCCGAGTACCGCCGCCAGGCGGCCGAGGGACGCAAGCGCGACCGGAGCGTCGTCATCGAGCCCGAATTCGCCCACGCGCTCGACCGCCAGACCGGCATCGTGATCGCCGGCAGCGCCGGCCAGAAGGTACGCTCGACTGCCACCGGCTTTGCCCGCGCCGGCATGCTGTCGGGCCTCCAGGCGACCCAGAAGGACGACTATCCGATCACCATCATGACCGGCCACTCGGTCTCGGAGATCAACCTCTCGCCCGAGCCCATCGCCTACACCGCGATCGATGCCCCGGATTACTTCCTGGTCCTCTCCGAGGACGGCTTGAAGAAGACCAAGGCCTGGATCGGCAAGCTGGCACCGACCTGTACGCTGATCGCCGACGAGGGGCTGACGCTGCCCGAGACGGCAGCCCGCGTCGTGTCCCTGCCGCTGGCGAAGACGGCCCGCGAGGTGGACCGGCTCTCGATCGGCGTCGTCGCCTTGGCGGCGATGCTGCGGATGGCCGGCCTCTTTCCGCTGCCGGCCTTCGAGACCGCGATCCAGCGCTACCAGCGGGCGGCGGTGGCCAAGACCAACCTCGCCGCGCTTGCGAAGGGCGCAGCGCTTGTCGCCTGAGTGGGGGCGGTGCCCGAAGTCGTTGCGTAGGCCCAAGCGCTAACGCATACTCGATGCCAAGAACGAATAGGGAGGACGACTATGAGACCACAAATCTATGCATTGACGGCGGCGGCGCTCTTCACCCTGGCGCTTGGCGCCGAGGCGGCGCTGGCGCAGAAGAGCGGCGGCATTCTGAAGCCCTACCACCGTGGCACGCCGCCCAGCGGCTCGATCCATGAGGAGGCGACCAACTCGACGGTGTCGCCCTATATGGGGGTCTTCAACAATCTGGTCATGTACGACCAGCACAAGGCGCAGAACAGCCTGGAGACGATCGTCCCCGACCTCGCCACCAGCTGGACCTGGAGCGACGATTTCACCCGCCTCACCTTCAAGCTGCGCCAAGGCGTCAAGTTCCACGACGGCAAGCCGTTCTCGTCCAAGGACGTGGCCTGCACCTGGAACCTGATCCTGGGCAAGGGCAAGGGCAAGCTGCGCAAGAATCCGCGCAAATCCTGGTACAAGAACCTGGACAAGGTCTCGACCAACGGCGACTACGAGGCGACCTTCCACCTGAAGCGTACGCAGCCGGCCTTCCTGGCGCTCTTGGCCTCGGGCTACAGCCCGGTCTACCCCTGCCACGTGGCGCCGAAGAAGATGCGCACCCACCCGGTCGGCACCGGGCCCTTCAAGTTCGTCGAGCTGAAGCAGAACGAGCACGTCAAGTTCACCCGGAACCCGAACTACTGGAAGAAGGGCCGGCCCTATCTCGACGGCATCGAGTGGACCATCATCAAGAGCCGCTCGACCCGCGTGCTGGCCTTCATCGCCGGCAAGTTCGACCTGACCTTCAACGTCGACGTGACCGTGCCGCTTTTGAAGGACGTCAAGCAGCAGGCGCCGAACGCGGTCTGCGAGCTGCGCACCACCAACGTCAGCACCAACCTGATCGTCAACCGCGACAAGCCGCCCTTCGACAACGCCAAGATCCGCAGCGCGATGGCTCTCGCGCTCGACCGCAAGGCCTTCATCGACATCCTGAGCGAGGGCAACGCGATCCAGGGCGGCGCCATGATGTCGCCGCCGGCAGGCGTCTGGGGCATGCCCGAGGACGTCCTGAAGACGGTGCCGGGCTACGGCGATGTCGCCCAGAACCGCGAGAAGGCGCGGGCTCTCATGAAGGAGCTCGGCTACGGCCCCGATAACCGGCTCAAGGTCAAGGTCTCGACCCGCAACATCGCGATCTACCGCGACCCGGCGGTGATCCTGATCGACCACCTGAAGGAGATCTACATCGACGCCGAGCTGGAGACGGTCGAGACCAGCAACTGGCACGCCAAGGTGGCCCGCAAGGACTACATGGTCGGCCTCAACCTGACCGGCGTCGGCGTCGACGACCCGGACGCGAACCTCTACGAGAACTACTCCTGCGGCTCGCAGCGCAACTACACCGGCTATTGCAATCCCGAGCTGCAGAAGCTGTTCGACAAGCAGTCGATGATGACCGACCAGGCGGCGCGCAAGAAGCTGGTCTGGCAGATCGACAAGAAGCTGCAGGAGGACGTGGCCCGGCCGATCATCTTCCACGGCAAGAACGCGACCTGCTGGCAGCCCTACGTCAAGGGCTTCACGACGATGATGAACAGCGTCTACAACGGCTGGCGCATGGAAGACGTCTGGCTGGACAAGTAGTCGTCGCTTCGGGAACGGAACCGGCGGGACCTCGCGTCCCGCCGGTACCGGCGACCGTCTGGCAGGGCCGGGATGCACCATCGGGTGAGCCACCGTAGGGGAGGCGTGCGTTGACGACCTATATGGTGAAGCGCTTCCTCTTGATGCTGCTGACGCTCTTCGGCATGTCGGTGATCATCTTCGCGCTGCTGCGCCTGGTGCCGGGCAACATCGTCGACATCCTGTTCGATTCTGCCGGTTTCGTCGACCCGGCGGAGAAGGCGCAGATCGAGGCCGAGCTTGGTCTCGACCAGCCCATTCCGGTGCAGTACTTCCACTGGATCAGCGGCCTCGTGCGGGGCGATCTCGGCTTCTCCTACGTCTCCGAGATGCCGACGCTCGACGAGCTGGCGCCGCGCATCCCGATCACCGCCAAGCTCGCCCTGCTGGCGCTCGGCTTCTCGATCTTGTTCGGCGTGCCCTTGGGCGTGATCAGCGCCGTCAAGCAGGACACCGGCCTCGACTACGCGCTACGCGTCATCAGCCTGAGCGGGCTTTCCTTCCCCTCGTTCTGGCTGGCGCTGTTGATCTTGATGGCCTTCGTCTCCTGGTTCGGCTCGATTCCGATCTATACCGAGCCGCCGGACAACTTGTTCGATGAATTGCTCCTCTACAGCGTGCCGGCGGCCGCCGTCGGCTTTCGAAGCTCGGCGCTGATCATGCGGCTGACGCGATCTTCCATGTTGGAGGTGCTGCGCCAGGATTATATCCGCACGGCGCGCTCCAAGGGCGCCTCCGACAATTCGATCAACTACCACCACGCCCTCAAGAACGCGGTTCTGCCGGTGGTCACGATCATCGGCATCGAGGCGGCCTTCCTGATCGGCGGCCTGATCATCACCGAGACGGTCTTCAACATTCCGGGCGTGGCGCGCTTCCTGGTCGAGGCGATCCAGTGGCGCGACTATCCGATCGTGCAGAACCTGGTGATGTTCATCGCGGTGATCGTGGTGGTGGTCAATTTTCTGGTCGACTTGATGTATGCGGCGCTGGACCCGCGCATCAAATACGCCAACTGATGGGGCCGAGGGACTAAGCGGGAGAACGGGCCGTGGGCGATGTCAGTTACGACGGCGAGTTGGTAGAGGAGGGCGCCAAGTCCACCGGCTGGTGGTCTTCCCTCCGCTATTACGCCAAGCGCTATCCCTTGGGCGCCTTCGGCGCCGTCCTGATGGTGGTCTTCGTTGCCGCCGCCTTGCTGGCGGAGCTCGTCGCCACGCACGATCCGCTGACCACCAATGCATCAGTCTCGTTGGCGATGCCGGGCGCCGACAATTGGCTGGGCGCCGACTTCATGGGCCGCGACGTCTACAGCCGCATCGTCTACGGCGCCCGGATCTCGCTGATCGTCGGCGTCGCCTCGACGGTTCTGGGCTGCCTCCTCGGCGTCGTCATCGGCTTGTTGTCGGGCTATCTCCTGGGCTGGGTCGACTTGGTGATCCAGCGCGTCGTCGACATCATGCAGGCGCTGCCGCTATTGGTCATGGCGCTGGTGATGGCGGCGGCACTCGGCCCCTCGCTCGAGAACACCATCATCGCCATCTCGATCCCCCTGGTGCCGAACGTGGCCCGCGTCATCCGCTCCAGCACGTTGGCGCTGCGCGAGATGCCGTTCGTCGAGGCGGCCCGCGCCGCCGGCATGAGCGAGACCCGTATCGCGGTACGCCACGTCCTGCCGAATACGCTCGCCCCCTTGATCGTGCTGGCGACGGCGCAGCTCGGCTCCGCCATCCTGGTCGAGGCCTCGCTCTCCTTCCTCGGCCTCGGCATTCCCGAGCCGCACCCCTCCTGGGGCCGGATGCTGTCGGAATCGGCAGCCGAGTACGTCCGCACCGCGCCCTGGCTCGTCATCTTCCCCGGAATCGCCATCAGCTTGGCGGTCTTCGGCACCAACCTGCTGGGCGACGCCTTGCGCGACACGCTCGACCCGCGGCTGCGCAATTGAGCCGCCATGTCCGGATGTTTCCTGGTTTGGTGAGTCGATGGCCGAGGTAGTCCAGGGGCAGAATTCGTCGGCGGTCGAGGCCGGGCCGGAGGCCGCGCGTGTGCTCGAAGTCGAGGACTTGCAGACCCATTTCTTCACCCGCGGCGGCATCGTCAAGGCGGTCGACGGCGTCTCCTTCGACCTCCGCCGGGGCGAGACGCTGGGCATCGTCGGCGAATCGGGCTGCGGCAAGAGCGTCACGGCGCTTTCGGTCCTGCGCCTCGTCGCCGACCCGCCGGGGCGAGTCGTCGGCGGCCGGGTCCGCCTCGACGGCCGCGACCTGTTGGCGCTCTCCGAGCCCGAGATGAAGGAGATCCGCGGCAACGATATCTCGATGATCTTTCAAGAGCCGATGACCTCGCTCAACCCGGTGCTGACGATCGGCTATCAGATAGCCGAGGCGGTGCTGCTGCATCAGGGCCTCTCCAAGGCGGCGGCGGCTGAGAAGGCGCTGGAGATGCTGGAGCTCGTGAAGATCCCCGAGGCCCGCCAGCGGATGAAGGAATACCCGCACCAGCTTTCGGGCGGGATGCGCCAGCGGGCGATGATCGCGATGGCGTTGTCGTGCAATCCCAAGGTGCTGATCGCCGACGAGCCGACGACCGCCCTCGATGTCACCATCCAGGCCCAGATCCTGGACCTGATCGTCGAGTTGCAGGAACAGCTCGGCACCGCCGTGATCCTGATCACCCACGACCTCGGCGTCATCGCCGAGACGGCGCGTCGCGTCGTCGTCATGTATGCCGGCCGCAAGGTCGAGGAGAGCGGCGTCCACGCCCTCTTCGACGCGCCGATGCACCCCTACACCCACGGCCTCCTGGCCTCGGTGCCCCGTCTCGCCATCATGGAGGGCAAGGAACAGGCCGAGGGCGAGCGGCTGATGGAGATCCCCGGCATCGTGCCGGCACTGGTAGAACTGCCGCCCGGTTGCACTTTCGCGCCGCGCTGTGCGTTCGCCGACGAGCAGTGCCGGGCCGAATATCCGCCCTACGAAGAGAAGCGGCCGGCGCACTGGGCCGCCTGCTGGCATTCCGATCGCCTGTACGGGGACGGCCATGGCTGAG
Source organism: Alphaproteobacteria bacterium (assembly GCA_030746295.1). The sequence goes on along the minus strand of JASLMY010000190.1, from coordinate 42 downwards.
CGGATCGATGCCTCGAGCGCCGGTGCCAACGCCGGCACGCCG